>NZ_JAWMPW010000010.1:0-111159 GCF_033101115.1 Vibrio sp. TH_r3 | reverse complement strand
ACTAAAACTCACAACATGATTTGTAAAATAAAAATAGAAAACTAATTGTAATATAAAGAAAAAATACAAAATACGTTCTGTTTAGCTAACAAAAACATCGTCCAATCCGGCCAAAAGCGAGGCAAGTAATAATCGCTTCAATCATTTAACTTTCATTCGAGCATTATTAATATTCGTATTGTTTTTTGAGCGTTTTAGAAAGAGGTAATTATTAGTCATGTAACCATGCCGCTATTAGATAAGTAATAGGCAATTTACCTTGACTAACATATAGTTTGATAGTCAAATAAAATGATTATCAAACTATATGGCGTTAATTTATATGTCTAGCCCATCCTTGTCCCATTTAAAACATTCACACCAGTTTACGTCCCACAATACTCAAGGAGAAAAACGTACTATTTACGTACTTATTCTCACCGTTGCAGCTATGGTTGCTGAAATTATCTCAGGTAACCTTTTTGGATCCATGGCTTTACTCGCCGATGGATGGCATATGGGTACTCATGCGGCGGCTTTTTGTATCACTTTATTTACCTACCGTTATGCCAAACGTAACGCTCATAATGAGCGTTTTTGTTTCGGGACAGGAAAAGTGAGTGTGCTTGGTGGGTTCAGTAGCGCTATTGCTCTGGGTATTGTAGCGTTAATGATGCTTTTTGATTCCGTGGTTCGTCTATTTTCACCTCAAGATATTCGTTTTGATGAAGCGATTATGGTTGCGATTGTTGGGTTAATTGTTAATTTTATCAGCATGTTGCTTCTTCATAGCGATAGTTCACAAAACGATAGTCCACATAGCGATTGTCTGCATAAGGATAGTTCACACAAGCATAACCATGGTCATAATCACAAGCACAGCCACCAAGACCACAATCTGAGGGCTGCTTATATGCATGTTTTGGCCGATACTCTCACCTCTGTTTTGGCAATTGTTGCCCTAATAGTGGGCAAATATGTGGGTTGGAATTGGCTAGATGCAGTAATGGGGATGGTGGGAGCCATCGTGATAACTAAATGGGCAATAGGCCTACTGCAACAAACAAGCCCAATACTGTTAGATAACTCTATCGACAAAGAATACCAACAGGCCATTATTGCTACATTGGCACCGTACGCCGACATTATTGACTTACATATTTGGAAAGTGAGCGCTGATCATTATGCTGCAAGCCTTATATTATGCTCGCAAAAGAGTAAAACTATCGATGACTATAGGCAAATGCTGTCTAATTTTGATAGGATTAATCACCTCACTGTAGAACTACATAATGTTAAATCTGAATGAATGAACTGACTGCGCTGAATCGATTACTCACCGAGTTTTACGACAAAATGTCATCATGGGAACAATCTGTGGTGAAAGACACTGGATACTCTTTGGCTCAAGTTCACACCATCGAAGTTTTAGGTAGTCACGGGCCTTTACGTATGAAAGAGCTCGCGGAAAAATTGGGAATAACAACAGGAACCTTAACCGTTCAGGTTGATAAGTTGGTGATGGCAGGCATGATTGATCGTTGTGCACACCCTGATGACCGACGTGCTATCGTCGTCAAATTAACTAAGGATGGAAATGAGCTGCATGCGCAGCATAACCAATTACATCTTGATTTGGTGCGTGATTTAACTCGTGATATTACATCGACTAATGAAAAGGTGCTTATTGAATGCCTAGAAAAAATAAACCGAGAATTTTAACTCTTTGAATCAAAGTGATTAGTGCAAGTGAATAGTTCTGAAACTAGTCACTTGCAAGCTTACCCATTCCGTTTACCGATTAGGCATCTATAAATTAAACAGCGGCAACAACCGAAATTTCAACCAGCAGTTCTTCTCTGGCCATTTGTGCTTGAACACAAGCTCTAGCGGGTGCGTGACCTTCTGGTACCCAGTTATCCCAAACCGCATTCATTTCTGAAAAATCATCCATACTTTTTACGTAGATAGTGGCCGATAAAAGTTTTTCTCGACAAGAACCAACACTTGCCAATAGTTCATCCACCTTCTCAAGCATAGTTTCTGTTTGGTGCTTAATGCCTTGCGTGGAATCTTTTGCTACCTGACCACAAAAATAAACGGTGCCGTTGTGGATCACTGCTCGACTCATTCGTTGCTTGGTTTCTTTTCTTTCAATCATTTTTATCTCTATTTTTATTTATAGCGAACAGCCAACAGTGTAAAGAAAATAGATCAAAAAAACAGATTAAATAGCTCAATGTTGTTTGCGTTGAAGTATCGGATCATGGCTAAACCACCAGTAAATCGATTGCTATCGCGACTTCAACAGAATTAGTTATTAAATACCCTCCAAACTAACAATCCATAAAAAAATAAGACTTACGTCACAAGTAAGCCACTTTATAAGCATTAATATTGCTAATAGAAGCATCAATAAACTCAACATATTTAGTAATAAAAAAAGCATATCGCTTTTTGTCGCTTAACTTGGAGATATCAACATGGCTACCCCACACATTAACGCTCAACCCGGTGATTTTGCAGAAACAGTATTAATGCCAGGCGACCCTCTTCGAGCCAAATACATTGCTGAAACCTTCTTAGAGGATGTAAAGCAAGTATGCGACGTTCGTAATATGTTTGGTTACACTGGCAGTTACAAAGGCAAAAAAGTATCGGTAATGGGACACGGAATGGGCATACCTTCATGCTGTATTTATGTTCATGAACTTATCGCAGAATTTGGTGTGAAAAATGTCATTCGAGTGGGTAGCTGTGGTGCTGTACGTGATGATGTCAACTTAATGGATGTCGTCATTGGTATGGGTGCGTCAACAGATTCTAAAGTTAACCGTATCCGCTTCAATGACCATGATTTTGCTGCTATTGCTGATTACGGCTTGTTAGAGGAAGCAGTAAAACAAGCTCGTATTCAAGAAGTACCAGTAAAAGTGGGCAACGTTTTTTCAGCCGATTTATTCTATTCCCCTGAAGCGGATATTTTCCAGAAAATGGAAAAACTGGGTATTTTAGGTGTCGATATGGAAGCCGCAGGAATCTATGGTGTGGCTGCTGATCTTAACGCTAAAGCGCTTACTATTCTTACTGTATCTGATCATATTATTCGTGGCGAAAAGCTAAGCTCTGAAGATCGTCAAAAGTCGTTTAACGATATGATGACGGTTGCACTTGAGACAGCCATTAATCTTTAGTTTTAGCCGTTAATTTCTAATTGTTAGCAGATAACGTTTATTTATCACTATTAGTAGTGATTCATCGCAAGCTGACAGCGAAAATATTTTAAGGGGGAGATCGTGTCAAACGACAGGCTACCTAAAGACGCAAATGGCTTACAACTCAACTTTTGTAAAACATTGGCGTGTGATAACTTTGGATTGAGTGATGTAGAACGATATGTGCTACAACACGTAAACCCCAAGCGTCCTACGATGGTCTGTCGCGAATGTGGTTCTTTCCCCCCCTTGCTTAATAATCAAGAGGTCGTAAACGAACTGAAGCGATTACGCATCGTTCATAATGACGGCCTCGCCGCTTGTTCCCACCCGGAATGTAGTAGCTTTGGTAAATCAGTACATACGAACAAAAATTTATATCATGCTTTTGGTTACAGTGGAGATAGGCAGCGCTATCGCTGTAAAAATTGCCAATCGACTTTTGTTGATAAATGGTCCGGTAACAACGCCAAGCTATCATTTCAGGAAAGTGTCCTTGCACTTTTATTTACTGGCTTTTCAGTCAAAGATATTTGCCGAAAATTACAAGTCAACCCAAAAACCTTTTACGACCATGTAAATCACATCGCCAGTCGATGTCGCCGAAAATTAGCCATGTTTGATGCCCGTTGGGTGAATCACGCTGAAAACTATCAATTCGCGTCACATTTTATGCCACTCCAACCGAACAGTAATAACGGCGTGTTATGGTTTGCGACCGGTGAGGCAGAATCGGGCTATATTCTTTCTCAACATATCAACTATTCCGCAGATGAAGAACCTTGTGGTCCCATTGATCATGACCCATATTCTTGCCCTACTCGCCATATTTCTAAACACTATTTACCTGAAGCCAATGTGAATATTGAAGTCACCTCTCAGGACCTATTAAAACGTATTGATGAGAAATATAAGATCATACTGACACGCAGCAATGTGGAAGATCCAATGGGCAATATGGCACAATTCAACTATCCGTCCAAAGGCGCATTAATACGTGCTCCTTATACTTCTTATGCACATTTCATGCAGATATTTGACCTATGTGATCCTACTAAACCAATGTCTATTTATCTGCCTCAAGATCCATTATTACGGTCTGCGGCCTTATCCTTGTGTGTAGCAAAAATGAAACGTAAAGATATTGATTTAGTTTATGTAGAAGAAGATCCGCAATGGGATAGTCATTTGATTAGCGATAAAGTTGATATTGTGCATATGGGCTGGTGGAAAGATCGTTGGGCTATTTCTGCGCAAGGCACTGCAAGTAAAGGTATTTGTTATCTAGCTGGAGAGGCCCCTTCTGCGCAACATTGGATCAATACAGCCAGCGTGCGAAATACTAAATTTTACCAAGACCGATTCCAACTTATCTTCACCAGCTTTATCAATGAGCCTCGACGAAAATTAAGACCGGCAGGCCTACTCCCTATGCTGGATATATTTAGAGCATGGCATAATCTTTGTTATCAGGACAAAGACGGAAAAACACCGGCACAAAAACTGGCAGTTACCGAGCAACCACTAACATTAAAACAGCTACTTTCCTAAAACTACATATTTGTTAAATAGCAAAAAACGTCCGTAAACATGGTTGTGTAATGTGATTGGGCACTGATTTTTATAGAAATAAAAATCATTCATTGCATTTTTATTGGTGATTATTTCCAAAGTATTCATATAATGTGTAGGATAATCAGTTATTCACAGCATGGACTTAGCCTTGGATAGAGCTCACTCAGTATTAGAAAACGAAATAGAACAGCTTTCTTATCGAATAGAAAGTGAGCCTGATGCTGTCTTAAATTCAGCTATGCAAGCACTCGCGCGTGCTGATCAAATATTCTATCCTGAAGGCGGAATTAAAGCCTCTATTTTAATTTCGCGCTGCCAATGGTATTTGAGAGATTACACCCAAGGCTTAAAAACCATAAGAGATGCGCACGCAAGACTAAATAAATTAGATACTGACCAATTCCTTCCCGAAATATTACATGTACACGCTTTGCAGTTCTGGGGGCAGTCTAAATATTATTCAGCGCAACAATTTTGGATTAATGCGCTTGAGCAAGCAGCATTGGTGGGTGAAACCGTTATCGAAATTGAGAGTTTAATTGGGTTAGGTAATGTTTGGCGAATCACCAATGAACATAAACTGGCTATGTCTACTCACTCTCTTGCTGTCAATGTTGCCAATATCGCTCGAATTGATTCGTTAGAAGGACGAGCAAGAATCCTACTGGCTAGAGACTTCTACCTACTTAACAATTACATTGAGATGCTTTCGGTACTTGATGCAGCAGAAGAAGTGCTTAAACATAACAGTAATGCCACATGGAAAGCTGAGATTTGGGAATACAGAGGTCTTGCTCTACTTGGCTTGGAACGAGTAAAGAACGCCGAAGAAGCAACATTGAAGGCGTACGACTTAGCAATGAAACACAACCTCTACTGGTTACAAACTCAAGCCTATATTAGTCGAGCTAGACTTGAGTTAATTAGAGAGAATATAAGCGAAGCCAAACAACTGTTATCTAACGCAGAGCAAGCAGCGAAAGAATTTCACAATGCAGATTTACTCGCACAGATTTGCTTTCAACAGTCTGTGGTCGCAGAAAAACAAGGTCAATTTGAAGAAGCATTAGACTCTTTCCAAAAATATCGACAACATTCCATTAAATTGCTTAAAGATCAAACCAATCGGCTTGGTATGGATAAAGCGAGAACCTCCAAGCGACAACTTGATAACCGTGCACAAAAGTTAATCAATAGGATTAAACGCCAAGTTGAATTCCATCACGGTGAAAAAGGCTATTCAATCCTTGTCTCTGAAACCTATTGGTGGGAGCAAATGGTATTATTTAAGAGTGAGCTTACCGCCTCAACTCATGCCATTATTCTTATTAAACATGAAGACACAGCTTACCTTGAAGTTTGTATCGAGATAGCACAATGTCTATGCAATCGTAATGATCTAATCTCTCGCCTAAGTGAAGATCGTATCGGCATGTTGATCGCGGAGAAAGGAAAACAAGCAGAAGAATTGTTTGATTTTTTTGTGCAAACTCTCAATAACTATCCATGGAAAAGACGAGGATTAACAGGAAAAATACCTGTAGCAGTGTTACACGATATTTTATCTTTTCCGTTCACCCTAGAACAGCTTGAAGAACAAGAACAAATGGACAGTGAGCATGGATAAGCTTCTAAGTAGAGTATCAGACGCAGGACTCGATCCGTCTTCTGTTACAGGAGAAGAGGCGATTATATTGTGGGATCACGTACGCAACCATGTCGCGATGTCACAAAAAGAAAAAGCCCTGTGTTTTTTAATTAGTGCGGAGTACCGCAGCCAACTCAATCAGCACCGACAAAGTATATTAGAATTAAAAAATGCTCAAAGCCTATTATCTTTGCCAGATCATGTAGAAGAAATCATCACCATAAAAACAAGTTTAAGTGAACGGTTAGTAGATGCAGGTTTATATGATGATGCTTTAAAAGAATTTATTGAACTTTCATCACTGGCGGTTGAATACAGTTCTATTGATGAATATGCGGTAGCAGTTTTAGGTATGGGCAACCTTTGTGATGCCTATGGTGACCATACTAAAGCACTACGTTACTACCAAAAAATAGAAAGCATTGATCATGCTATCAGTAGCCGTACATTAAGACTGAGATGTAAAATAAAGATGGTGGCTTGTTACATTGCACTTAATCGTATTGCATCAGCCAATGAACTGCTGCAAGAGTGTGAAGAACTAAGCATTTTGGTAAGTGAAAAAGAACTGGCCGGACAAATAATACTTTATAAAGCGAAGTTATTAAGTCGCCGCAATGAATATCACCTTGCACTTGCTACATTAACTAAAGCTCATTACTTGATACACCGTTCACAATCAAACTGGCTAGCCAGCATGCTTCGCCTAGAACAAGCGCACAATTTGACCGAACTTGGAAAGGTTGACTACGCTAACATAGTGCTCAAAAACACTACCAAGAAAATACAGCAAACCTCTTCACCTCTGCTTTTACAGCAACTGTACGATTCAATGAGCCATGTTTATCGCAATCAAGGCAAATTTAAAAAAGCATTAACCTTTGAAAAACTCGGCTATCGTGTAGCCACCGATCTGATTAAAAGTATCCCTATTACCGATCTAGGCAATCAGCAACTGAAACGTTTATCACGCTTTGAATTGCAACTTAAGCTAATTATGTCAGAGCAAGAAAATAAAGAATTGAAGGAAACCACGGAAAATCAGAAAAATGCGGTAGCAAAACTGCAACAAGACGTTTTTACCGATCCACTCACTTCTTTACATAATCGCCGCTGGCTAGATGTTAAGCTCAAAGATCTGCTATTGCATGACACACCTTTTGCTTTTTTGGTTATCGATATTGATCATTTTAAATCAATCAACGATGAACTAAGCCACTTAATTGGTGATAAAGCCATTGCTTGCGTCTCTGCTGAACTAAAATCTTATTTCAGATTTAGAGGTGCCTCTTGTGTTCGCTTTGGTGGAGAAGAGTTTCTAGTTATATTAGAACATGCGACGATTGAGAGAGCGGAAATGCACGCCGAACAATACCGTGAACGTATCTATAACTATAATTGGCAATCAATATTAGGTGAACGTGGATTAACTGTCAGTGTAGGAATAACGCTTCATCGCGACAAAGAAAATACTCAAAGGACGTTTTATCGTGCAGACAAAGCGCTTTATAGAGCTAAAGCCAGTGGTCGTAACCGAGTCTATGTTGAAGTATAATAATGCGCTTACTCTATTGTGGTCAGCACATCTTCACTGCTGTCCAATATGCAGTTGAGACATTTATATTTATTCTTTGTCAAAACTATCAACTACGATAGCCCCCATCGAAGCTGGCATAGTAATCACGATAATACGTTTAACTGCTACCCAAGGGTCGGTAGAAAAAGGCAGTTTATCAATACAAAATAGCACTAAAGTGACCACTAAGGCAGCCATTAAGTATGCCACGACAATACGAAACAGAAACACGCCCTTTCTACTAAGAACATCTCTTTGAAAGACACTTTCATAAGTGTATAACGCCAAAAACGTTATCGATAAAATAAATAACATCAATAAATTGGTTATAGGGAGAACTTCTCCTAATCGCCATGCCTCTTCTGAAAAAGAAATAGGGACAGCCAAAGCAAAAGCACCAACAAAAATTTGACTGGCATCTTCAAGATTAAAATTAAACTTCATTGATTATCTCTCCAATTTTTTAAAAGCCTCAGTCAAAAAAGTGACATATTAGGTGCGATTCGATAATAAAACTCCAAGAATAGTTAGGGCAAGCCCAAATATAATAGCAGCAGATAACGCTTCATTGAAGATAGGTACTGCAAGTAAAGCGGTTAAACCAGGTGAGATTGACCCCACTATAGACGCTCGTGCAGAGCCTAATTGGCTGACAACATAAGAAAACCCAATAGTCGCCAGTACCCCTACCCCTAAACCTTGAATCAATATAAAGGGCAAGGCATCCTCCATGCTAAAAACGCCAAAGTTTGATGAGGCTATACCAGAGAAAACTAAACCTAGCGTAATAAAAAAGGACAGATAAGAAACAACAATCGCTATAGAAAAACAACTAAGTTCGACACGCTTTAAACCAATAGTGTACCCAGCCCACACCAAAGCTGCACAGAACAAATATCCGACACCAACCATCATATCATCAGGAATATGGCCACTATGTCCCTTGACCATAATAACCACACCAACAAGAATTAATGATAAAGTGAACGCTCTTTTTGACGAAATTTTTTGCCGATATAGAACATAGGATAATAGTGCGACGAACAAAGGTGAAGTACCGGCTAATATAGTACCGACATACGCGGTGGGTGCGTTGTTAGCACCGAGTGCGGCTAAAAAAAGAAACGGAACACCACCAAGAATAATGAACAATATATCAGAGATTTTTATCTTTTTTATCTCGTTAAAGTGTGAGGGTATTAACGGGGTAAGTAGTACCAAAGGCACAAAAAACCGGATCAGCGATACATCAGCAATAGTAAGAAGTGAACCACCAATCGCACGAGTCGTAAGAGCAAAGCCAGACCATATCAATAGCACCAGTGCCATTATTAGATATCCCTTAGTTAATGGGGAAATCGAATGAGAGCGGGGTTTATTCAGTACTGAGTGTATCACCTTATCCATGGAAACTAATTCCTATTATTCATTAACTATTATAGGATTATCTATTAAATCAAGCGCATTAAATCAGCGATAACACGCTTAATAATGGTAATATTAGCGAATTCCACCAATTAAAATACAAAATTTGATACTTACCATCAAAAAGGAAAATCATGAATAGAATAGATCGCCATATACTTGAAATCATTCAAAAAGAAGGGCGACTCTCCACAGCGGAGTTGTCCGAACGGGTTGGTTTATCACCGTCTCCATGCGCTAGACGTTTAAAGCGGCTTGAAGACGAAGGTTTTATAGAAGGCTACCAGGCTAACCTAAACAAACAACAAGTTGGAATATCGCTGACTTTTTTTGTTGAAGTGAGCCTTAACAACCATCAAGAGGAATCGATTACAACCTTTGAGCAGGCACTCTCTAATTGGCCAGAAGTGATCAACGGCCACATTGTTTCTGGCGGGTATGATTATTTGTTAGAAGTAGTAACCGCTGATTTAGCGGGCTATGAAGCTTTTACCAGAAAGCTGCATAAACTAGCCAGTGTAAAAGATATCCATACCCACTTATCAGTAAGAGAAATGATCACCAATAATGCTTTACCCATCTATGCAAAATAGGTGTGATGAAGAGAGATTCACCCTATCTTTATAGCATCAGCATTAACTTGTGCAAATTAAAGAGGTTTTATTGGTCAATTTTTAATACTAGATTTTATAGCAATCGAGCACATATAGTGCGGTCATTAAATCTAAGTGCGCGCCACCACCATTCTTAAACAGTGTAATCTCTTGTTGTGATTGACGTCCCTTTGCACCACGGCATAATTGGTAAAAATCTGCCCCAATAGCTTCTTCTGTTATTGTCCCATTGTTTATAGGGATCGCCAATTCACCAATATCATAAATAGCGGTTTCTCGCGCATCAACAAAGATGCTCGATTTACTTAACAACGTATCATCCGCTTCACGCATATCCGGGCGATATGCGCCAATCAAATCAACATGAGTTCCAGGTTTAATCCAGTCACCCATAATTAAAGGCGAAGTCGACATAGTTGAACACGACACAATATCAGCATTTGCGAGAGACGTTGGCAAATCTCTAATTGCAACAGCTCCTTTATGCTCAGCTAATTCTTGGGCTTTCTCAAATGTTCGATTCCAAATCTGAACCTTTTCCAATTGAGGGAATAGCGCCCGAAATGCATCAATCACAGAGGATGCAACCGCTCCTGCACCAACAACGGTTAATATCTTGCTATCTGGCCGAGCAAGTAACTTCGCTCCAAAAGCAGAGTCACCAGCCGTTTTCCATTTAATCACTAGGTTGCCATCAATGAAAGCCAACGGAACACCCGTTTGATCATCAAATAAAGTAAAAACAGCATGTACACTTGGCATGCTTGGGTTGCGTTTTGCGTTACCCGGAAACACAGTCGCGGACTTAACACCTATTCCTTTACCTTTTATCCATGCCGCTCGACTGAGTAATGCGTTATCTTGATGCTTAAACAAAATATCATCAATATCGGCTCTTGCCACCTTATGCCCTGCATCGAAAGCTTTGCAAAGTTCGCTCCACGACAAACGATCTTCTACGTCTTGTGCTGTAATAAATGAAACCATTTTGATCAAAAAATCCTTTTGTTAAATAGACTCTCTCGCTCTTGAACGTCAATTTGTTCATTAGCAAAAATCTACAGAAAAAATAAAGAAATACCGAACAACGCAAAAAGGGTCCCTAAGATGCTTTTCTTAGTTACCATTTCCCCTTTAAACGCATAAATAATAAGAATAAATAATGGGCTGGTAGCGATCAGTGTTTGAGCAATCGCGGGGTTTGCATGTTTTAATGCAATTTGTTGTAACCACAAAGCTAAGAACGTTCCGACAAAAATAGCCGCTAATAACCACTTTTTATCTCGACCAGATAACCCATTCAGCTTAGTCAAGATTGACTTAATAGGTTTACGTTCCGTAAAGCCAATAACAATCATCACAGCAAAAACACCAATACTCAAACGAATAAGTGCGCCCAATAAAGGCGGAACGTCTCCTGCCACCAATGCGTAATGAGAAATAACCACGCCGGTTGCTTGGCAAACACTTGCAAGCAAACCGTAACCTATCCCAGACATTGACGTGGGTTGATTATCTACACTAGGTTGAAAGACAACAAACGTCACAGCTAGTGTTGTAATTACAACGCCCAACCAACTTTGACCACTTAATGTACTGCCTAAGGCAACTAACGCCAATACACCGGACAATGGAGGAGCAAGAGACTCCAACAACAACGTTTTATTAGCTCCTATTCTTCTCAATGAGGAAAAGTAAGCACTATCGCCAATCGCAATACCAATAATTCCTGATATGGCTAAGACATAAAAATGGTTCTGACTTAAGCTCAATTCAGGTAACGGTAAAACAGGCAGAACAAGCAGCATCATCATTGACGCAGTCACACCTTTTACTACATTCATATGCATGGCACTAAATTGATGACTAAACTGACTATAAATCCACGTTGCGACCGCCCAAACTAAAGCGGCAGATATCGCGGCTATTTCTCCAATATATTGCAAGTTATTTCCTTATTACTTGAGAATTGCATTTATAATAGTTGCATATGTTTTATTTATAACCTATTAATAATCAATTTTTATCTGTTAAACTAAAACATGCTCGTAACACATTATATATACTAAAGAGAATGTGACTATATATTGACTACTACAAGGAATAACCAATGCTAGAGTATGTCGCACTAGTGACGCTAATATGTGTTGTTTTGATTGTCTTCTATGGAATTATCGTTATTCACGATATTCCTTATGAAATAGCCAAAGAACGTAACCATCCTCACCAAGATGCCATTCATGTATCCGGTTGGGTAAGTCTATTTACCCTTCATGCTCTATGGCCATTCCTATGGATATGGGCGACGCTATGGCGCGATGATAGAGGTTGGGGGTTTACTAAATTGGCCAATGAACAACACGATTTAGAACACAAAATAACCCATTTAACCGAACAAATCTCTCATCTTCAAACTGAAGTTAAGCAGTTAAAAGAAAAAGAAAACCGTTCAACACCTCTCTCCCCTCAACAGGCGACTACTGCCACTGACGAGGAGAAATAGAATCAATGGAAACGTTATTAATACTAACTTATACCGCATTTTGTATTGCTATATTCAAAATTTTTCGGATACCTAAAAATAAGTGGACCATTCCAACCGCTGTTCTTGGCGGCGTAGTTATTGTTGGCTCGATGGTTTTAGCGATGAACTTTAATCACCCGTACACATCCATTGGTGGGCAAATATTCAGTACAACACCAATCGTACCGAGTGTGCGAGGAAAGGTAATTGAAGTAAACGTTGTACCTAACCAACCGCTCAAAAAAGGCGATATTTTATTCAAGATAGATCCAACACCTTTTCAAGCTGATGTAATCAACAAACAGGCACAATTAGCGGCAGCGGAACAAAATGTGTTGCAACTAGAATCTATTTACCGTGGCGCACAAGCGGCAAGTCTACAAGCCGAAGCGCAACGAGATAAATTAGAACGAGAATACCAACGCTATCAATCTGGTTATAAAAAAGGCGCATTCACAACTCAACAAGTTGATACCCGTCGCCAATCTTATTTAGCCGCTGAAGCCGCCGTAGCGGCAGCCAAAGCCAATGAGAACCAAACCAAGTTAGCGTTTGAATCACAAATAAACGGTGTCAATACCAATGTTGCAAGAGCAAGCGCGGATTTGGAACAAGCTCAATTTAAACTGGATGAAACCGTTGTTCATGCGCCAACCGATGGTTATGTTTCTCAACTGGCATTGAGACCCGGCATGATGGCAGTACCTTTACCATTGGCACCAGCTATGACTTTTGTCCATTCGGAAGAAAGGTATTACATTGGCGCATTTAGACAAAACTCCTCTCAACGGTTAAAGCCTGGATACGAAGCTGACTTTATCTTTAGAGCGTTACCAGGCAAAGTATTTACTGGGGAGGTAATAGAGACTCTACCTGCAATTGCTGAAGGGCAGTTCCAAGCAAGAGGAACACTATTGGGAACCAGTGCGATAAATACTCAAGGACGTTTGATGGTGAAGCTTAAAATTAATGATGATATGTCGCAATATGGACTTCCTCTTGGTAGCGCAGCAGAAATCGCCGTTTATTCAGATCATTTAGAGCATGTTTCGTTAATGCGAAAAATGTTAATACGGATGAAAAGTTGGCAGAACTATCTCTACTTAGATCATTAAGCCAATTAATTTAGACGATTTACTTTCGGCTCATTAGAATAAATAGTAGATTTAACTCATAAAGAACGTCAAAGGGTATGATTTCCCTTTGACGTTCTTTATTCCTATCTAAAATTTTCAAGCGAAAAACTTGTTTATGTTAAAAAATCCGCAAACAAACAAGAAAATTTTAAATAAATTCGCTACCATTATAGCTAACAACAATTAAATGATTTTCTAAGCAATTTGGTTTACCAATGATTAAAGAAGACTTCCAAAAAGCAGCTGAAATACTTAGAGCTGCTGTGCCATTAATGATCAAGAATCAGGTGCCAACTACTCCGCCAAACTATGCTTTGTGGTACACCTATGTAGAACAGTCACAACCAAAATTAAATCAACAGTTGGATGGGATCATTTCTGAATATGGTTTATGTTTACCTAGCCATAATGAAGACCTCTACCAGACATACATTGCGGGTAAAACCGAATCGGATGTGAGCGAGTTAAAATGCAACTTAGAAATATTGGCTAACGAAATATTTCTTTCTATGCAAGATACACTTGAAGACACATCAACTTTCGAAAAATCAATAGAAAAGAGCTTTTCTGATCTTGAAAAAATTGACGATGAAGGGCTGACATTTGATGAGTTACTGCGCTTAGTACATAACTTTGTCAAAGAATCAAAAGCGATCAAAAACTCCACCAGCTATTTTAACGATCAACTCAATGCAGCAAGTAATGAGATATCGAGTCTCAAAGAGAAGTTAGAACAAGTACAAAAAGACGCACTACGAGATAGTTTATCGGGATTATTAAACCGAGGTGCTTTTGATAAAGATATTGCAGCTTACTGTTCTTCAAAACAATCGTACCCACTTTGCCTGATATTGATAGACATCGACAACTTTAAAAACTTAAATGACGATTATGGCCATATTTTTGGCGACATGGTAATTAAAGCAATAGCGAAAAAATTACAAAGTAGCTGCCGTGAAGGTATCGCAGCTTATCGCTATGGAGGAGAAGAGTTTGCCATACTTGTTCCTAATAAAACCTTACCAATCGCTCGTCAATTTGCCGAAACTGTGCGTCGTTCAATAGAAAAAATTACCGTAACAGACAAACGTTCAGGCAAGAAAGTAAAAAATATGTCCGCTTCTTTCGGTGTCTCATTATTTACAGAGGGTGAAAATCCTATTTCCTTGATAGACAGCGCAGATCAACAATTGTATAAAGCAAAAAAATTAGGTAAGAATAGAGTAATGCCTATCTAGTCAGATACAACCATGGAGAAATAAATCGCTCCACCTCACATATCAAGATATTTTTTTATCGTTAACTGTTTCACTTCCACAAGTTAATAAATTGTTACCTGAAGTTTATTTATTGTTGTCTACACTATCAGCAAATTTATTTGTATGGGAGATAACAAGTCAATGAAATACAATCATACTTTTCTTACTCTACTTTTTATATTGTGTTCTTTTTCTGCTAACGCGACAGATCCTTCTAATCCTGTGATAACAGGCTTAACCACCTCTACTGTTGGTTATGCCGCGCTGTTTATATTTGCCTTAGCTTACTGTCTTGTGATGGCAGAAGAGTATCTGCAATTAAGAAAATCCAAGCCGGTATTATTAGCCGCAGGCCTAATATGGATAATGATTGGTTATGTTTATCAACAACATGGGCAGATTGACATCGCCAAACAAGCCATTGAGCACAACCTATTAGAATATGCAGAATTACTGTTGTTTTTACTGGTCGCCATGACTTATATCAGTGCTATGGAAGAGAGACGAATATTCGATGTATTAAGATCGTGGATGTTAAGTAAAGGGTTTAATTTAAGAACCCTTTTCTGGTTAACAGGCGTTCTGGCATTTTTCATCTCCCCTATCGCTGATAACTTAACCACAGCGTTATTAATGTGTGCCGTGATAATGAAAGTAGGAGGCAATAATACCAAGTTCATTAATATCGCCTGTATCAATATTGTCATTGCAGCCAACGCTGGTGGCGCTTTTAGTCCATTTGGTGACATTACCACCTTGATGGTATGGCAAGCAGGGTTAGTGTCATTCAGTCAGTTTTTAAGCCTATTTATTCCTTCTGTTGCCAACTATTTGGTACCGGCTATTGTAATGTCCTTTTTCGTCCCTAAACAACAACCTGAATCGATTCAGGAGTATGTAGAAATGAAACGAGGAGGCAAACGCATTATAGGGCTCTTTTTACTAACCATATTAACGGCCGTCGGCTTTCATGGCATTTTACATTTCCCTCCCGTTATCGGCATGATGATGGGCCTCGCTTACCTGCAATTTTTTGGCTATTTCTTACGTAAAACCTTACCTAAATCTATCGCACTCAAAAAAGCCAAAGCACTCGCAGCACATGACGAAGCCGCATTAAAAAGAATAGGCTCGATTGTTCCTTTTGACGTGTTTAGTCGCGTTTCACATGCCGAGTGGGATACTTTACTGTTTTTCTACGGTGTTGTGATGAGTGTGGGAGGATTAAGCTTACTCGGTTACTTAGGAGTAGTATCTGATCTAATGTACACCCAATGGGATCCAGTACTAGCCAACGTTGTTGTCGGATTTCTTTCTGCCATAGTGGATAACATACCCGTTATGTTTGCTGTTCTTTCTATGCAACCCGATATGTCTTTAGGTAACTGGTTACTGGTCACACTGACTGCTGGCGTTGGTGGCAGTATGCTTTCTATTGGTTCTGCTGCAGGCGTGGCACTAATGGGAGCGGCTCATGGTAAATATACATTTTTTGGCCATTTAAAATGGACACCAATAATTACCGTGGGATACGCGGTGAGTATTGGGTTACACTTATTGATTAATAGTGCCAGTTTTTAAGGATGCTAACTAACCTGAACCCTAGGTAGTGACAGTTATGTCCTAAAAATTGGCAAGTAATCTAATTAACTGTGAGTTCATTTCGGAAGCCATTTATGTCTGAAAAAATATCCACCACCAACTTAGCCAAACAAAACGATGAAGATTTGAAAGCTCTATTTTCTAAATTAAATCAGTACGGTTATATTGTTCGGCATGATAATAAATGGCTACTGACAGATTTAGGTCGAGAGTTTGGTGGAGAATACGTTACACATAATAAATACGGCCAATTTATAGTGTGGCCGGTTGACCTGATCATAAATAAAGCATTGAGCAACGGTGAACGATATACAGCAACACAGCTAGGTGAAAAGTACGGTTTAAATGCTAAGAAGATAAATCAAATTTTTAATGAATTAGGCTGGATAAACCGGGATTCAGACGGCTGGCGAATTACAGAGTTAGGATTGAGAGTAGGTGGTGAACAACGCCAAGATAAAGCCTCTGAAAATTTATTTACCGTTTGGCATGACACTATTCTGAAAAACCGCAATTTTAGCCATTCAGTCAAAGAATTTATGGGCGTAGACTCTGATATGCTATCGACCGATAAATCTTTCTCTCGCTTCAAACAAAAATTTGAAGCGAAACACCGCACATCTGATGGCCATTATGTTCGCTCAACAGGTGAATTGTTGATTGATAATTGGCTTTATTTGGCAGGGATCGTCCATGCTTATGAGCGGAAACTACCGATAGAAGAACAAGTCTACAGTGATTTTTATCTGCCAAGTGGCAAAGTTTACATTCAGTATTGGGGCACAGACACTGGCCCAATTGATTCAAGTGCCAAGCAAGAAAAAATCGCCATTTATTCCAATTACGGTTTTAATCTTATTCAAATTGAAGAGGATGAAATAAATAAACTGGATCAAATCCTTCCTTACGCATTAAGAAAGTTTGGTATTAAAGCGTATTAGTGAAACGAATAGAGGTGAGCGGTTATCGCTTAGCACCGGCTTTAGCAAGAATGTTGACCATCTCACTAGCGTGGTCTGCTGCTTCAGCAATCGTTAGAGCCGTATTACCTTCTTTGTTTTTTGCATTTATATCGACACCGTTATCTATAAGAAATTGAGCCAGTTCAAGATGGCCATTAGCGCACGCTTTGATCAGTGCTGTATTGCCGTCTTGGTCTTTTAATTGCTTATTCGCGCCATGTTCAATCAGAGCTCTAGCAAGACCTGGTAAAGCTTGAAAATCAATGGATTGATCACGTTGCCTTTGATGAACGGCTTTTTCGATGCCTGGGAAAAGTTGCTCATATTGAGCAAGTAACGTTGAACTATAACCCAATTTGTACAAAGATGGCGTGTGGGTTCTTCCCTCATAAATGGCGTCCATAAGTAATGCGGTTGTACCGTTGTTGTCTTTGCCATTTAGGTCTACACCTTGTGTTATTAAAAGTTCGACAACGTCAAAATATCCTTTATGGATAGCCTCCATTAAAATCGTCCTGCCATCGTTTTTGCCTAGCCTATATTTTTCATTCATTGTCGCACCATGTTCAATTAACCGTATGGCTACTAAAGGCTGATCTTCTTCTATCGATGTCATCAGCGCTGTATATCTTTGACTGTTTTTTATATTTACATCCGCGCCTTTTTCGATCAGCAGTTCAACAATATCGACGTGACCTTTCCATGCGGCTTGTGATAGAGCGGTATTGCCACGGCTATCTTGAATATTAATATCAGCGCCAGATTGTTTAATTAAAAAATCAACAACGTCAATATGACCAGAGAGAGAGGCCGCAACTAAAGCGCCATTGATATAAACCTCTGCTCCAGTATTAATAAGTAGTTTTACCACTTCAAGGCGGCCATTAGAGGATGCCCGTTCCAGAACGGTATAACCATAGTTGTCGCGAGCATGAATATCAGCACCGTTTTCAATCAGAGCCTTAATGACGGCGAGGTATTTCTGTTCAGTAATTTGACCAAAAACCCCCTCAAACGCCTCAATCAACGCTGTTTGACCTGCGCTACTTTCAGAATTGATATCGGCACCAGCAGAAAGGGCGATCATTATTCCTGCGAGATCACCCTTTCTTGCACTTCTAATGAGTTTTGCGTCTGAATCTGAAAAGGAAAAACGAGTTAAGTAACCTGCCCCATGTTCAACTAACATTTTGACCAGTTCTGCTTCATTTTTGTCCGACGCCATACTTAAAGCTGTGTTTTGATACTGATCTTTTTTGTGTACATCAATGCCTTTTTCAATCAATAACTTAGCAATAGCAACATGACCATTATCGATTGCCATAGTTAAAGCATTTTGGCCTCTGTTATAACCACGAATGATAGCGGTATCTTTGGCATTAATATCTGCACCCTGCTCAATTAACAACTTACCAATATCAGTATGACCGTTCCTAGAAGCCAATAGTAAAGCATCACTAGTGATATGGCTGTCATGTTCGATGAGAAGCTTAACAATATTCAAATGACCATTCATCGCAGCCTGTGATAATGCGGTGCCATTCCACCTGTTTTTACTATTTACATCTGCCCCGTGTTCGATGAGCAATTTAACGATATCTATATGACCTTTATTAGCTGCCCACATTAAAGCGGTTTTACCATCCCCCCAAAATATAGCGGAAAAAAACGGGACGCTATTCACATCAACTCCAGAACTCAGTGCAATTTCGGTCTGTAAAAGATTGCCTTGTTTAGCACTTTCAATCAGCGTAATGTTTTGATGTATAAAATAACCGATAGCAAGAAACAGTAAAAACACGATTAGAAAAAATAGCTTGAATAGCCTTATTGTCATGCTGTGCGACTGGTCTTTTTTCTGCGGCATAGTTGATACTCTTGTTGAATATTTACCAAAGACTGACGGTATGTAATGAACTGCTGTATGTATATTCTGATTTAAGTACAATTTAAGTATAAAGAGAAAGACTACCTTGCACCTGACTGGTTAAGTAGTTGTATAATATCAGGAAACCCCTGACTCCAAGTTAACAGTGTGTGACCATAGTTGTCTGTTGCATAGTCGTCCGTTGCGTTGACCTTGGCACCATTTTCAATAAGAAGTTTGGCAACATCGAAAGAACCATAAGCACAAGCTAATATTAACGGGGTATAACCGTATTTACCTATAACATTTACATCTGCACCATTTTCAATAAAGAATTGGGCAACGTCACTAGATTTATATACCGATGCTCGCATCAATGCCGTATTACCATCGACATTTTTTGCATTTACGTCTGCTCCATTCTCAACAAGTAATTTGGCTACATCCAGTCCCCAATAAGGGCTGTACATAAGAGCGGTTGAGCCTCGTTTGTCTTTAGCGTTGACATCCGCACCCGCTTCAACAAGGAGTTTGGCAAATTGTTGCCCATAGCGACTAAACAGCAGAGGTAAAGGTGTTTTCCTTTCGTCGTATTCGGCGTCTATATTATTTGCATCAAGCGAAAGAACAGCCAGTAAAGGTGTCCGACCTTGAGTATCCTTGAGGTTGATATCTAAAGCAAAAGTCAGCGCTATTTTCGCTCGTTTAAGGTCTTTATCTGCTATTGCTTTCATCAGCGCCTCACCTGCTGTGGCACCATGTTCAACTAACAGCTTGGCGATATTTGTATTGTCATTGTCAATCGCCATTGCCAATGCTTGGTTTTTGGCCTGATTACTCGGATCTTGTTCAAGAAGAAATACGGTGATGGGATCATGAATATGGTTAGAATTATCAGAGACTTTGCTGCTAGCTCTTTGTATTAAGCTACGATCTATTAAGGTAACTGCACTACTACCTATTAAGTTAACTGCACTACTATTTATTAAGTTAGTCTGGTTACTTTTATCACTATTTAGTTTAGAAATTGCAATTTTGATACAAGCAAGGTTGCCTCTTTTTATGCTATCAAACAATAAACCACGCACACTGGCACCATTTGCTATTAGCGTGTTGATCACATCAAAATGGTTATTCATAGAAGCAGATAACAGAGGCGTGCCATAGTCACCTTTAGCATGTATATTTGCGCCATTTTCGATTAGCAGTTTAACAACATCAATATGGCCATTATAAGCGGCTTCGGCTAAGGCTCTAGCTCCATATATTCCCTTCAAATTTACATCAGCACCATTTTCAATAAAGATTTTCACAGTCTCAAGGCTTCCCGCTTTGGCAGCGGCTAGCCATGCAGTGTCACCTTTTTTCGTCTCTACATTGATATCGAACTGTTTTTCCAGAAGGAGCTTAACAAGCTCCGGTTGATTTTTCTTCGCCGCTTGCACCAACCCTGAAACGCCTTCAACATGCTCTATTCTAGCGCCGGCATTAATCAACATTGTGACGATGTTAAAATGGTTGTGTTCAAGGGCCCGACTCAACGCTGTGTAGCCACGATCATCCTGTGTGTTCAGGTTTGCACCGCTTTGTAGCAGAAGTTTACAAAGTTGAACGCGACCTGCATTAGCAGCCTTCATCAAAACGGTTTCGTTATCCCATTTGTCTGTGGCATTAACATCCGCACCATTGGCAATAAGTAGCTTGGCAGCTTTAGTGTTACCGTCAATGGCACTGATCATTAATGCTGATCTGCCACGGTTATCTCGAACATTAACATCGGCCCCATTGTTAATTAGTTGCTGCATAACATCAAAATGAGAACGCGATAACGCGGCGATCAAAGCGGTATAACCACCATTGGCTATAGCATTAATATTAGCGCCTGCTGTTAGCGCTATTTTTACATTATCAGCCTTCCCCAATGCTGCACTTATAATCAATGCATTATCTGGTTCTGCGAAGAAAGATTTACCAAAAGAATCATCACCGTTTTGTTGCATGAGCCGTGCAATTTTTGCATGGCCATAGTAAGAAGCAAAGATCCGTGCAGTCCATCCTTCTTCATCTTTAACATGCACATCTGCGCCTGCATCAAGTAGATATTGGACTAGGTTGTGGTTGCCGATTTCTACTGCAGCCATCAACGCGGTATAACCTTGGTCGGTTTGAGAATTAACATCCGCGCCTTTTTCGATGAGCAGTTTAACAACCGCATAATGATTTCTTGCCACCGCTTTAATCAAAGCGGTGTACCCTTGCTCAGTCTTAGAATTAACATTGACTCCTTGCTCAATAACAAGCTTGACGATAGCATAATTGCCACCTTTGGAAGCTAAATCCAAAAGTCTATTATCATCAGATTTTATATATGCGCCATTAGCAATAGCCACTTGTACACCGGAGAAATCGCTCCTGCTTATACTGATAAATAGAGCATCATTTGGATCTTGTGCAAAGCATGGTTTAAATAAACAAAAACAACCGAAGAGAGTTAGACTGGCTAACATAAGGTGACCAACTGAACGTTGTCTATTGCGACGTAAGCATTGACTAACTTGTAGCATGGGTAATAACTCCCAACTTGTTCGATATTATTACAACAACGATGAATAGCTTTAAGACTACCTATAGAAAAATAGCCTTACTATTTTTATGCTTTAAATTGGCAGTAATATCAAACAACATCTAACACCAATAATTCATATTGCTGCTTCTGTTACGATTACGGTTATTTCTATTCTAAAAATGGTGAGATTAGCGTTGGCAAGAAGGGTTTTGCAATCGAAAGAGAGTGACTCACTTTCAAGATGACTAAGGTTCGCGTTCGCAAATCTTTAGCTTTATTTTTATCTTTAAGCCGTTATTAAGCAGTTTAGTGCTTGCTCCCAGTGATGAATTGGCATTATTCATATCAGCAAAAAATGTATAAAAGCTAGATATACTCCTTTTCTAGCCGATTCATCTGTCAGGAACAATTTACTTATCTTTAGCCATGACGGGCTTAATTATAAGCAGATGCAATGGTTAAATTGCAGGCTCTGCTTTTATGCAGATCAAATAAGTGCAGCAATCAAAACTCTTTGGCTGCAAATCCAGTAACCGCTTCTAATCTTAGTTCTTTGCCTATTTTGGTTAATGGATGCACAATAACCAGACCTTTTACTCTTTTCTTCAACTTACCCAAATCCGCTTGTTCTTCTTTGGTTATTGCTCGTTGAAAAGGCATATCAAGCAATTCTTTGCGCTCTTTATTCAAATCATAGCTTTGCTTATGCTTTAATTGATTTAGCTTTTTATTTATTTGCTCTATTTCTTTATCAAACTGAGCAATAGTAGGTTGATCGCGTCGAGAAACCGCTGCGCTCAACTTGTTTTTACATTTATCTAGACGATCGTTTAGTTGTTGTATCTCTTTCTTTGAACTCATTTGTTTACACCTATTCGAAATGGACGCTCTTTCTACCATTATATGATCAAAAAATGAATCAGTTTTTCATTATCTAATGCGAATTAGATCAGTATAAATTTTCCTATCATCGCTTTCATTCTTCTATAAACAAAATAAACCTAAAGTATTCAATTCTACTGTCGATAAATGATATTAAGTTCTTTGTATTCATGATCACGATTGAATCGCAAATATTTAACCACTTTATAAGTCACTATCGACGTTGAGATAAGCATTATGAATATAACGATAAAAACACGATTGTATCTATTAGCTGTACTTCCATTACTAATTATTGCTTTTAGTACCATGTATTTTACCAATAATGAACTTATAAAGTTAAATAGCGCTCATGTTGAGTCTTCTCGAAGCTATATGATGGAAAGTAACCGAATCGAGCTAAGAAATTATATGGAAATCGTCGATTCAATGATGACTTCGTTAACAGATAAAGACGCGAGTTTAGAGCAAGTCATTACTGAATTATCCAAGGTAAAATTTGGCGATACTGGTTATCTATTTGGCTATAACAGCAAAGGCGACCGAATGATGTCAGGCCTAAGCAATAGCGGTATTGGTAAAAATTTTTTACACTTGCAAGACCAAAATAATTTATATTTTGTACAAGAGATCATTAAACAAGCCAAAAACGGTGGCGGTTACACAACTTACTATTTTCAAAAGCCGGGAAACAATAGCGCGGCTCAACCTAAGTTAACCTATTCAATCTATAACGCTAAACTCGACCTTATTGTCGGCACAGGCTTTTATATTGACGATGTTGAATCAACAATATTGGCGATGGAAGAGATATCAGACGCTCTTGCTGAAAACGCGATTTTAAGTATTGGTATTGCAACTTTAATTATAGTTATTCTAGCGGGCTTATTTGCGGTCATCATTAACCAGAGTATTATTCGTCCATTGAATGCCTTTGATAAATCAATTGCTTCATTTGCTAATGGCGACGCGGATCTAACCGCGAGAATTGAAACCTTTAACCTACCAGAATTTAATCGCCTAGGAAGCAACTTCAACCTATTTGTAGAAAACCTCCAATCCATAATCAAAAATGTAATGCTGGTCAGTAATGACGTAGTAACCGAAACTAATGATATGGCGGGTAGAGCCACTCAGGTAGATTCTCTAGCCCATCAACAACGAGAAGAGACAGAGCAAGTCGCTACTGCAATGACAGAAATGACAACTACGGCAACCGAAATATCCAGTAATGCAATTCAGGCAGCTAACTCAGCTAAAGAAGTGGAAGGCAGTGCCAATCAAGCTATGGACATCGTCGTTTCGGCCGCTCATTCCGTAGAATCTCTCGCACAAGATGTAGAACAAGCTAATGATGTCGTGTCTGCACTAGAAGGCGACGTGCAAAACATTTCAACTTCTTTAGAGGTTATTCAAGATATCGCAGAACAAACCAATCTTCTTGCCTTAAATGCGGCAATAGAAGCGGCTAGAGCCGGTGAACAAGGTCGAGGGTTTGCGGTAGTAGCAGATGAGGTGCGCAAACTCGCCAGCCGCACTCAAGAAAGTACCTTAGAAA
This sequence comes from Vibrio sp. TH_r3, assembly GCF_033101115.1. Taxonomy (NCBI): domain Bacteria; kingdom Pseudomonadati; phylum Pseudomonadota; class Gammaproteobacteria; order Vibrionales; family Vibrionaceae; genus Vibrio; species Vibrio sp. TH_r3. Next base: position 86,771 of record NZ_JAWMPW010000010.1, on the reverse strand, counting down.
TTCATCAAATGATAAATCAATTGAAATCAGCATCAGATGCAGCAGTACAAACAATGAATATTAGCCGTTCTAAGAGCACCAATACGGTACAAGAAGCAAACGCAGCAAGTGAGGCACTGAGTAAAATACAAAACTCTATCAACGTGATTATGGATATGAATGAGTTAATTGCTACCGCCACAGAACAGCAGAGCCAAGTGGGGCAAGAAATTTCAGAACATGTGGTGATAATTTCGGATAAAAGCCATCAATCTGCCCAGTTTGCCAATAAAAATCAAACTGGTTGCCACCAATTAAACAGTAAAGCCTCAGAATTATCTAACTTAGTTGGCCGTTTTACAGTGTAAATTGGGGTTGTACTAGCACTAATATTTAAATGAACAAGAGTCATTGTTATCAAAGCAATGACTCTTTTTTTAGATAAGTTAAGCCGATTGTTTTTCTATCGCTTTAATTAAGGCAGAGGTATCTAATCGACCCATACCTTCAGCAGAAAGTGCTTGGTAGTGAGTAAATGTTTCGCTAGTTAATGGTAAAGTTAAACCTTGTTTTTGAGCTTCTTCTAAACAAAAGCCTAAATCTTTGATCATCCAGTCTAGTGCAAAGCCAAAATCAAAGGAATTTTCTGCCATAGTCGTCGCACGATTTTCCATCTGCCATGACCCTGCTGCACCATTTTTTAAACAATCCACCAACGTTGGTATATCTAATCCAGATTGTTGAGCTAATAATAAGCCTTCTGAAAGCCCGTTTAGTACTCCAGCTATACATATCTGATTAACCATTTTAGCTCGCTGACCTTGGCCAACTTCTCCCATCAAGACCGATGATTTACCATAAGCATTGAAAACTGGCTGGATACGTTCAAATAGATTGATACTACCACCACACATAATGGTTAAAATACCATTCTCCGCGCCTGCTTGACCACCAGAGACAGGTGCGTCCATAAATTCAATACCCTTGCTCAGGCTGGCTTCTAATAACTCCTGTGCTAACGTAGCTGAGGTGGTAGTGTGATCAATTAATACACTGCCTTTTTTCATAGACGATAGCGCCCCACCCTCGCAAGTTACCACACTACGAACATCATCATCGTTACCAACACAAGTGATAACGATATCAGCGTCATCAACGGCTTCTGCAACGGTTGACTTAAAATGACCACCGTATTGCTCTGCCCATTGCTGAGCTTTTGCTGTGGTTCGATTAAATACTGTAACATCAAATCCTGAGTTTTGTAGATGCCCTGCCATTGGAAATCCCATGACACCTAATCCAAGAAAACTTACCCTCATAATATTCCCTTACTATTTTGTAATTTATCGCCCAATTAATCGTAATCGTGTGGATTAATTATTATAATTCGACAAGGCACAAAAAAACTGAGCAATGCTCAGTTTTTTATCGATATGTATGATATTAAGATTACATTCGGTATTAAATCTAACACATCATCTTTTCTAATCTGCATCTAATTCTGCATTGTGATAAACCTGTTGAACATCATCACAATCATCAAGCATGTCCAAAAATTTCTGGAATTTTTCCACATCTTCACCGGTAACAGGAGTGTTGGTTTGCGGCACAAACGTTATCTCTTCAACATCAATAGTCAAATCCGGAAAGTCAGTATTTAACGCTGTTTTCACTTTAAAAAATTCAGTATGAGGTGCGAATACCGTGATAACGCCATCTTCGGACTCAATATCAGTCACGTCGACATCCTGCATGATAAGTGCTTCTAAAAAGACTTCTTCATCATCACCTTTAAACTGAAATACAGCTTGATGATCAAACATATGTGCAGTCGTACCTGGGCTGCCAATTTTAGCACCAGTTTTCACGAAACATTGACGAACATCTTGGAAAGTACGGTTACCGTTATCCGTTAAGCAATCAACGATGACACTCGCGCCACCGGGAGCAAACCCTTCGTAACGCGCTGGTTGGTAATCCTCACCACCACCACCCGTCGCTTTATCAATAGCTTTGTCGATAACATGCGCAGGTACCTGATCTTTTTTTGCTTTAGCGATCAGATGTTTTAAAGATAAATTCATATCGGGATCAGCACCACCACTTTTGGCAGCCATGTACAACTCTTTTCCGTATTTCGAATAAACTTTAATTTTTGCGCCTTGTGTTTTAGCCATTGAGGCTTTGCGCACTTCAAAACTTCTTCCCATTGGGATCTTCTCTCTGCTTCAATTTATTAAATGAATCTTAACAAAATATGAACTCAATTCAATTTGCTTAGAATCAAAAGACTACGCTACACCCATAATATGTTTGTATTTTTCTACCGATTGCTCAAACCATATCTTTTCATCTTGTGTTTTAAACTTATCTCGCTGTGCAGTTATGTCAACCACACCGACTTTGGCGTGCTTAAGTTGCCAAACTAAGTATGAGGCTTGCTTATCAATTTCAATCTTATTTTTTTCATCCGCAGCAAGTAAAGACAAATTAATCGGCATTATATATCTCGGTAGCGTTTTTTGTATGGTGCAGCAATATAGCACAGTGAGTGGAAACGAGTGAATACTGAAAATCGACCAAAGAACAAATTAAGGCGGCACAATGGCCGCCCTTGGGGAATATGCATTCAGGACACAATCAATGAAGTAAACCTAACTCCTCTGCTTCTTCTAAGGTTAAACCGCTTTCACGAATCTCGCGCATCATTTCTATACGACGACGAGCTTCAGCTGATTTAAGCTGTTTTTTCGATTGCTTGGCACCTTCTTCCTTAAAGTCCCAATTGGATGCAATGTTTGCCATTTCATCATGATCTATAGAATTAATAGACATTAAAACCTCCGATTAAAACTGTGTCCGTAGACACTGGATATTTAGCAAATGTCATAATCGTTGTTAAGAAAAATAATCTAAGAATGTGACCTACTACAGGGTTATAACATTGAATTGATTTTTCTATCACTATGTCTTTGCTTATCCATTTTTTCGCATTTATTCTTGTAAGATTACCCAAAAAAATTGATTTCTATTTACGACAAAACCCACCGAGTATAGAGCCTTGCAAACTCAACCTACGTTCATATTAAAGTATAGTTGTTTTTCCTATGAGCATACTGTCAATTTTATAAATAAAGGTAAGATTGCCGTACTTTCCATCAAAAATTCTTTTATCGATTTGCCTAATAGACGTCAAGTGATAATAGTAAAAAACACTCAATTAATCGCATAAAAGTGGAACGATGATCAAGGGAATAAAAGAGCCAAGTAGAAGAATGACAGATAAAAAAATAGCGAGTTGCAAAACTCGCTAAAACTTATGTTATATGAACCGATCTATAATTGGATTAGAAAGGTTAAAAGGTTGTCTATTCAACTAAATTATAGTCCCACAGTTATTATCCCTGTCAGAATAATGTCAATACTGAGTCAAAATCGCTCAGACTCCAATAGCGACTTCGTCTAATGCACGAAATACATCGTCGTTAAAATGACTTTCATAAATAGATTTGCATACTTTTTTTCTAACCGCTAAGGCCGAAATTAATTTTTCTATGGACAAATGCCTTGATGACGTTTGAGAGTTATAGAGTTCTATTGTTTTACTTAGCGTTTCATAGCTTACAACTTCATCTCCTACTCTCAACCAGTCTAACTTCTCCATTAGCTCGTCACACTCAGTTTTAATAGAAGAAGGTGAATGCCCTGTCATTGCGGATAAAGCTGTTATACTGCGTTCTAGCGCCTCAGGAGAGGTATATTTAGATAAGGTTATTGTTAATTCATCGGCGTTAATTTCAACGAGGTGTTTACGAAGCTTGACACGACGACCCAATTTACCTTTCGATTTACGTTCATGACGTCGTATAGGTTCAAATTCACCATCGATAATTTCGGATAACTCTTCTAATTTTTCTCTAGATACCATTTCATTTCTAAGCGGATTCGGTAACGTAGGAGCCATATTTCTTTTGCCCGCATTAGTGGTTCTAGCGCGAGAAAAACGTAATACTTCTTCAACATCACATTTAATATCAATAAGATAATCAGAAATTTTACTTTTTGTTTCGGTTTGCGAGATAGCTAGATGGTATCCCCATAAATTAACAAAAAAATGTTGATCACCAGCGTGATCTTTGCTGAGTTTTTTAAGTTCTCTAATTAATTCAGATGAAAATCTTCGCCATTCTATATTTCTTGCAAGTTTCTGATTTAAATCACTTAACAGCATACTATCGGTATATCGGCGTGACATTCTGCTTCTGAAATATGAATACAATTGGAATACTAATGTATGTTGTTTAAGAATTTCTGGTGGGAATAAAAAGAAGTAATCTTTAGTCAACAGCTCCTCATAAAATGAAGGTTCCCACACTAAAATATAAAGGTTTGGTTTTATTCGTATTTCTCCAGCAGCATCTTCAGATGGCGCTTCTTCTGAAGCTGTAATGGTTCTAGCTAAGAATCGAAAACGATCACTTTTAAACCCTTCAGGCATATTTTCACTTAACCAACGGCCTGCTAACTCGTGCAACTGAAAATCGGTGTATTCAATTCGGTCGATGCTTTCCCTAATTGAATCTCTTGCTGGGCCACTATCTTTTTTGCCACGCATCGACAATATATCGGTAATGTAGAGTGGTGTTTTATTAGGAGCTTGTTTGATATTAAGTTGATATTCAGCTTGATGATGTTCATGGTATTGTACGGTTAACGTGAATAATGCAAATAGAGTCATTAGGTCATCAACTGTCATGATATTTTTAGACGATCTTGTTTCAATAATTGCCCTTGATCCTGAAATCGATACCATTGCTTTTTGATAATTTTTACGAGTTCTTGGTGGAGCGAGTGCTTGATCTATAATTCCTGCCCAGTTTGCTGGCGATACAACAAATTGATCCGCTTCATCTTTTAGTGTTGGTGGAGTTTGTAAGCCATATTCATTTAATAACCTTTTGTTTACTTGAGTTTGTGCTAGTGCTTTAGATCGTTTTTGTTTTTCAGTCTGTTTAGCACTCTCAGTCATTAGGCTAGTTGCACCCAGTACCGATACTAATTGGCTTGGATTAACAAATTTGTGCAGCATAGTTTTTCCAGCTAACCCTTCTTCAAATTTGACTGGAATTTGTTCAAATAGGCCTATATTCACAGCGGCACGTAAACGCTGTTGAATGGCAGCTCTGGTTAGATGTCTATCGGTAGCTTCAACTATTTCTGTTGTTGATACGTAACCATCTTTACTAGAAAAACTACGTAATGATATTAAATTTAGCAGTTCAACTATACTTTTAGTGACTCCTTTAAAATGCTGATATTGTTCGATCCAGTCTACTGCGTTTTCTGATACAGCAAATAAATGCCCATCTTTATGAGATCGCGGTAATTTGATGAGGATCTTTTCATCTGCTCTATGTTTGGAGTTCACTTATCATTATCCGTAATATTGTAATAGTTCCACAAGAATAAAGAAAAACATTAAATAAATAAAGTGTTATTTATTGTTATTTTATTAACTGATCTTAGTGATTAAACTGATCTATATTGATTAAGTGATCTAATGATCTATGGCGTTGTTTTTTCGCAAGATACTGTTTATTAAGTACTAAATTAGAATGTCTTTCAGAAGCATGATCATGGATTATACTGAAACATGATCATGCTTTATTCGGAAGGTTGATCACTATGATGTCGAAACGATGATCATAGGTGTTATGAAACGATGATCAATTAGTTCTCGGATTAATGATCATCATTTTAATACAGGTTATCCACAACCTACTACCTCTGTTCTCTATTTATTCATGAAAATTGGTCTTTATACTGCCAATTTTACTAACGGAAAGATGATCATGGTAAAGTTTTACTATTAATCGTTCGACTTTATTTTCAATGTACCCCACCGTTGTGTGGTCGTTGAAGTTAGTTTTGATATACGTTGCATTTATGACGTTAATGAAACGATGATCAAGGTAATAGCGTGTTTTTGCATTTTTCTGTAAGGTTATTATTTGAGCTGGAAATAGTTAGGTGTTGTGTTTATAGCTACTATCCAATAAGCATCTACCGTAATTGGCGCCGTAAGTTATATCGTTCCGAACAGATACTTACACTTGATCATTGATCCGTATTTGGATCGGACTATTTATAGTTATTATAACCGTTGTTCTACTCTCTTTTTACCTTGATCATTTGTCCGTATACTCATTTATTGGTCGAAACGATGATCAAGAGTTATCCTTGATCATCGTTCCTAGCAGAATTTACATTAAACATAGTGATGAGTAACACCTCAGTATAGTATGAAAAATACAAATACCGTAGTTTATGAGTTTTTATATATCGTTCCAGTAGTGTACTTTTTACACTGTAAATAAGTGACATTGTAACAATTTAAATCTAGAAAATATTTTGGTTAGTTATCTTGTTTACGATGATAATTTGTAAGGTAATATTTGTTCTTAATATAAGAGCTAATTAACCTTTTAACCTAATGTCAGTCAATTATTTTATTGTATACTCTGAAATGTATGTTCAGCTATTTATTGTTTTCATGCTAATTTTATGTACAATATTGCGCATACCTTTCTGTACGGATCATTTGAAATGAAAAGAGAGCAAACAATAGAAAACCTTTATCGCTTAGCTGAGCAAACCAAACAAGTTCAAGCTGACCGTATAGAGATAGTATTGGAAGAGCGAAGTGATGAGCATTTTCCTGCAATGTCAAAAGCATTGATGGAAACACGATCAGGTTTAACTAGAAGAAAGTTAGACGATGCGATTAATAAGCTTGAAGCTAAAGGCCACCAATTTACTAAAAATAATGCTAATCACTATTCTATTTCGCTTGCAGAAGCTCATATGCTGATGGATGCAGCCGGTAGACCGATGTTTCATGAGCGAAAGCTTGGTAAAGATAGTCATGTCACTAGAAAACCTTGGGTTATTAATGTCCAGAACCAAAAAGGTGGTACTGGTAAATCCATGACAGCAGTACACCTGGCAGCTTGTTTAGCATTGAATTTGGATAAAAGATATCGTATTTGTTTAATAGATTTAGATCCTCAAGGTTCACTTAGGTTGTTCTTAAACCCACAGATTAGTGTTGATCAACATGAAAATATCTATTCTGCAGTCGATATTATGTTGGATAATGTACCTGATGATGTTGAAGTTGATAGAGACTTTTTAAATAAAAATGTGCTATTGCCGACTCAATATCCAAATTTGAAGACTATTTCTGCGTTTCCTGAAGATGCGATGTTCAACGCTGAAGCATGGCAACATTTATCGCAAAATCAGTCTCTTGATATCGTTTGTTTATTAAAAGAAAAGTTGATTGATAAGATCGCTGATGATTTTGATATTGTCATGATTGATACAGGCCCTCATGTTGATCCACTGGTTTGGAATGCAATGTACGCTTCCAACGCGTTATTGATTCCATGTGCAGCAAAACGACTTGATTGGGCGTCGACGGTGAACTTCTTTCAGCATCTTCCTACGGTTTATGAAATGTTTCCTAAAGAGTGGAAAGGGCTTGAATTCGTACGTTTAATGCCGACCATGTTTGAGGACGATAATAAAAAACAAGTGTCAGTTTTGACCGAAATGAATTATCTATTGAATGATCAAGTTATGATGGCAACTATTCCGCGAAGTCGAGCGTTTGAAACTTGTGCGGATACTTATAGCACGGTATTTGATCTTACTGTAGGTGAGTTTGAAGGTGGTAAGAAAACGCTTCATACTGCTCAAGATGCGATTCAAAAAGCATCATTAGAACTTGAGCGCGTATTACATAGTCATTGGAATTCATTGAATCAGGAGTAAATTAAAATGGCCATAAAAACTTCTGAGTTAAACGCGAAATTATTTGGTAAAGCAAACAAGCGCCGCGCGACAACTCCCCAAGAAGCACAAACTGCGGCAAAAGAGAAAGCTCAGGTTATTGAATTATCGGTAGCTGGGCAAGAGGCAGTAGAGTTCCAATTAGTTAAAATACCGGCTAATGAAATTGAAAGCAGAACCACGGTTTTTGCCCAAAATGCTCGTGAACAATCATTTTTAAATGAACATGCGTTGTCTGACGTGATGGTGACATTAAAGGTGAAAGGTCAACAATATCCTGCGGTTGGGCGTAGGGCCCAAGACGGTAAAATTGAAGTTTTAGACGGTAGTCGTCGCCGTATGTCATGTATTTTGGCAGAAAAAGACTTCTTAGTTTATGTTGCTGACTCTATCGGACCCGAACAAGCTAAATTTCTTTCTGATGTTGCTAACGCGCATAAGCCATTGTCTCTTTATGAAAAAGGTAAAGAGATGTTGCACAAATTGGAAAGTGGCGAAGCAAGCGATCAGAAAACGTTAGCAGAAATTTTTCAATGTAGTGAATCATTGGTTAGTGGTGCGCTTAAAGCAGCATCGTTGCCGCTAGAGTTATTGCAGGCTTACCCTAATGTGAGTGAATTAGGTAGACCTACTATTGTTAAGCTTCATAAACAATTTAATGATTTGGACCAAGAATCCCGAGCTGCTTTACTTGAAAAGTGTCAATCTGGTGATGTTTTTGCTTGGCAACGAAAAGAATCCCAAGGTATCGCTCGCTTAACTAAAGATGTAACTGCGCATATAGAAAGTTGGATTACTGAGTTGGCACCGAAAAAAGTGGATTCTGTTGTTAAGAAAGAGTTTGTAAAAGGGCGTGCAAGCTTTACTCGTAATGGCAATAACTTAGCTATTAATTTGAAACGTGTTGATGATCAAGCAATGCAAGAAATTTTAAGTTATATCGAAAGCAAAATTAATTGATACTAATATTTGAATAAAGCCGCAAAAGCGGCTTTTTTTTTGGTCTGTGATAAAATAGGGTCTCTATCTACTTAGGTTTTTATGCATGCAGACTCCTCTATCTTATTTATTATCTTTACGTTCTATTGCCCAAGACCAAGGGTTTCGTTATTTAGTAAGACTGATTGGAAGTGAACGCTGGCAAGCCGATCTTATTGGTGAATACTGTACTCAAAGTGCCATTCAACGAAGCTATAAATTAGGTGGTGTAGAGATAGGGGAAGTAAAACAACTCTCCTATAAGCAAGGATCCTTACTGCTTGGTCAAGAAATAGATTGCCTTATTTATGATGACAGCAATGGTTTTGATGCTAACAGTTTAACTGCCGCTTCTGGTGCATTGTGTCGTGGAGGTATTTTCTTTCTTTTACTATCAGGTAATTGTTGCAACTCTTATCAATGGGTCGAGCGACATTCAATCGATACTATCGTTATCACTCAATCTGGTGCTTTGCCTGCTTTGCCACATTTATTGGTGAGCGTTGATAATCAGTTGCCATTTGCTGAGCAAAAGCAAGCGGTATCATTGATTAAACAGGTTTTGTTGGGGCATAGAAAGCGGCCATTAGTATTAACCGCCGATAGAGGTCGGGGAAAGAGCGCTGCTCTCGGTATTGCCGCCGCACAATTGATCAGTGAGCGCACTACAAAAATTCTGTTAACAGCACCATCGCGAAAGTCAGTTGATTCTGTTTTCTTGCATGCAAAAAGTAACTTACACTCAATCACAGCTTTGTCTAATAACACTCTGGTTAGTGGTAACTCATTTATCCAATTTGTTTCTCCTGATGAACTATTGCGCGACAATGTAGAGTGTGATTTGTTGTTTGTGGATGAAGCATCTGCGATTCCTGTTTCTATGTTGATCCATATTGTTTCTCGCTATCATCGTACGGTGTTCTCTTCTACCATACACGGCTACGAAGGTTGCGGTAGAGGCTTTAAAGTCAAATTCTTTAAATGGTTGGATCTTAACCGACCTAATTGGAAAACGTTTCATATTCACCAGCCAGTACGTTGGAATGTTGGCGATCCTTTAGAAACTTGGATTTTTGATACTTTCCTACTTAATTGTGATTCGGTGGATTCACAACCTGTTAGCCATTTTAGTGAAGCGGCTTTTAGATTGGTGAATAAGAGCGAGTTGCTAAATAATTCAGTGCTGTTCCGTAAGGTTTTCTCGATTTTGGTAAATGCACATTACCAAACATCACCAAATGATATGGTACAAATTTTAGATGACGAATCTGTTCATGTGTTTATCGCAACGATTGAAGGAGAGATAGTAGGTTGTCTGGTTGTAAAGCAAGAGGGTAAGCTAGAGTTGGATGTGATTGAATCTATTCAAATAGGAAAACGCCGCCCAAAAGGACATTTGGTCGCAGCACTTATCGCTGGACAATTAGGTATTATTCAAGCGGCGGAGGTTGGTTCATTAAGAGTGATGAGAATAGCAGTAATAGAACCGCTACAGGGGAGCGGCATTGGTAGCCAAATGCTCAGTTATTTGATTCGTCAAACGGATATAAAGGCGGATTATATTTCTACTAGTTTTGGTCTTACTCGCGAGCTTTTTCAGTTCTGGGCTAGTAACAATTTTAGTCCTGTACGCCTTGGTAGTCGGTTAGAGCCAGCAAGTGGGACGCATTCGTTGGTTATGCTACATAGCCTTAATAGTAATGATTGGGTTCTGGAAGTTGCAAAACAATTTCCTCTCGATCTGGTGTCTATGCTCCCCGAAACCTTTAGTGATTTACCTGCTGATCTGGTTATTGAATTATTGAAATCTAGTGAACTTACATACTTTCCAATTACTGATAATCAGTTTAAGTTGATTCAGAGTTATATATTAGGTGGTAGTTGCTACGAGAATGTAGCCCATGCGTTAACTCAGTGCTTATTTCAATATTGGACGGAAACTTATGTGCCTCCAGTTGTTATTAGTAAATTGTTGCAGAGAAAAAGTTGGTCAGAAATAGCTAGTTTGTATTCTTTAGTAGGGCAAAAAGCTGCTGAACAATTTTTTAAGCAACAAGTAGGAGAGATGTTGAAATTTACACTGTAAATTATGGTCGATGTTTGCCTCTTATAGTTGTTTGCTGATACTCTCAATTTACACTGTAAATTGTGAGTATCAGACATAATTCACAGATGAAACATAATTTTACAGCTATTTTTGAGCAAAATATCATAAATTGATTCATACTCTAAGGTAGACTTCCTCTACTCAATTAATGAGCTTTGTAAATAAATGTGGAAAGAACTAATACAATTATCTGAAAATTCGAATAACGTTATTGCTAAACTCTCACATGGCCAACAGCTAGGGCCTACATTCAGCCTTGACGGGTTAGATGTCGTGCTGCAAGAATTGGGAGTCAGTGATTTTTATTTTGATGACGAGGCAGCCGGTCAATTTGTGCGAGCTGCACGTGAAAAAAAGAAATCGGCGTATCAAGGTGTAGTTGTTGCTTACAAAAAGGATGCAACGGTTAACGTTATTTTATCTGATAGTGATATGTTAGCCACAATGATAGTTGAAGGTTCCTGCAGTGGAAAACCGCTTGGTAGTGTTGATATTATGCAAGCGCTGGCCAACGCTCATGTCATCAAAGGAATTGATAAACTTGCATTAAAAAAAGTTCTTTCTGCTAGTCAAGGTCTTGCGAAAGGGGAAACTTTGGAACTTTCAGTTGCAAAAGGTGTACAAGCTATTAACGGAGTTGATGTTATTTTCACACCGTTGGTTGCAGATATTAGCCAACGCGTATTGGCTCCTCAAGAAGATAACAACCAAACCCATAAAGTTGACATGCGAGATCTTGGCGAGTTAATTACGGTAGCAGAAGGGCAAAGTATACTAAAACGAGAACCTGCGACAAAAGGTACGCCTGGCTACACGGTACTCGGTGTAGAAATTGAACCTAAAGCAGGTAAAGACGAATTACTCAAAGCTGGCAAAGGGTCGTATGTTGATGATAATGATCCTAATCTACTCCGCGCCAGTCAATCGGGTATTCCGATTATTCGAAAGTCGACCGTTGATGTTGATTCATCACTAATACTAAAAAACGTTGATGTATCTACTGGACATATTAAATTTAAAGGTAGTGTTGTTGTTGAAGGTAATATAGAACCTGGAATGATAGTAAGAGCAACGGGTTCTGTAACGGTCGGAGGTTTTATTGAATCTGCGGATGTGCAGGCGCAAGAGGATATTATTGTTGGTAAAGGTATCATTGGTCATGCGGTAGATGAGGGGGAAGATAAAGCGTGTATTATCAAAACTAATGGAAATATTACGTCAAAGTATGCTCAGTTTGCATTCTTACAGGCTCACGGAGATATTAACTTAGAATTACACTGTATGAACTCAACTACTATGTGTACAGGTGACCTTACTGTGAAAGATGAGTTAGGACAACATGGTACATTGAGTGGAGGAATTACCAAAGTAGGAGGCAAAATTAAGTGTTTCCATTTAGGCGTTGAAGGGGATACCGCAACTGATGTCCATGTGTTTGTGCGCTTTAATAAGTATAAACAAGGATTAGCTGAGCTTAAAGAGCGCTATAAATCACTTCAAGATAAAACTATGGACACGATACGCTACGAAATGGATTACATGAAAAAACCAAAAGAGGAACGGCTAGAAGATGAGTTAAAAAAAATACACTTACTTAAAAGTCAAAACAGCACTCAAATGGAGCTAACTAAAACTAAAATTGAAAATGCTGAGTGTGAATTGCAGCGGTTGTTGCAAGAAAATACGGTGTCTGCGGACAAGGTTTTTTCTCGAGTGACGATTCGTTATGGTGAGGAGCAGTTATTAATTAAAGAAGAACGAGGTATTAGTGTGTTTTCTTTTGACCAATATAAGATTCATTGTACTACGATGGTAGAAGCGGTTGAACAAGATCGATCGAGTTAAATTGCACGTTATGATGTTTGTCTTATCATTATCTTTGTCTTAAATAGACTGTAACAGATTCTGTCTATCCCTCTATCATTTTGTCAATAATCATCTGCCCTTACGGGTCTTTATCGTAGCTATTAGTTTATAGAGTCACCCGCTCAGTTTTTCGCTTTATTTCATTCATAGTCCAAGTTATTAGCCTATAGTTTATAGATACTTGCTCTATGATTGTACGAGAAATAATTTTGTAACCTTAGGTCGGTAATTGGTTGTAGTGACTATGGCAAATTATTTCCTAACTCATGGGTAGTAGTTTCTAATTTGTTTTTCTATGTGAAGGAATACTATGAAAACTATAAACTCAGCACTTTTTTGTTGTTCGCTGTTTTGTCTTCCTGTTTTAGGTTCAGAACCTCCCTCTATAAACCAGAAACAACCTAATGATTTGGAACATATCCAATATCCACATTTCTACCTTGGTGGTCGGTTAGGTTGGAGTTTCTTCCAAGACGCATGTAGTAATGATGCGAGCGATTGTAATGACGACATGGTAGGCGGAGGATTTTATATAGGTTATCAGTTCAATCATTGGTTTGCTATTGAAGGAGGGATTACCGATTATGGTGAGCCGAACGCTACGTATAATCTAGCAACCGTTAGTGCGGATGTTTATGGTAAGGAACTGTCTGGGAAGTTCTCTTATCCGCTCTCGTCTGAATTTACCCTCTTCAGCCGGTTAGGTGGATCATATTTAGATGTAAAAAAAGTTTCAAGTTGGGCTGGCAAACAAAATAATAGCAATTGGAACGCGTTGGCTTCTATTGGTGTGGATTACTCTTTGTCACCAGATTGGTCGTTAAGAGCGGAGTACCAATTTATTGACGGAATTGGTGGTAGCGATACGCTAAAATCCGATTTACACTTTACTTCGATTGGTTTTACTTATCGTTTTGGCCAAAAAACACCGCCAGAGTTAGTCGCTACTGTTTTAGAAGACTCCGGACCTGCCTCATCTCAATTGGTTAAACCTACAGCCACTCCGAAGCCCATTATATTAGGTTCTGATGGGTTGTTTGATATCGATTCACATCACCTTAAATATACCCCCGAATTGACTGCGTTAGCTGAAAAATTAACCCATTATTCTCATGGGTTAATCTATATCACCGGCTATACGGATAGCTCTGGTTCCAAAGTGTATAACCAGAGATTATCAGAACAACGAGCCATTGCGATCTCAGAGTATTTCAAACGAATGGGTATTGAGCAACAGCGATTAAATATAAATGCAAAGGGCGAGGGTTCACCTGTCGCAGATAATAAAACAGTTGAAGGACGTAAAGAAAACCGTCGCGTAGAAATTCGATTTGAAGTGCCAGCCAGTGAAGAAAATAATGAGGGGCAACAATGATGAAGTATGGATTCTTTCTACTGATATGCTCAATCTTACTGGGCTGTAATAATGGTGATGAAAATTTACTGAGTAGTTCTGAGTTATCGGCGGATGCAGTCGAGCTAATTGTTACTCCCAAAGTAGAGCAAACACCATTGGGTTTTTCCGTACAATACCAAGCGAATGCTTTGCTATCTGATGGTCGGGTTATTGATGTAACCCATAATCCGGCATTAACGTGGCATTCTACTAATGAAAATATCGCTACTATTAATGGTAGTGGTGTGGCTAAAGGTCAATCTGTAGGTAATGTGACAATTTCAGCATCAGGCAGTGCTAATGGTGAAACGCTAACTGATGACGCGAGTTTAGATATTACCGATGCAACAGTAATGTCACTTCAAGTGACTCCTGTAAATTCAGAAGTGCCTGTCGGTTTATCTCAACAATTTATTGCTACGGCTCTATTTTCAGATGGTTCAACATTAAATGTTACCAATGATGGCGTTGTTACTTGGAGTAGTAGCGATACTGATATTGCGTCGGTTGTTTCCTCGCGTTTTACCGGCAATGGCTTGGCTACAGGATTATCAACCGGTAGTATCACAATTAGCGCGTCAGGCAGTGCTAATGGTCAAACGTTTACTGGTGTAGCCAATTTGGATGTTATAGACGCAGTCGTCACTGCGTTAGATATTTCACCAGAAAGTTCAGAAATTCCCATCGGTTTAGCTCAACAATTTACCGCAATCGCCACTTTTTCCAATGGGAATACATTAGATGTTACTAATGATGGTGCAGTAAACTGGAGTGTTAATGACGATAGTGTGGCAACGATAACATCTACTTTAGAAATGGATAACGGACTTGCTACAGGCATATCAACCGGTTCGGTTGCGGTAAAGGCATCTGGTAATGCAAATGGTCAAACGTTTACCGATGTTGCAACGTTAAATGTTGTCGATGCAACCGTAACTGCGCTCGAAGTTACACCAGAAAATGCAGAAGTACCGGTTGGCTTATCACAGCAATTTACTGCCACCGCAACACTCTCGGATGGTAGTACGCTAGATGTCACCAATGATGAGGCATTAAGCTGGAGCAGTAGTGATAGCAGTATAGCCTCCATTGCTTCTGCGTTATCATCAGGAAATGGTCTTGCGACAGGTATAACTTCTAGCACTGTTACCATAACCGCTTTTGGTAATGCCAATGGCCAAACGTTTACGGATGCGGCAACTCTAAATGTTGTTGATGCAATCGTAACCGATTTAGAGATTACGCCTACATCGGCTAGAGTTCCGATAGGTTTATCACAGCAATTTACTGCTACTGCAACATTTTCAGACAGCAGTACGCGCGATGTGACTAACGATGGAGCGATAAGTTGGAGTAGTAGTGATATCAGCACCGCTACCGTTATTTCCTCTCAAGATACTGGCAATGGTGTGTCTTTTGGTGTTACTTCGGGAGACGTTGAGATTTCAGTATTAGGAAATGCGAACGGCAGCTTGTTTAGCGATACCGCATCACTGGAAGTACTTGCTGCTACATCTAGCCAATTATTTGGAGAGGAAGATAGTGGAGATGTCTCTGGCAACTACCTGCTAGGATCGAGTCAAAACCTCAGTTTCCGCTGTGGCTCTATTGTTGATGCAATGGGGACACCTGAAGGAGGGCTTGTCGGTGGTACTGGAGGTACCTTTTACACTGTTTCGGCGGTTGATGTAGTAAGAGTCGATGTAGACTGGGGAAATTTTACATACGATCAAAGTGCTGATGTGACTATTTCAAAAATAGTCCTTGAATATGACGATAATAGTATTTTTTCTTGTGGGCAGAACACAGATACATCAGACATTCAATCTGACTACTGGACTGTACCCGCGGGTGAGAAATTTCTCGGTTTTCATATTACCAGTAGCGCATATGCACACTCTTTGAGGGTGATATCTATTACCGAATAAAGTTGAAGTGTTATAGAGTTTATTATTCACTATGCGGTTAAATACTCTATAACACTTTACTCGGGTTAAGCGGTGGCTTTTACTTTACCTTGTTTGAGCTCATTTAGTACTTTATGTTTCGGGCCATCCGCGATAATCGCGCCTTTTTCCATAATGATGACCCTGTCTACAATATCTAACATGGTTGTCTTATGAGTAATAAGGATAAGCGTTTCGTCTTTGCGTAATTGACCTAATTGGTTTTTAATCCGTATTTCTGTGCGGTTATCCATCGCACTAGTTGGCTCGTCCATTAATAATACGGGTGGTCGACCTAATAGTGCTCGGGCGATCGACACTGACTGCCTTTGCCCTCCGGAAAGCAACATCCCTCCTTCACCAACTTGTCTTTCTAATCCTGCGGGATCTTGTTGGGTAAATACCGTTACTCCAGCCCGGTTCGCTGCGTCCATGATTTCTCTATCATCGACAAGTGTTTGCCCTAGGGTAATATTATCTCTGATTGATCCGAAAAACAGCAGACTTTCTTGTGGCACACAGCCTATATTACGCCTTATGTCAACATGATGCAGCTGAGCTATATCGGTGTCGTCAATGCGAACATGGCCTTCTGTCGGCTTGTAAAGACCCATTATTAGCCGTTCTAACGTTGTTTTTCCTGAGCCTATTCGGCCAATAATGGCAACTTTCTCTCCAGGGTGGATAGTTAAACTCACATCACGGATAGACGCCATTTCTGAATCTGGGTACTTGAAGGTTACTCTGTCTAATTCAATTTTACCTTGGATAATAGGACGGTGAATATAACGTTTTCCCTCTTCCTGCTCATCAGGCATCTGCATGACTTGTTCGATAATCGTCATTGATGACTTTGCCTGGTTATAACGAGTCGAAAGTAAAGATAATTGTACTAGCGGGCCAATAGCTCTGCCACTCAACATGGTTGCGGCTATTAAACCGCCCATGGTCAGTTCACCATCTGCTATTAAGTAAACACCTAGAATGATCATACCTATATTACTGGATTGCTGCACAAAGCCAGCCATATTTTGGATGGTATCGGTTAGACGCTTAGTTTTAATATTCCAGTTTGCCATATGAGCAACAGATTCTTCCCAGCGATACTGGAACTGGCTTTCTGCTCCGAATAATTTTACTGATTCTAATCCGGCTAGACTTTCAATTAAATTCGCGTACTTTTGTGATGCTAGCCGAGAGCCTTCTTCGATACTTTTTCTTAATGGAGCTTGAATTAGGAGGGAATGGATAATAAGAATTAGCACCCCAATAATCGGAATAATCACCAAGTTTCCAGCAAGTAACCAAATTACAATTAAAAATAACAAAGCAAAAGGTAAGTCAATTAAGGCTGTAATGGTGGCGGAAGTAAAAAACTCTCGAATAGACTCAAATTCTTGCAGGTGTCGGGCAAATGCCCCTACGGAAGGCGGTCGAGACTCCATCCGAATGCCCATCACTTTACTGTATAGCTTTGATGATATGAGAATATCCGATTTTTTTCCCGCTACATCAATAAAATAACTTCTAAGGGACTTGAGGACAAAATCAAATAGGAATACTACAAATATTCCGGATGCTAATACCCACAAAGATTCGAAAGCGAGATTTGGTACAACTTTATCGTAAACAAGCCGAGTAAACATTGGTGCTGCGATCGCAAATACATTTACCAAAATCGAGGCAATAAGTACATCTCTGTAAATATGTTTCGAGGCGAATAAGGTTCCCCAAAACCAGTGGCCATCTCTTGTTTTTAGTATTTCAGGAGAACGTTGGTCATAACGAAATTGCTTTTTTATTAGAAAGTATCGCCCTGTATATTGCTGCTCAAGCTCAGTCACAGGGATCGATATGGGCATCATATCAGAATCAGATGTGATGATTTCTGCGTCGCCATCTTTTTCATTAACGCTAATCAGTACACATGAATTACCTTCGTCTAGAAGTAAAATAGCAGGTAGTATGAGTTTGGATATTTGATCCAGTGGCGTTCTATTTTCTTTAGCGATTAAGCCCGCTCGCTCCGCTGCTCTAGGGAACAGAAAAGGAGTGAGTAGGCCATCAGATAAAGGTAAACCATTTACAAGAGCATCGGGCGAATTAGACAAGCCATAATAACGACTGACGTAAATTAATGAATTTAAAAGTGGATCTTGCATTCAACGTGACCTCAAATATATTTAATTACTTGTCTACAATAAAACCTTGGAAAGCTTCTATATAATGTTTAGACAAGAAATCGAGCTGAGCTTTAGTTTCAACCCTTGATGCTATGGTTTTTATTCCTAGGTTATGAGCTGCACGAGATATTGACGTTAACGTGTAAGCTTGTTTTTCGTCTTCGATTTGGTGCGTATACAAATAATCTAGTTTAACGTAGTTGGGTCTGAATTCGTTGATATAATCTAACGAATGGAAGTGCCTGCCGTAGTTATCGACACCAAAATCTGATCCACGGCTGCGGATAGCGTGACAAAGCAACGCGGTGTGGTGTTGATGAGAAATAAAGCAAATTTCAGGAATCTCAAAGTGTAACTTCGGTGCTGCTTTAGGGTGTTTTGCCAGTAACTTGGTGAGCCAGCGAATAAAGCTTGGTTCGGATATACTGCTGACAGTCAGATTGATAGCCAATGTGTCTTGAATTGCTCCCGCATTAAGTTTTTGAATCATGTCTTCAATAACAAATTGGTCGAACAGATAACCAGCATTGAGTTGATCTAATGCGAATAGATATTGATTGGCGGTGTAACGTACTCCATCTTTCTCAATCGATGAGAATACTTCTTTATGGAACGTTGTGCCGTTATGATTAGTGGCCGATTGAAACTTAAATTCGACGCTACGTGAATTAATCGCTTCTTCAACCAGTTCTTTCCATTGAAGTTTACCGAGCAAGGATTGTTTATTGTCTTCAGAAACGATGTCGTAACTTTGTTCGGGGTGAACAATTGCTTGTGATAGGGCATTATCTACTAGAGATAATATTTCGGTACTAGATTTTTGCGTTTCACTGAACACTAACCCTAATGCCATATCGATAGGTGCTGTGCCTGTTGGATCTGGGCGCATACTTTGAATATTGGCTACAATATCATTGGCAACTGTTTCTAAATCTTCTTTTTCAATATTTGGGAAAATGAAAGCAAATTCTTCGGTGTTTATACGAGCCAATATTGAAATTGAAGAGTTTGTTGTCAGTTTTAGGTGGTCTGCTAGTTCTCTTATTAAAGTATCACCTGCTTCATACCCAAATTCATCATAGGCATCTTTGATAAATTTTGCGCGTAATAAAGCAACACCTCCTCGAGAGGATTCTTGCAGCCATTGGTTGAGTTGTCCCATGAAGAATGAACGGTTACCTAGTTGGGAAACAGGATCCATATAGGCTCGTTCTCTTAATTTCTCAGCTTCTTGGGCTTGAGTTTTAAAGCTTTGCTCTACCTGCTTAGACATTAAATTGATGCCATTGACTACTGGCACCAGATCTTTCGTTTTCGGTTGTTTAAGTGGTTCACCGAATTTATTCTCAGCAATATCTTGCATTTTTTTGGTAATAAGAAATAAAGGTCGTAGACTTCTCTTCAACATGGCAGAAATAAGCAGCATACCGAAAGTAAATGAGAATATAAAAACAATGCCTAAGTGTTTTAGAGCTGCCCAGAGTTGCACGTACGCTTCTCCCGGATGACTAACAATTTCAATTTCCGCTAATTGTAACCAACCACTTGTTACTACACGTTTATCTTCCAGTTTTGACAAAAGGTTCATATTAATAAACCAATTAGGTACGTCGGTAGCCGTCACAGGGTAGGTACGTAAAATTTCTTCATTGTCATCAAGGAAGGTAAGCTTTACTACTGAATAAGAGCTACCATCAAATAGCGCATTAATAACAGATTCCACTGCAACTTTGTCTTTTTGTTCTAGGTAAGGCGCGAGTGCAAGACCCACTGTATTGATGGTGTTGTTGACCTCTGAACGTTGTTGTTGGATCAGAAAGTTACGTGTTGTTGAGAACTCTATTGCGAATACAGAGCTAACAAGTAACAAGAAAACAGCCAGCATTCCGGCAACAAGTTGTTTATGTAATGTCATGATGGTTACTCATTATAGTTTCGTTTTGGTGTATTTAGTTTCAAGCTTTTATTTCGCGAACGAAGGTCATTCCACAAACTTAATCTCGAGGCATTTCCTGCTAACTCTCCACTGGCTTTTTCTTTCATAAGCCAGAGATTTTTACCATTAAAACTGTATATCGGTAATAAGTCAGGGCGCTGTGTCGCTGGCAGAATTACTGGGTTAATATTGTCGAGTATTATCGGCACTGAATTGGGTTTCTCATAATAAGCCAATACCATATGGAATTGATTTAACTCGATCGCTTTGACGTAGACTAAGCGCAATTTTGTATCTGAAACACCGAGCTCTAATAGTGAGAAATATTTAGCGATAGTAAAATCTTCGCAATCTCCAGCATTACTGCCTATGAACTCAAGCGGTGTAGCCCAGTAATCATTTTTCCCCCACAAATCGATGTCATTAACGAAATTAAGTTGATTGAAAAATTTGTTAATACGTTCAAGCTTATGCATTTCTGAATCTTGTTTCAGAGACGCTATTTCCGTTCTCCAAGTCATGGTACGTTTGGCCGCATGAGAACCATATATTCTTGATACTGCATCTACCCATTGCTGCTCTACTGTATTGAGCGCAAAAGAAGCGATAGAAAACGACATTATTATCAATAAAATACTAAAAGATTTCATTGAAGTATATGGATCCAGTAGATTAGCAACATGTAGTGCATTTCCTTATTCTCGTAATGCTGTTTGTTGGGCCGTTAATATTGGGTTTAACAGATAACTTAAAATTGTCCGTTTGCCGGTAATAATATCTACAGATGTGGTCATACCCGGTATAATCGGAAGCTCTGCTTTATTTAAGAATTTATGCTCATCGGTTCGTATTCTTACTAAATAGAAACTATTGCCTTCTTCATCTTGAATTGTATCTGCGCTTATATGTTCTAATACGCCATCGAGTCCGCCGTAGCGGGTAAAGTTATAAGCGCTGAATTTGACGATAGCCGGTAATCCTGGTCTTAAAAATGCGATATCTTGTGGAGCAATTTTAGCTTCTACTAATAATGCGTCTTCTGTCGGGACGATTTCGATTAAGTCCATACCCGGTTGAATAACCCCACCGACAGTATTAACATATATTTTTTTGACGGTTCCAGTGACAGGGGAAAGTACCACAGTCCGATTCACTTTATCTTCTAGTCCAACCGTTGATTCACTTAGTGCAGAAAGTTTATCTTGTATTTGATTGAGTTTCTCTTGTTGTTCCGAGCGAAATTTAAGTGCCGCATCTATCCTGCCTAACATCACTTCTCGTATTGCAGAGTTGATACTTGGAATTTTTAATCTTGTAGAAGTAAGTTCGCTTTCTTTGTCATTTAGTTGACGCTGTAGTTTTAGAAACTCAATTTTTGGAACGATCCCTTCGTCAGCCAATGGTTTGGTTATATCGATTTCTCGTTTGACGAGTTCATAGCTCGTTCTTAAACTTTTTTCTTTAGCTCTTTGTTCAATTAATTCCTGTTCTTTTTGCTTTACTTGTTGATTTAAAACAGAAAGTCTATTTTGTAAGTTCTCTAAACCTTGGCGGTATTCAGCTAATTGTCTGTCGACCAAAAGTGGTTGATTTGAACTGAAAGTAGGAGGGAATGTAAGTTTATCGAAACTTATTCTTACGCTGTCTTGCCAGTTGTTTTCGTCGAAATCTTCTTCAATTAGAACACTACTGATCGAGGCCGAAAGTTGTAGAACATTCGCAGTTAAACTAAGGATTTGTTGTTCACTTTCTCTGTAGTCAGAACGAAAGCGAGTGTCATCTATTAGAATAAGTTGTTGGCCTTTGGTGACTAAATCGCCTTCTCGAACGAGTAAGCTTTTTACTAAACCACCTTCTAAGTTTTGTACTATTTGCAATTGTGAACTTGGGATGACTTTTCCTTGACCAACCGTTACTTTATCTATTTGTGCCCATGAAGCCCATGTTATGGCAGCGATAAAAAATAGCACTATTATCCAAAGCAGAATTCGGGCACTATTTGGCGTGTTAAGAAGCAAAGCGGCAGTTTTATCATCAACATAGTCTAATTCTGAATCTTTGAGTTTTGCAAACTTCTTAATGCTCATTTATCTTTCCTAGAAATACTCTGGCCACAATGTTGTGACTTAATCAGTAATGATTGTGTTAGCTGTTGCGTAGAATGTTAAACGTCAGTTTATCTTTTCACAAAAAAGTGATAACACTTGTAGGCTAACTGTACTTATACATTAATACCGAATAGTCCAACTATATTGAATAATTTAAGTTCATTGTCAATGTATACATCAAACTTCTTATATATGGATGTTTGGATATAGAATAGTTGACTTATAAAGAAGATTCTTGTTTTCAGACCAGTATAAGCGCAGAATCTGAAAAAAATGAGGAAATAACATGAAATTAGACGATATTCGTCGTGAATATTTAAGAGGAGGGTTGCGTCGAAACGATCTGCGAAACAACCCTATTGATCAGTTTAATGATTGGTTAGAACAAGCTATACGTGCTGAGTTAGCGGATCCTACTGCAATGACGGTAGCGACGGTGGATGAAAATGGTCAACCGTTTCAACGCATAGTATTGCTAAAAAATGTCGATAATAATGGTTTTGTATTTTATACCAATTTGGCTAGCAGGAAAGCTCATCAGATTGGTGTTAACTCTAAAGTTAGTTTGCACTTTCCTTGGCATACTATAGAGAGGCAAGTCCATGTTACTGGCACCGCGGTAAAGCTGTCGACTATAGAGAATATTAAGTATTTTTCTTCACGTCCTAAAGAGAGTCAAATAGCGGCATGGGCAAGTAAACAAAGTAGTCGTTTGTCTGCGAGAGGCATGCTGGAAGGAAAGTATTTAGAGCTCAAACAAAAATTTGCCAATGGTGATGTGCCTATTCCTAGCTTTTGGGGTGGTTTTCGTATTGTGCCAGATAGTATTGAGTTTTGGCAGGGAGGCGAACATCGTCTACATGATAGGTTTCTATTTAATAAAGAGAATAATGTGCAAGATGATGATGTTTTATGGCGTGTTGAACGTTTAGCCCCCTAGGCTCATTAAATCCCGCTCTTATTCGAGCAGGATTTAATAGGTAGTAGCCGTAAACTCAGAGCTGGGCTCTTTTTTGATATAGTGTTAAAGCTGACGTAGTATCCTGAATCCTAGATAATTTGCTGACGTGTTTGGCGTAAGATATAGTCTACTCTGGGCGGTTGCTTGATTAGGAGAAAAGCTCCAAGCGCCACCTTTAGCGATAGCTTGGTTCGCGTTTATTTCTTGGTTAGATTGTGAACCTTGAGGTTGTTTAGTCCATTCCCAAACGTTACCGACAACATCGTAAAGGCCAAATCGGTTTGGAGCGAAGGATTTTACTGGTGATGTACTGGTATTAGACCATTGAGTTCCACTCCATCCTGTATTTGCTTTACCTGATCCAAATGTGTTGCCCCACCAGTAGGCATTTTTGTTACCTGCTTGTGCTGCAATTTGCCACTCTGCTTCTGATGGTAACCTATAGGTATGACCTGTTTGTTTCGACAGCCAATTAGTGTAGGCGATTGCATCTGTCATACTGACACATACAACGGGTGAGTTAACTTCTTGTTTAAAACCAGGGTTTCTCCAATAACCATTAGTTATAGGTGTAACTTGTGACTCTTCTATTGCGATACAAATCTTCTTAAGTTCAGCGTCGGTTTTATAGTGAGTTGCATCAATAAAAGCCTTGAACTGTGAGACCGTGATAGGGGTTACCGACATTGCAAATGCTTTTTTAATGGTAACTTGTCTGATTTTTGTTGTTTCTTGACTGCTTTCTATAATGCCGTTCGTAATAGAACTATTTTGGTTTATTTGATATTGACCAGGAGCAATCACGGTCATTTCTGGAGCTTGGGATTGATTATTTAACTTATCTGCGAATTTTTGACCAGAGTGAGCGATATTTCTCTCCTGTTGCAGATTAGCTCGCAGAGTGTGATCTTCACGAATATTTAATTCTCGTTTAAAAGGACGATATCCTTGTTTTTCTATTGTTACTTGATGAGAACCTACAGGCAACATTAGATCTAGAGGCGTACTTCCGTAACTAACACCATCTATTGTTACTTTATCCTCATACTGATTTGAACGAACGGTGACCGTTACCCATTGAATTTCTTCTTGTTGACTCATTTGTTGTTGGCCTGCATCAAAACAATAAGCAGAGGCGACGTCAAGTAATTTACAAGGTGTATTTGTTGCAGGGCGCGCTTGCATAGTGACATCTAATATAGCTTGGTAACGATTTCCTTCCACAAAACTGCTTTTCGATGCTTTTTTGTTTATCACATGTATGTTTAACGAAGCCGATTCTATATTTTGCTTAACGAGGTTTTGTTCGCTGACATTGGCTATAAGGTTATCTTGATATTGGGTTACGGCTTTTTGTAGCGCGAGATCTTGTGTTCTATCAGCACATTGCGCAATCGTCATGTCGTTTTTACATACATTGGTAAAGCTAACAGTGAGTTGTTTCTCTTGACTGAGTTCGGTTCTCAGTTTCTCTATACGAGCTCGAATTTTCTGTTCTGACAATTGGTTTAATTCGACAGCAAGACGCTTTTGGTCTGCTTCAAACAAAGATAAATCTGCATACAGCTCTTGAATTTTTTGCTGAGATTCTAAGCGTTCTTTTTGATTTTTTTTCACTTCGGCCCATGAATTTTGATACATCTTTTGGCTAGGTTTAATATCAAATTCAGGCTCGTCTGCAATGCGTGCGTAATCTTTATCTAGTGCACTCTTACTTTGCTTCAATTTATTGTCTAAAACCACAGACAATTTTTCTAAACTTGATTGTTTAGTTTGAGCGGTTTGTATAAGAGACTTTTGTTTGGCGATCTGTTCTGCAGAAGCATCCATTTCTGCTTGCTTTAACTCAAGTGCATCGCTAGCTTGCTGAATATTGGCCGAGCTTGTGGTTTCCAAAGCGAATGTTGTAGCAGAAACGAAGCATGGAGAAAGCGCGAGTAGTAATACAGGTAATCCTTGTCGCATAGTCATATTTACTTCAATGATTAATTAAATAATTACCCTATTCTATACGAAAACGCCATTTTGTCAGAGCATATCATTATAAGATAATAGACAAAATGGCGTTAAATAATCAGCTTTGTGAATTCTAACAGTAAGCTAAGTAGCAAATTGGCCCTGTTTGGACACCAATACGTTAAAGTTTATTAGTTCTGCTTACTTTCTTTTAGCTTGATCCAAACAGTATCATTACCGTTAATAGTAATGGTTCGGCTGTATGTTTCATAACCTGATTTAGAGACGGTAAATTGATGTTGTCCTGCCGGTAGTGCGACTTGGATTGGTGTCGAACCGTATTTTACACCATTGATCGTTACGTTGTCGTTGTATTGGTTTGATCGCACCGTAACGTTAGCCCAAGATTTATTCTCTTTATTTAATTGAGTTGTAGATTGCTGTTTAAGGCAGTACCTAGATTCAACACTTAATAATTTACACGCGGCTATTGATTCAGGTTTCGCCTGTAATTGGGCCTGCATTTCAGTGTGATAGGAGTTGCTACCAGAAAAGCCACTCTTAATGAATTGGCTTTCTTGAACATGAATGTTCAATTGAGCGCTGTCCAAATTTTGTTTGGCTAAATTTGCTTCCGTTAAGCTATTGAGTAATTTTTCTTTAAACGTCTTAACCGCTTTTTGTTTGGTAAGATATTGGCCTTGATTGATACATTCGCCTAATGTCATTGTCGATGAACATGTGGTCGTGTACGTTGTTGTTAATACACTACTTTCACTTAACTCGGCATTTAATCGCTTCACTCTGGCTTCAATACGAGATTCTTTTAAGTTCTCATATTCAGTATTCAAGCGAGCCTGCTTCTGTTTGATTTGTGACAGCAGTACTTGGCTTTCAGTGATTTCTTGACGATTCTCTAATAGTAAAGATTGGTTTTCTTTTACTGTCGCCCAAGACTCCTGGTACTCTCTTTGATAAGAGGTTAAGTCGGTATCGGGGTCATCGAGTAATTTTGAATATTGCTTATCAAGTGCTGTTTTTGCGCGATTTTTTTTTGCTTCTTTTTCTGAAGCCTCTATTTCTAAACTCGCGCGTTGTTGTTGCAAACGCTTCAACTTTATCGATTCAGAATCAAATTCTTGATTTATGCTATCGATATCGGCGTTTTTCTGTTCGATTTTTGTGTCTATTGCAACAACAGGATCCATTTGTTGGCTGTTATCTTCTGCAATAGACCAAAAGGAAATAAGCGCAAGACAAAGCGCTGAGATACGGCGTATGATCATAAGTCCCTGCAATATTGGTGGTTAAGTAATCCAGTTTAAAATAAATCAATAGTATTTAGGTTGCATTTTTTTGAGCTGATTGCTAACCAAGATCAAGGATAGCATTATTAGTTCTACTTTATAAATAGTTATGCTTGTTTTTAAGAGCAAGAAAGCATCCTTTCTGTTCAGCCTCATCTTAATTATGTTGATCTATTTTGAGTAAACATTGGCCGTAATTCACTTCTACTTGATCATCGTTCCGAAATGATGATTGCTGCCTGTTCAATAGGTTAAGGCAAGTGAATTGGCTAGGTCGGGTGTCGAAAAACAAGCGGTAACTCATTTTTCTGTAAATGAAACACAGCAATGAGAAGCGCATCTGTAAGGTGTTGACTTACATATAAACAATGATCGGTCAATCATTTCTAAACGGGTTTAGTTTAAGCAGGATACCGGACGAGTAAATAAAATCATATTACTATTTTATAAACTGCAAAGCGCAAGTGATTACTTACTTCAATGGTTAAGTTAAATCATCATGTACTTTTAAATTAAGAGACTTAATTACGAAAGAATGATCAAGGAGATTCATCTGTTTGTAAAATGAATTTTTTGTAATCGTTCGCCCTTGATCATGTTTCCTGTGGTATTTGTTACATTGCTATTTTCAGTCGACACTTATTCCGCGATAAATCAGCTTATTGACCTGAAAGTTCAATAAATTATAGCTAATTTGACGATGTGACTTGATTTAGACAGGTGAAGTACGTGATCATAGTCCGTTCTTTAATACCTGTTCCACTTATCAGGTAGAACAAGGAAGATTATTTTAGTTAGAGGAGAATTTAATGATAGAAAATAGCATTGCTATTACAGCCACATTTGCTGGTTATTTAATTATGATGTTACTGATTGGTTATTACGCCTATCAACGCACATCAAATTCAAGCGATTACTTTCTTGGTGGACGTTCATTAGGCCCTTGGCCTGCGGCTTTATCGGCTGGTGCTTCCGATATGAGTGGGTGGTTACTACTCGGATTACCAGGTTATGCTTATGCTGCTGGAATAGAAGCTTTATGGCTTGCTGGTGGTTTGTTAATAGGAACTTGGGCTAATTGGTATGTTTGTGCCAAACGTCTTAGGACTTATAGCATTGTCACTGATTCATTAACTATCCCTGAGTTTTTATCTCGTCGCTTTAATGATAAATCTAAATTGATACAAAGCATCTCGGCTTTCTTTATTTTGTTATTTTTCCTTTTTTATACAAGTTCTGGCCTTGTGGCTGGCGGCAAACTATTTGAGACAGTATTTGGTTTGGATTATAGCTATGCCGTAATTATTGGCGCGGTTTGTGTTGTTTCTTATACGTTGTTTGGTGGTTTTTTGGCGGTATCATGGACAGATTTAGTTCAAGGTTTATTAATGTCTGCTGCATTAATGATTGTTCCGATCGCTGCAATGCAAGGAGGATTTAGTCAACTAACTACGGACTTATCGAATATAAACCCAGAGTTGCTTACTTTATGGAATGATTCAAAAGGTGAGCCATTAACAATCATTGCGATTATTTCTCTAGTTGCTTGGGGGTTAGGTTATTTTGGGCAACCGCATATTCTGGCTCGATTTAAAGCGACTCGCACCAATAAAGATTTGGTTACGGCTCGTCGAATTGCCGTTGTATGGTCTGCTTTTTCGATGGTCGGCGCTTTGTTAGTCGGTTTGGTTGGACTTGTGTATGGCACTAATTCTGACGCGGGTCTATTAGTTGATGGAGAAAAAGTATTTATGGTTTTAGTCAATGCCATTTTCCATCCGGTCATTGCAGGGATATTATTGGCCGCTATTCTTGCTGCAATAATGAGCACAGCCGATTCTCAATTACTTGTTTCATCATCGGCTTTAGCGGAAGATTTTTATAAGCAAGTGTTTAAACCGAATGCAACTTCAGAAGAGGTAGTTAAGGTTGGTCGTATAGGTGTTATTTTAATTTCTATTCTAGCGTTAGTTTTAGCTGCGAGTCCTGATAGCTCTGTGCTTGGTTTGGTGTCTTATGCATGGGCTGGATTTGGTGCTGCATTTGGACCGGCTATTGTGTTGAGTCTATATTGGTCGAAAATGAATAGAAACGGAGCGTTGGCGGGTATCATTGTTGGCGGTGTTACTATTGTTGTCTGGAAACAGTTATCGGGTGGCTGGTTTGATGTATATGAAATTGTTCCTGGGATCGTTTTTTCTACGATCGCAATAGTCTTTGGGAGTTTATTTTTAGGTGAGCCAGAGCAAAAAGTAACCGATCAATATAAAGAGTATCAGCAGGCGTTAAACCAGCTTGATTGATTATTTAATCCAAATTGACTAATTAGTATTTACTGATTATATGAGTTAAGTAGTATAAATGGGGCCGATTAATGGCCCTATTTTTGTGAGCAAAATCTTACAAATAGAAAATAAATTAAAGTTTTTACATTAATCTAATAATTCTATTTGTTTTACGTATTAGTATAGTTTTTCGTTATATAACTTATTCATAAGTCAAGGCTTTAGGAAATACCATGTCAGATTTTTACTGTCCCGAGTGTAAAAGAACAACAACCCACAAGAAGATTATGTGTAAAAATCAGGTATGTCCTGAGTCATCCATAGGACAGTTTTTTAATTCTTTAGGTCAAATTTTTCGTGGTACGCATTATCATGAAATGGAAGAACAACTTTTTTGCAGAGAATGTAATTGCCAAAAGTTAGATGTAAAAATAGCAGAAAAGTCGATAAGTACAGCAGCAAATGCTCACTAGCTTGTTTGGTTAATTACCTCTAGTGATAGATTTACAGTGATCCAGATAAGGTGTTATCTGGATTTTTTCTTTTTTTTCTCAACAAAGTCGTTATATTGAGAGAAATTGTTATTGAAAAATGGAAGGCTGAGCAAAGGATATGGCTCAAAATTTAGATAAAACGGACTTAGAAATCCTTCGAATCTTGAACAAGAAAGGTCGCCTTTCTATGGTCGAGTTAGCAAAACAAGTTCACTTAACAACGTCTCCATGTTCAGACAGAGTTAAGCGTCTTGAAAAAGAAGGTTTTATTCAAGGTTATCATGCTGAATTATGCCCAGAAAAATTGGGGTTAGATGTTCAGGTCTTTATCCATGTTCGACTGGATCAATCAAGTTTCTCTATATTTGATAAGTTTGCTAAAGCGGTTGATTTAATGCCTGAAATTGAAGAGCATTATTCTTTGTCTGGTGACTTTGATGCCATGATTAAAATTCGAGTAAAAGACATGAAAGCGTATCAAGTGTTTATGTCTCACAAGCTAGGTACCTTGCCAGGTATTATCCAAACTCGTAGTGAAGTAGTAATAGAGGAACATAAAAAAAGCTTTGGTATTAATGCTGATAATGTTTCGCTTTGAATAAGTTAATGTAATCTACGTACAGAAAATACTCGGTGTTTAATTGTTAACTTTACACTGTAAATAGCCGAGTATAAGTAGGTGTTTTTATGGCGTTAACCCGATAGGTGAGATTAACTTTTAACTTCACCTATCGAGCTAATGTTTTCATCGTATTTTAGTGCTCAATTTGAATAGAGTCGTTACTCATTACATTAGCGATGATGAAATAACCCCAATTAACCCGCCAAAAACGCCGCCCCAAACGACAAGCCAACCTAGATGTTGTTTGATCATATCTTGCACCATTTGTTTTACTAGCTTCGGTGTGAGTTCATTCAGTCTTTGGTCAATGATGTTTTCGATGTTTTGTTGAATTTCAGTCATCATATTAGGCTGTTCGAATTGGTTCTTTAATGTTTGTTTAACTGCATCACTTTGACTTATCTCAACCACAGATTGTTGCATCTTCTCTACAAAAGGTTGTTTAAGTGGTAACAGTGCTTCTGTTCCGCCAAACATTGCTAGCATGCCGCCGAATGATGAATTGGCAATAACGTCGACTAATGATTCAAATGTTGGCTCAAAATCGATGCTGTTAATCACGGGTGAAAGATCGAGTTTATTGCTGCCGATCATTTCTTGAGTTAAAAATCGGTCAATGTTTTCGTCGGTGAAAAACTGCTCCATCATTAGTGTTTTAATCGCTATTTTAAATTCCTCAAAACGCGCCGGAATAACGCCTGAACCATATAATCCAGGTACTTTTTCAAACAGCATATGTACTGCTAACCAATTGGTAATGGCTCCAGAAAAAGCAAACACCCCTGCATAGAGTAACGTTTGGTTGTTTGTTTGATAGCCAATAGCTAATAAAGCCAATGCGATAATGTTGGTGGTAAGACTTTTATTCATAGTTGCTCAGAAAGGTTACGTTGATAAAACAGAGCAAGATTTTAGACAGTAATAGTTTATAAGTGAAGTGATTTTATTGCTAGCGTATTGCAATCATTGGCGGACGTATCCGCCAATAACATGTTATTGCTAGATGGTGCTTTGCTCATTTTCTCCGATAAAACCACCAGTTTGGTGTGCCCAGAGTTGAGCGTAAATACCTTTGCCTTTTATCAATTCTTGGTGTGTACCTTGTTCAACGACTTGACCTTTATCTAGGACGATAAGCCTATCCATTGCGGCTATCGTGGAGAGTCGATGGGCTATTGCGATAACAGTTTTCCCTTCCATTAATTCAAAGAAACTTTCTTGAATAGCTGCTTCTACTTCTGAATCGAGAGCGGAAGTGGCTTCATCTAGAATCAATAGTGGCGCATCTTTTAGTAATACTCGCGATATAGCGATTCGTTGCCGTTGACCACCAGAAAGTTTAACGCCGCGTTCACCTACTTGTGCATCATAGCCACGGTTTCCATGAGGGTCGGTTAGCGTTTCTATGAACTCGTGTGCTTCTGCTTGAATCGTGGCTTTCAGTACTTCTTCGTCTGTTGCATCTGGTTTGCCGTACAAAATATTTTCTTTTATTGAGCGGTGTAATAAGGACGTGTCTTGTGTGACCATACCAATATTAGCTCGTAATGAATCTTGAGTGACATCGGAGATAACTTGCCCATCAATCTTAATTTTTCCGCTTTCTACATCATGGAAACGAAGTAATAGATTAACAAGAGTCGATTTACCAGCACCTGATCGGCCAACTAGCCCCACTTTTTCCCCTGGTTTTATCTGTAGATTTAGGTTGCTAATCACGCCTTTGTCTTTTTCACCATAATGGAAACTGACGTCATCAAACTCAATACCGCCTTTGGCAACGTTTAACGGTTTAGCATCTTCCTTGTCAGTTATATCTATTGGTTTGGAAAGAGTGGCAATACCATCAACAACAGTGCCCATGTTTTCAAATAAAGTACCGACCTCCCACATTATCCACATAGACATGCCATTGATACGTAATGCTAAGCTAATCGCTATCGCGATAGCACCGATAGAAATAGCGCTTTCCATCCATAGGAAAATTGACATAGCCGCGATAGAAAAAACCAAAAAATAGTTAACTATTTCTACACTAACGTTGAATCCAGTCACCAAACGCATTTGTCGATAAACTGTATCCAAAAAGCCTTCCATACCTTCTTCGGCATACTTAGTTTCTCGTTTACTGTGTGAAAATAGTTTAACAGTGGCAATATTGGTGTAACTGTCTACAATTCGGCCGGTCATGGTTGATCGTGCATCGGCTTGTTCGGATGAAACGACTTTTAATTTAGGAACGAAATACATTTGTATTGCGATATAAGCGAATAACCAAACTAGCATCGGTATCATTAAGCGCCAATCTGCTTGAGCGAGCATCACAATAATAGAAGTAAAGTAGACAATAACGTAAACGAAAACGTCAGCGGCTTTCATTACGGTTTCTCGTACAGCGAGAGAGGTTTGCATTACTTTTGTGGCAATACGACCAGCAAAATCATCCTGATAAAAAGAAAGGCTTTGTTTTAAAAGGTATCGGTGAGCCATCCACCGAATCGACATTGGGTAATTGCCTAATAAAGTTTGGTGGATATTAAGCGAATATATGGTGACCATAATGGGCATAACGATTAACAGTAGAATGCCTATAAACCAAAGTGTGGCTCTGTTTTCCTCTAAAAACGTTTCTGGATTGCTATTCGATAGCCAATCGACTAACTGTCCCATAAAGCCAAATAGAGACACTTCAATAATCGCGATGATCGCACTCATGATTGCCATTAATATTAACGGCTTTTCATAGCCACGAGTATAGTGCCGGCAAAAGGCTAAAATTCCGCTAGGCGGTTGTTGTGGTTCTTCTTCTGGAAAGGGTTTTGTTAGTCGTTCAAAAAACTTGTACATTTAATTATCCTTATCCCACCTTGTTATTGTTTTATCTTCAACTATTTTAGAAAAAAGGCGGAGTTATTAACTCGTACACACTAACTCAAACAATAAAAAAAGAACATGCCTTTACGACTGTTACTTTGTATAGTTAGTTGAATTTGACCAGTGTTTTCCTACAATTAACGGCAATTTAGACGATGTACAGTAATAAAACCTAGTTACTAGGTGATAAAAGCGATGATTTCAGTGAATTGATACCGGATAAGGTGATTACAATCAATATTATTAACAATAATAGGTATCAATGGAATGAACTTAATTCAAAAAACACACACTCATGTTGCTGGTTCTATTCAAAACGCTGATTGCGTTGTGATGGTACCCCCTAAAGAATTTCGCTTTAATGTTCAAACTGCGCAAGATAATGAATTCCAAAATAACGTGCAATATAGTGACGAACTTGTTCAACAAAAAGCGATGAAAGAGTTTCGTTCGATGGTTTGTACGCTTCGACGCGAAGGGATTGATGTTATTGAATTTGATTATCCACTGGCTGATCAGCAAACTCCAGATGCGGTTTTTCCTAATAATTGGTTTAGCACTACCGCGTCAGGAGAGGTGGTTTTTTTCCCTATGGCGTGTCCTAATCGTCGATTAGAAGTACGGCCGCAAGCCTTGCTAGATACGCTTAGCCATTCTGGTCGCGAGGTTGTATCAAATTCCTCACTGGTTTCCTTCGCAGAGCAGAACGCTTTTTTGGAGAGCACCGGTGTTATGGTGAAGGATCATATTAACCAAACTATATATGCTGCGTTATCTCAGCGTTGTGACCGAGAAGTTCTTGAAGAGTACGCTCGACAAATTGGTTATGAACGGGTGATTTCCTTTCAAACAATGCTTCCCTCTGGAGCGCCAATTTACCACACCAACGTTATGATGGCGGTAGGAGAGTCCTTTTGTGTTATTTGTGACCAGATTATCCCGGAATTTGAGCGTCGTTTTGTGGTTAAGTCTCTGGCAAAAAGTAAGCAAGTTATTTCGATTTCGTTGCAGCAAATGAATCACTTCTGTGGAAATATCCTACAATTGAAAAATAGCCGTGGTGAAAAACTGATTGCGATGTCTCAATCTGCTTATGATGCTTTTACCGTGACCCAACGAAATCAGCTTGCTACCCACGGAAAATTAGTCGCGCTGGATGTGTCAACCATTGAAAGCATTGGTGGTGGCAGTGTTCGTTGCATGTTAGCTGAAGTGTTTTTAACTAAGAAATGATACTGAGTGGCTGGTTATATAAAAAGGATAGGCTTTTCAATTGCCTATCCTTACTAAGTACAATGCAAGGCTAATGCGCAATACTAAAACTTAAAGCACCGACACAATATCTTCTAGTGGTAAACGCGCTTTTGGAAGGCCGTGGTTATAATCTTCTCCGTCTTTGTGATAACCCATTGCTAATGCTACTTCACATACATGCCCATCTAACTCTTCGTTGAAAAGTTCACCAATTAACTCTGCGTCAACCCCTTCCATCGGAGTTGATGCAATGCCTAATCGAGCGAGTACATGCAAAATATTACCCAAGGCTAAATAAACTTGAGATTTGGTCCAGTGGCCATTGAATCCATGTTCGTCGGTATTGCCTTCCGCAAAAGCATACGCACCCATAAATGTTTCGTACATGTCGGCGGGTAAGTGACCAGAACTCACTTCTACATCTACTCTTTTGCTAAATTTTTCTTTAGTAAATTTAGGATCATAAGCAAATAAAATAGTGTGAGACGCCTCTTTTGCATGCGGTTGGTTAAATTGATATTTATTGGCAAAACTGTCGTGAAAACGTTGTTTAGCGCTATCGCTTTCAACCACAATAAATTTCCAAGGTTGAGAGTTAATAGATGATGCTGAAAGACGTAATGCTTGCAAAATTATTTGCATGTCTTGTTCAGAAATACGTTTAGATGGGTCGTATTTTTTGGCGGTATAGCGACTGTTAAGATCCGTGATAATTTGATGAGACACGTTTTACCTCTCTGACAATTGATAAGTTATAGGTTTATATTTCTAGTGTTAAAAGAGAAACCAGAATATTTAGCGCCATTATATTTATAATTAAAACAATATAAACAACTTAAATATAGAATCAGTTTCAATATAAAATTGATAATAATAGGTGGTTTATCTGTTGTTATCTATTGTAAATGAGTTAAGGGATCAAATTATTTAAAGCAGAAGTGATAACTCGGAAATCACATTGCTGTGTTTTCCGAGTTGAGTATTATTTCAATTTGGTCCGATGTGGTTAATCTGACTTAGCGCTCGAATGAAGTATTGCCAAAGAGGTAGGGGCCATTAACACTTCTTTAGTGGCTTTGGATCGAATTACGCTATCTTGGCTAGTATCACATATCGTATACCAGTTTTGCTGATAGTTATTTGGTAGTACGAAGCGTGCAGGTGCAGAAGCTTGATTAATTAGATAAATTAACTCGTCCCCATTTGTTCCAATACCAAGGTGTAAAGCGACAGAGCTCTGTGAATTCCAATCCTCGTGTTCCATATGTTCGCCATCGGCTCTGCGCCAACCAACTCGATTATCGTTGCGTTGTTCACCGCTAAAAGCTTGGATGAAAGGCACCATATATTGCTGACGAGCGGCTAACATATCACTCATCCAACGTTTGAATCTGTCTTTTTGCGAGTTTAAACCCCAGTTTATCCAACTTAAATGGTTATCTTGGCAATAGGCATTGTTATTACCTTTTTGTGTATGGGACATAACATCGGCTGTCATGATGTGAGGGATACCAAAGGCAAACAACAAACTTGCAATGAAGTTGCGTTTTTGTTTTTCACGGACCGCTTTGATCATCATGTTATCGGTTGAACCTTCTACACCGTAGTTGTCTGAACGATTATCTCCGTGCCCATCATGATTATGCTCGCCGTTTGCTTCATTATGCTTGTGACGATAAGAGACTAAATCTTGCAAGGTAAAGCCATCGTGATAGGTAATGTAATTGATTGTCAATTTTTGTGGCCAACGACTCGCGCTGTATAAATCTCTCGACCCCATAATTCTGGTAGCAAATTCTTTGAGGTAGCCAGGCTCGCCTTTCCAAAAACTTCTGGTGATGTCTCTAAATTTGTCGTTGCACTCGTTCCAACCATCAGGAAAACTACCAACTTGGTAACCATTTGGGCCGATATCCCATGGTTCAGCAATGAGTTTTATTTCTCTCAGAATAGGATCTTGTGCAACGGCTTTAAAAAACGGCGAGTGATAATTAAAGTCATCGCCATTTCGTCCTAGCGTTGCGGCAAGATCGAAGCGAAAACCATCAACATGAAACTCTTCAACCCAGTATCTCATTGAATCCATAACCAGATTTAACATAGGTTGATGCATTAAATCTGTCGTGTTTCCACAACCGGTAAAATTAGCGTAGTGGGGGCCATGTTTTATGTAGTTGCTAGGGTCGAGTGCTTTTAGATTAAACGTTAATCCGCCTTCTCCACCTTCGGCAGTATGGTTATATACCACATCTAATATTACCTCAATACCATGGCTGTGCAGCTCTCGAATAGCGGTTTTTAGCTCTATGACCGCATCACTATGAGCGTATCTAGGATCTGGAACCATGAATAGATAAGGGTTATAACCCCAATAATTTACCTTGCCCATGTCGAGAAGGTGTTCTTCATGCATACATGCTGCAACAGGTAATAGTTGAAGAGTGGTAATATTCTGCTCTTTATAAAACTTAAGCATCTCTGGGCTAGATAAGCCTAGATATTTTCCTTGTTTTGACTCTTCTATATCTTGATTGAGTTTAGAAACTCCTTTTACATGGGTTTCAAACAATACCGTTTCTTCTCTAGCGATACGAGGTGGTTCAACACCTTGCCAATCAAACGTGGTGTCTACGACAACGCATTTACTCATTTCCCAGCTTTTTTTGTTGCTGTACGGTGTTGCGTAATGTAACGGTTTTTCTAGTGCTTTGGCATAAGGATCAGATAAAAGCAGCCTGTCACCTTTTTCTGTGGTTATAGCGTAACCATATTTTTGCCCGGCTTTGATTTCTGCTATATAAGTATGTCGTATGCCCGCATATTCCTGATTCAACGGGAGTTCTTCATAGGCATCACCTTCGCCATCAAATAGCACCAGTAATATGTCAGGACAGGCAGGTGCATAAATAGAAAAATTGCAGCCTTTGTTGTCTAGTGTTGCCCCTAAAGGGTACGGACGTGAGCGATTGTCTGTCATTTTATATAATTCTTAGAATAGTTAGCTGTTTACACAAATCGATGCGAATTTTAGTTTTAAATAAAAAGCGAATGAAAAGCTTTGTATTTTCTCTATTTGTCGATGCTGATTTTATTTATTTATCAATTATTATTAATAGCATATTTATGTTGAAACATGATTGAATTAACACTTTATAGACTAATTAAGCGTAGATTAAGCAACTTTACCCTAGATTTAGATATTTATCATACATAATCTGTTTTAGTCATGGTTTTTTGTTTTATTACTATGTCTAAAAGATAGCTTATTTCCGCTGACTCAGTTGCGATTAAATTTTGTTTACAGTGTAAATTAGCCGTTAAGTCATTATGTAATGCTATTTTGTTGCTCAAGCGATCTGATTATGTATAGATAATTTGAGCAATGGTTTATAGTATTCTTATATGTTAATACTCAGTTGAAGGCATTACTTGCCTTTGTTGTGCTGAGTGTTGTTAATCAGTAACAGCTGTGTACAAAAAGGCTGCAAGTTTATCTTATGAATTTTATAACTATAGCCATTGGCTCTACTGTCGTATTCCTAGTCATTATTTTTGGCTGGATGTTGTCTCTATCTGCCAAAAAAAAGAGACTGGTTCAAGAAAAATCAGAGCGAGATCGTGCTTATAAAAGAGCGATTGAAAGACAGCGTAATGAAGAGAAAAAAGAACGTCAATTTAAGGCGGAGACAGGGCATATTCCTACCCAACTTTTTTTAGCCAAAGAAGCCGAGCTGCAAAACCCTAGGGAAGCGCTCTATTGGTATGAACAAGCAGCGCTCCAAGGTAATGAAATGGGGATGTTTGGTGTTGTTCGAGTTTGTGCTCGTGCTAAAGATGATATTGTCCTTAGTGAAAAATCGAAATTTTGGAAGGTTGCGATTGAAGCTTACAATGGTAACAAGCGAGCTAAGTTTGAAATGGGTAAAGCATTGTTAGGTGGTAAAGGTACCGAACAAGATATCGATAAAGGTATTGCTGCTATTGAAGATGTCGCTAATGAAGATAATATTGACGCCCAAATTTATATGGGAGATTGGTATATAGCGGAATCTAACATGCAACCCAATCCAAAATTATCAGCTGAATGGCACTTTAAAGCGGCACAACAAAATAGCATTGAAGGTCAATTAAAACTAGGTGAGCACTACCGTGACGGTATAGGAGTGGATAAAAATATCCGTAGAGCAACATATTGGTTTGAGCGTGCGGCAGAACAAGCTGATCCTAAGTCACAGTTTTATGCTGGTGACATATGGGTAGGTAGAGGTGCCAAAGGTAATGCGATTGCTTATATATGGTTGTTTCTATCGGCTTATTTTGGCTATGAGCCTGCGAAATTAAGACGGGATGATGTGGGTAATTTACTAGGCGTAGATGCAGTAGTCGCTTTGCAAGGAATGGCGAAGCCGTTGTTAAAAAAATTTGCTAGTGGTGCTATTGAAAAACATTCTATGATAAAAACCCTCAATAAATTGTATAAAAGAGAAACTTATTTTCCAGATATTGATGGAAATGAATTTATGGTCTATGAATCTCAAGCTACTGATAAAGATACTGAAACCCCAAAAAAAAGTGACGAAAAGCAGAGCCACGAACCATTTTTAGATTATTCTTCATCACCGATGGATAAAAATAACAGATAAATTTGGTGAGAGTAACGTGTAAATGACTAACGAATAAAAAATCCAGCTAACTGCTGGATTTTTTATATAGGCGAATTTATAGGTAAGTATTCTAATTATGATAAGTCAATATCTTATTATTTACGCTTGTTTTGATTGACAAATTGCGGCAGTGAAGATTACATCAGTCGAACTGTTCAATGCAGTTTCAGCTGAATCTTGAATCACACCAATAATGAACCCAACACCAACAACTTGCATTGCTACATCATTAGAAATACCAAATAAACTACACGCTAATGGGATTAATAGTAGAGAGCCACCTGCAACACCAGATGCGCCGCAAGCAGAAACTGACGCAACAAGGCTCAATAGTAAAGCCGTTGGTAAATCAATGTTGATTCCCATGGTATGTACAGCCGCAAGAGTTAATACCGTTATAGTAATCGCTGCACCAGCCATGTTAATCGTTGCACCTAATGGGATTGAAACAGAGTAAGTATCTTCATCTAGTTCTAGTTTTTCACATAACGTCATATTGACAGGAATGTTGGCTGCGCTTGAACGAGTGAAAAAGGCCGTAACACCGCTTTCGCGCAGACATCTAAACACAAGTGGATAGGGATTTTGTTTTGTTTTTATCCAAACAATAACTGGATTAACCACTAGAGCGATGATAAGCATCGAGCTTAACAATACCACTAATAATTGAATGTAACCTGCTAATGCATCGAATCCTGTTGTTGCGAATGTACTGGCAACGAGACCAAAGATGCCAAATGGCGCTAAGCGAATGATAAAACGAACAATTTGAGATACACCGTGACTAAGATCTTGGAATACAATTTTAGTTGATTCTGATGCATGGTGTAGAGCGAGACCAAGGCCAACCGCCCACACAAGAATACCGATGTAATTCGCTTCTTTTATCGCATTTACAGGGTTGTCTACCAGTTTAAATAACAGTGTATGAAGTACTTCACCGATACCTTGTGGTGGGGTTGTACCTTCTGCACCAGCCACTAATGTTAGAGTGGTTGGGAATGCGAAACTGAGTAATACAGCGGTTAAGGCGGCGGTAAATGTACCTATCAAATAAAGAGTAATGATAGGACGCATTTGTGTTTTTTGACCTTTCTTTTGGTTTGCAATAGAAGCCGCTACAAGAATGAAAACGAGAATAGGAGCAACCGCTTTTAATGCGCCAACGAATAAGCTACCAATTAACCCGGCATCTTTGGCACTTTCAGGCGCTATAGTGGCGAGCACTATACCGAATATTATGCCTACAACTATTTGTAGAACAAGGTTACCACTAGTGAATCTAGCGGCGAGTGAATTGTTGTTTTGCATGGAATTACCTAATAATTATTTTAAATTTTGTTATACCCATCCCCTAACGTTTTCTTGCTAGCGGAACGACCTGCATATTTTATGTTATGTAGAGTATCTGTCTATAATAAAGTCAATAATTAACTATTTAATAA
The DNA here is from genome assembly GCF_033101115.1 of Vibrio sp. TH_r3. Classification (NCBI taxonomy): domain Bacteria; kingdom Pseudomonadati; phylum Pseudomonadota; class Gammaproteobacteria; order Vibrionales; family Vibrionaceae; genus Vibrio; species Vibrio sp. TH_r3. The sequence goes on along the minus strand of NZ_JAWMPW010000010.1, from coordinate 46,556 downwards.
TTATATTTGTGATAAGTTAGATGTTTATATTGATACGTTGTTAACTGAACGTTAGTAAAATGATAAGAATCAGCAGTGATCAATCATCGCTGCTGATTAGTTTAAATGAGTAAACAGGTATAATAAGTATACAAATTTAATCGACCCTTCTATCGCTAGTGTGATGTTCAACAAAGATGGGTATGTGGGTACTAACTCTCTATAAAAGGAGCGATTATATTGGCTTTACAAACATTTTATATTGGTTTTACAACACATTAAAGACTACTAGGTAGATGGGACATTCTAATGATTTACATTCTGGGAGTCATAAGTAATACATTCTAAACTATGCTATTAATGGTGCGACATTTTATGTGACTTCATTCCTTGCATTACTTTTTTGATTTGCGCTTCAAAAGTTAGTGCTTCCCCGTTCGCAAAGTTGACGGTTACCTCTATTTTTTTACCTTCTGTAAATGGTTGTTGAAGGTCGAAAAGCATTATATGTAGACCACCAGGCTTCAATTCTGTCCTTGTCATAGGCTCTATAGTAATAGAACTTACCTGGCGCATTTTCATTACTTCCCCCTGCATAATATGCGTATGCAATTCAACTTTTCCTGCGGCAGGAGTAGAAGCAGACACGATCTCTCTTAGTTGGTCACTGTTGTTTTCGAAAGTTAAAAATACCGCACTAGTCGGCGCATTTGGTGGCGTTGCTCTAGCGTAAGGGTGTTGTACTAATAGGCCTGCTGCAAACACTGAATACGTCGATAAAAGAGTGAAAGCGGAGGTAAGTAGTATCAAGATAGGTTTCATTTAACATTCCTTTTGCGGGTTATAATGGTTTTTATATTGAATTGGTTTTGAGTATTTTATCTATCGCGGTGACAATAGGAGTTGGCTCAAGAGTGTGCGGAACTTTGGTAATTAATGTTCCATCTGGTTTTAGAAAGTAAAAATATGAACTGTGATCAACAACGTAGTCAATAGCAGAGTCTGCTAATACGGTTTTTTTAAAAATAACACCATAATGGTCGGCTAGTGGCTTGGTTATGTTCAATGATGCAGAAAACCCTTCAATACTTGGATGAAAATATTGAGCGTATTGATGCGCCGCATTCGCCTCATCTCTTTGAGGATCAATAGATATAAACATCGGCCGTAATTGAATCAATTGCTCTGGCGTTATAGTGTTGAGTGCAGCCGACAACATAGCGAGTGATGTAGGACACACATCAGGACATCGAGTATAACCAAAGTAAACCACTCTAATTCTATTGTCATCAAGGTTAAAAATATGGGTTGGTGTATCGTTGAATCCATTTAATACCGGATCTTTGATTATCTGTTCGGTTGCTAATTCCTGTTGTTGTTGGGCAATATCATTTTGCATTTCTATAAAGACTTTCACACTGTAACCAAGTACAAAGGCAATCACTATCGCCAACGACCAATTTTTGCTCATCTTTCCATCCTTATTGCCGCGTAAACTTGTTTTTTGCCATCGGTTAACGTTCCAATCCATGTCATTTTATTTTCAGTACATACCGGCAGCATGATATCGGTCGAAAATTTACCGTTGGGCTGTTTAGTTAATTGATATTTGGCAATGCCCATATCCATTTCTACGCCTTGTAGAGAGAGTAACAATGTATCACTTAGTGTATTTTCCCATATTACTTCAATCGTATTTGGTACTAAAGGCTTAGCAATATCTTGTTCTAATGTCATGCTGACTTTATTTTGTTCGCAACTTTTACTAGATAACATACAGTATTGAGCGATATCAAAAGGTTCTGTTTTATTCTTGAGCGACTTTACAATATCTGGAGCGTAGAACCCCAATGTTATTGCTAAAACTAAAAAGAGTATAGGAGGTAATTTCATTAGGCTACATAACGTTATCAACAAGTTAATAGTTTAACATGTGCTTGTGAAAATAGGGTCAGTTGTTTTAATTAGTTGTGATATTTGACGAGATGAGATGAATAAACTAGCCAAATATGAGTGAGTTAAAGTAGAATTGACAATTAAAGTATTCATATCATGAATGAAAATCTAATATATATAGCTTAAATTAAGATTTGGAGTGGCGGACTATTTACGCATTACTTTGTTAGGTGGTTGATGGGAAGTGATTTAGATATGTCGCTAACATTAATCAAGGGTCGTTATATATTTAAATTATGGAGAGCCAACCAATGGCTAGTGAAGATACGCCTGTGAATTTATCTAGCGAGTCAAAGCTAAAGAACGACACTACATCTGAATTGATTGTTGTCGGCGTAGGTGCAAGTGCCGGAGGCCTTGAAGCTCTGCAAGAGTTTTTATCTAATATGCCTACCGATAACGGAATGGCAATTGTTGTCGCACAACATTTGTCGCCATCTTATCGGAGTATGATGGCTGAATTACTTGAAAAAGATTCAACAATACCCGTCGTCACAGCGGTTGATAATACTAAGATAGAAGCAAACAAGGTATATGTTTGTCCGCCAAATTATAATATTGAAATTAGTTCAGATGACCGTATTCGTCTTATGAGCTACCCAGAAGTTCGCCATACTCCTCGTCCTTCTGTTGATATGCTATTTGAGTCTATTGCTCAACACAAAGGCGAGCATGCTATTGGTGTGGTATTGTCGGGAACAGGGACCGATGGAAGCCGTGGAATACGTGCGATTAAAGGCGAGAATGGCTTTGGTGTCGTGCAAGACCCAAACGATGCAAAATACGACGGCATGCCCAATTCGGCTATTAATTCTGGTAATGTTGATCTTATTTTACAAGCAACTGAAATTGGACATGAACTGAAAAATATTATTTATTTTCCACGTAATTATGGGATTGATAATGATGGTACTATGCCAAGAGAAACGTACCACGGTATTATTCAGTTATTGAAATTGCATTGCAAAGTCGACTTTTCCCTTTACAAAGAAAATACAATATTAAGACGAATTGAACGAAGAATGACTTCGTTAAAAATTCGTAAGTCAGCTATTTATCTAGAACACTTAAAAAACCATAATGAAGAAGTGGTTTATTTGTTTAATGACATGCTTATTGGAGTTACTTCATTTTTCCGGGACACGCGAGCTTTTGATAATTTACAACGTGAACTGACTCATTATATTCGACATAAAAATAATATAGAGCTACGAATTTGGTGTACTGCCTGTTCAACTGGAGAAGAGGCATATACCATTGCAATAATACTGAGTGAAATTCTTGGTGATAGAATTGAACAATATAAAATTCAGATTTTTGCCACAGATATTGATAGTAAAGCTATTTCATTTGCTAGAAACGCTATTTACCCTGAATCGGCTTTAGCCAATATTCCACGAACGATTAAACATAAATATTTTATGGTTAATGGTGAGCAATTTGAAATAATTAAATCTATAAAATCTCATGTCATTTTTTCCGTGCATGATATTAATAATGATCCGCCATTTTTGCGTTTAGATCTTATTACATGTCGAAATTTAATGATCTATTTTACAGTAGAGCTCCAGCGTCAATTATTGCCTATGTTCCATTATGCGTTAAACCCTAAAGGGTTATTGATGTTGGGGCAGTCGGAATCTATTGGTGTTTTTCAAGAGCAGTACCGTTCACTGTCTAAGACTGGAAAAATATATGAAGCGCTGTATGTAGGAAAACAACTACCTCCAGAAAGAAAAAACCATAAATCGACGAATGGTTTGCACAAAGCTGTAGATATGCCAATTTTGATACCTGACCAACCTAAACGAAACAAACTTGATACTGAATTAGTAGAAATAATTACTGAAACTCTACGTGAATATGTTTTACCCAACGCGATATTGCTGAATGAAAACCAAGATATTATATTCACACAAGGTAGTAATTCCCTATTAATTAGACCCACAGGATTACCTTCAAATAATATATTCAAGAATTTACACCCTCAATTATCAATTGATCTAAGAAGTGCATTTCACCACATTCAATCCGGGAAGAAAATTGCCGATACGGGATTCCAATCTTTTCAATTAAACGGAAAAGATGTATGGGTTAAACTGATTATTCTAGCCATTGAACGTGATGGTCCACTGGGGGATCTCACGCTTATTTTCTCTCAAATAGAACAACCAGAGAATATTCCATTACTAAATAACTTAAATAATAAGGATAACAGTCAAGCGATTGCTTTAGAGCAGCAACGACTGTTAGTAAAGACCAAAGAGCAATTGCAAAATGTCATAGAGGAACTAGAAACCTCTAATGAAGAAATGCAGTCGATGAACGAAGAATTGCAGAGCTCTAATGAAGAATTACAAAGTTCCAATGAAGAGTTGGAAACGACCAACGAAGAACTGCAATCAACTAATGAAGAGTTACAAACTGCTTATGCAGAGTTACGAATGGCTTATGAAGAACGCGAACATCAACGTAATGAGTTAGAACGATTAAAAGTTGAATTGCAACAATCAACACGTTTACTTAATGATGCAGAAGTGGCTGGTAAAATGGGATCTTGGTTGTGGGATATCTCTACTCGTAAATTGGTTTGGAGTAATGGCTGTTACCATATTTTCGATTTGGATAAAGATGTTTTCCACCCTTCTTATGAAGCATTTATTGGTCTTGCGTCAGGAGAATACCGCAGTAAATTGGAAGAGCAGTTGACCAATTTATTGCATAATAACGCTAAGCAGCCTTTTATATTTGAAGCACAAGATGTTAATAAAAATATTGTTATTATCTCATTAGAAGCCGTTGTTTCATTTAATGATTTGAAACAAGCAACACGAGTGATGGGAACAATGAAAGACATCACTGAGCAAGTGTTAAAAGAGCGTGAACAGGCGGGATACAAAGAGAAAATCACATATATTTTGAATAGTAGCCTTAATGCGGCTTTTGTTCTCGATTTACAAGAACTACGGATTGGTTACGCTAACGCTGAATTTCGTAATTTATTGCAACATGATCAAAAGTCGATAAATAGTATCAGAAGTGATGATTTTTATTCTTTGTATGCTAATGAAGATAAAAAAACGATCGTATCAATTATTGATCAAGTATCAACGGCTTTGCCAGGACAAACATTCCCAGCAACTTATAAAATGAATACTAGTAATAGTGATCAATTTATAGAGGTTTATGCGAATCATACGGTTTATGAAATTGATGAAATAACAGGAATGCCAAGCAAAATGCTAGTAACCTTATTCGCTGCAAAGTGATGATAGATCGCAGGATAAATGATGATGGTCAGGGATGAACTTTGGTTGGAATATGAATACTTGGTTATAATATGAATACTTGGTTGGAATATGAATAAAGTAGGCCCGCAATTAAACGGTAACGATGAAGGCACCAATATTTATGATGGTTTAGGAATACCTTGTATTACAACCAATTCAAGCCTGCAGGTTATGGCATATAATTCTGCGGCTTACCAAAAATTGAGCCGTTTAATTACTAAATCAGAGCACAATGGAGCCACGCCTTTATTAACCGCGTCCATAAAATCGAACCTAAATGATTTTTTGCAATGGTTCAAAAATGAAGATAGTAGCTACCATGAAGTGGTTTTGAACTGCAATGGTATTGCTCGACGATTTATTGCTAATTGTCATGCTCAAACAATAACCACATTATATGAAGAAACGGAAACAACTGAAGTAAATTACAACTTTTGTTTTTTCCCTACCGATAGTTATTACTCACTAGATAAAGATTTTAACCTGTATAAAATGGTGTTTAAGCATTCTATACAAGCCATTTATATTAGTGATATTGATAATCGTATTTTATCGGTAAACCCAAGTTTTATAAATATTTTTGGCGTTGATCAAATCAATATAATCGGCACAAACGATAGCATAATTTATGATGCTGACTCTTTTTCTGAACATCAGAATATGCTAAAGCTAATTCAAGAAGAACGTGATGATGTGGTTACACGTTTACGTTGTATAAAATACAACGAAGATCATTCTAAAACTTATCTATATTGCAACGTCAGTATCATTAATATCCAAGATACTAATTCAGATGAAGCGCAATATCTGCATATCCTTGAAAACGTAACTCAGCAAGTTGCTATTGAGCAATCACTAGAAAAAGCCGCATTTGTCGACAGTCTAACAGGGTTAGACAATAGAGCCAGTTTCAATCGTCATTTTTCAAATATGTTTAGTGATGCTCAGCGAGTAGGAGAAAAAGTGGTCCTGTTTTATATTGACTTGGACCGTTTTAAGTATCTGAATGATGAACTTGGACATGAATATGGAGATTTACTATTAAAGCACGTAGCAGAGCGATTGAAGCATTGCTTTAAGCAGTGTGATGTTGTTGCGAGAATTGGTGGTGATGAGTTTGTGGTTATGTTGCAATCTGATGAGTGTATCGAAAGTCTCGAACGTATCGCTGTTAGAGCGATTAAAGATTTGTCTAAACCGTATATTTTAGATAAAACCCATTATACCTGCACATGCAGCGTTGGAGTTGCGCTGTATCCTGATGATGCGTTAACTCAAGATCAGTTACTGATTGCTGCTGATAGTGCGATGTATGATGCTAAGAGAAATGGCCGTAATAACTACGCTTTTTTTAATCCTTCAGAGCAAAAATCGCAAAGTACCAAGCAGCAGGTAGTCAAAGAGATACAATTGGCGTTAGACGAAAGGCAAATTCTGCCTTACTACCAACCTATTCATGACATGAATTCGGGAGAGGTGGTTTCCTTTGAAGCTTTAGCACGATTTGTAGATAACGATGGCGTGGTTCACTCGCCAGACTATTTTTTACCTAGTATTGAAGATGATGTTCTACTTATAGAACTAGGTATTTCATTACTGAATGATGTCGTTATTCAGTTGAATATTCTTGCTAATTTTGGTGTTTTTATTCCTATTTCAATCAACCTATCTTCATATCAATTACGCTCGGATGCGGTGATAAGAAAGTTTGAAATGGTTGCCAGTAAATATAGAAACTTAATTAATCTGATTAAGATAGAAGTAACCGAGACGTTAATTTTTGAAAACAACCAAAATGTGATTGTTAATATTGAACGATTAAGTGAATGCGGTTTTAGCTTAATGCTTGACGATTTTGGCACTGGATACTCTTCGATTTATTCACTAAAGAAATTTAAATTTTCTACGGTAAAAATCGATAAAACGTTTATTGATGATATCAATTCTGGCAATAAACAAGATCAGAGTTTACTCAATACTATTATTGCAATGATACAGAACCTCGGTATGGAGGTGATCTGTGAGGGTGTACAAACAGAAGCTCAGAAGCAATATTTGGTCGATAGAGGTTGTCGTTACGGCCAAGGTCATTACTATGCTGAAGCGATGCAGCGGACTAAACTACTTGATTACTTGGCTAGGTAATTATATAAAATCTAATAATATGCATTAAGGTGACTAGGTGAGAATATGAGCGTGAAAAAACCAGTACATGTGCTAATTATTGATGACGAGCGTTCGTCGATAGATGTTATGTCTAGTATGTTGGAATCGACTTTACATGTGCATGTAGCGACTAATGCGCAACAAGGCTTAGCAATATTAGAGCAACGTAAAATCAATATCATTCTACTCGATATTGATTTACCCGATATATCTGGCTTTGACTTATGTAAACAAATCAAAGCTAACCCAAATTATACCGATATTCCGGTTATCTTTATTTCTGGATACAACGATCTTGTTTTTGAAATTCAGGCTTATGAAGCAGGTGGTGTTGATTATTTAACCAAGCCAATTAGCCCTGTGAGGATGCTTATCCGAATGAGTGTTTTTTTAAACATGAGACTAGCCATTCCCTCCAGTAAAATGATTCGGCCGAAGATCTGACGTGATCATAAGTAACATATTAATTGTTCAATAACCAACCAAATTATCGACTTATTGGTTGTTATCTTATCAGTCGATTTTATTATTAAAAAGGACCCTTGAATGACCCAACAAATTAATCGTCGTATCGTACTTGCTTCTCGTCCAATTGGTTCACCGACTCAAAATGATTTTCGTATTGAGCATGTTGATATTCCAACGATTGGTGATAATGAGATATTGTTGCGTAGCATTTATCTTTCTCTTGATCCATACATGCGTGGCCGAATGAGTGCAGCAAAGTCATATGCTGATCCGATTGAACTTAATGATGTGATGGTTGGCGCAACAGTTTGTCAAGTTGAGGCATCTAACAATGCCGATTTTTCAGTCGGTGAGTGGGTACTTGCTTACACAGGTTGGCAAGATTATGCGGTTTCGAATGGCGCAGGTCTAATTAAGTTAGGTAAAAAACCAACTCACCCATCGTTTGCTTTGGGAATTATGGGCATGCCGGGTTTTACAGCTTATATGGGGCTACTCGATATCGGTGCGCCTAAAGCAGGAGAAACGTTAGTTGTGGCTGCGGCAACGGGAGCGGTAGGTGCAACCGTTGGTCAAATTGGTAAGCTAAAAGGTTGTCGTGTTATTGGTGTGGCCGGAGGTGAAGAAAAGTGTCGTTATGCGACAGAAGTGCTGGGCTTTGATGCTTGTATTGACCATAAATCGGATGATTTTGCAGAGCAACTTGCTTCTGCGTGTGAGCAAGGTATCGATGTTTATTTTGAAAACGTAGGCGGTAAAGTATTCGATGCCGTATTGCCACTCCTTAATACTGCTGCCCGAGTGCCGTTATGTGGTCTAATTTCTCAATATAATGCGACTGAGGTGCCACAAGGACCAGATAGAATGTCCGCTTTAATGGGAACTCTATTAGTTAAGCGTATTAAAATGCAGGGTTTTATTATCTTTGATGATTACGCTCCTCGCTACAACGAGTTTTCTCAACAGATGAGCGAATGGTTAGCTGAAGGACAAATTCAATATCGTGAACACTTAGTCGACGGTTTAGAACAAGCTCCAGAGTCTTTTATTGGCTTACTAGAAGGTAAAAACTTTGGCAAACTTGTGATTCAAGTTAACCAACCTAAATAAGTATTATTGATTGTCTAGGTGCTCATGGCCTAGGCTAAGAATCGCATTGTCCGCCTCCCATATATGGTCAGAGGTGACATGCCACCAAAGGACACATTATGATAACCTTGCACCACCTAAATAAATCGCGTTCTAAGCGTATCATCTGGCTTCTTGAAGAGTTAGATTTAGACTATCAAATAAAACCTTATTTGCGCGATAGTGTAACTTTTTTGGCTCCGCCAGAATTGAAACATATTCATCCATTGGGTAAGTCACCAGTAATTGAAGATGATGGTTTAGTGGTTACCGAGTCAGGTGCGATAACCGAATATCTTATTGATAAATACGGTGATGGACGTTTAGCACCAGAACGGGGAACGCGTGAATATACCGAATATTCGCAATGGCTGCATTTTGCAGAAAGTTCGGCAATGTTGCCGTTATTACTCAAACTTTTTGTGACTAAAGATGGGTGTAAAACTAACTTTTTAGCCGATTATGCAGACGAAGAGACAATGAAAGTATTAAGTTACTTTGATCGTTGTTTGTCTGGAAAAACTTATCTTGTCGGAGAAAAACTTTCGGGTGCTGATATTATGATGTCATTTATCGTAGAAAATTTGGTAAACAATGGGTCTATTGCCCATTTCGCCAATCTAGAACGATATGCAAAGCAACTTGCCACTCATCCAGCATTTAATAAAGCGGATCAAGTTGAAATACAATACTCATAATCACCATGCAGCTATTCGTACTCAACTCATTTTTCAAGCACAATAGCTGAAAGTGACGTCATTTTATAATGTGAGTGAACACATATGTTTATAGGCAACAATAATAGCATCATTACTCCGTGCATAGGTCAATGTCAGTTGGATGATAATGATATTTGCAAAGGTTGTTACCGTTCATCCGCGGAAATAACGGATTGGGTTAATAAGTCTGAAGATGAAAAAATCAGTATCGTGATTCGATGTAAAAAACAGATAGCTGATAAAACATAACACTACGTTAAACCTAATTCTGTTTCAGAAATTAGGTTTAACGTGATCTATTTTCTAGGATTAATGCTGTTTCTTTAGAGGAGAGAATGTTTTTTACTGTCATTTGATTTCTGCCGTTATTTTTACTTTCATAAAGCGCTTCGTCAGCTAAAAATATAATGGAGCTTGGACTTTGTTGCTGTGTAGGTTTAACAGTGCTCAGACCTAAGCTTACAGTAACGAGTTTATCTTGATATGCAGGGTGGTGAAGAGCAAGAGCTCGAGTTTTATTTAATATTTTTTGAGCGATACATGCTGCATCTTCAGTATTAACCTCAGGTAATAGGATAATAAACTCTTCACCGCCATAACGAGCGACTATGTTCAAATCGTGTTTAACTAATTTTTTTAATGTTGTGGCTATTTTTTGAATACATACGTCACCCGCTAAGTGGCCTCCTACGTCGTTAAATTGTTTAAAATGATCGATATCGCATAAAATAATTGATAGCTCGAGGTTATTTTGTTGCAATCTCTTCCATTCCTTGTCAAGAACTTGGTCAAAATATCTTCGGTTAAATAACTGAGTTAACCCATCGGTTTTGGATAATAGCTCCAATTCTAGATTTTTTCTGAGCAGAGCTGATTCATACTCCAGTCGGGTAGATTCATTAAAATAGCTGATAATAAAAGTAATCAAAATAAGTATGAAAATGTTGCCTTGGCCAGCAGGAGAGAGAGCATCAACTCCAGATGAATACTTATAAATAAAAATAGAAAGTGAAACAACCGTTAAAAAGAGGGCAACAAGCATTCCGCGTTTTTGACCTAGTATAAAAAAACTGATCATAATAATGACTGCTGAATGACTGAAAATAGTATGATGAGTGGGTAATAATATAGCGAATATATGCATTATCACCATTGTAAGCGTGATTATTATTCCTATCGTACTTAGTAGTCTAGATCGATTAGTGAACGAACTCGATTTAGATATAAAATACAGAAGTATACTAAAAATAATCAACATTGCTGTTTCAATAGCAACCAATGAATAGGCCCCTTTCAAATAATTGAGAACAATCATTGGCGAGAAAATAAATAGAGGAGCAATACAGGTGATTTTAAGCAGCTTAGCTAACCTTCGCTCATAAATATAATCTTGGTCGACCTTCATATGGCTGAATTCTCCGAGGAATTAGAGCGAAAGGAAATACGGGAAAACATTACCATTATGAAAAATTACGCGACGACAATACCTAATTGGCTATTGTAAGCAGGGTTGCTTTGATAAAGGCAAATGTGTAAACCTAGCTGGTTAGATTTATTAGGTTTTGTATAGCATATGGAAACTTAATAAATTCAAGTTTGATATTTGGTTTATTTATGCTTTCGAGTGTTGGTAGTAGAAAAAATTGTAATGAAGGTACTGCCAGATTATGAGATATCTGGCAGTGTATCGGTATTTACCTAATATAACTTAATGAATTATCGAAAAATTAGAAGTTATGATTATTTTCCAGAGACGAATCACCATCTAAAGTAATAAACCGTTTTGCCTCTACAATCACGTCTACCAAAGAATAGACCAACATAATCAATGATGAAATCGGTATGCATGAATAGAGGATCCATTGCTTAATTTGGAATACCGTGGTGACTTGATTGGTTTTCATGGTTAATTTTAACGAATACCAAAATAGTATTGCCATAAAGGTCGCGGAAATAACCAAGATCACTAATTTGTAAAAGTGTTTTAAGCGTATATTTTTAATACGAGGGCTTATCCAGTCTCCAACTGAAAAATGCAATTTTGCACACCATAAGCCAGCTGCGCCATAAAAAACTAATGCAGTGAAGCTCAGCTCTACAATTTCGTCAAACCAATGAAAAGAACTAATCGTGACAATACTTTGAATTAAGCCTGCAACCCCTTCCAAGCCATGCTTTATCAAAAATTGTGCAAAGTCATTAATCAGTCTTAATGCTACATTAGCAAACAGCAGCAACCCGAGTACTGAAAACATGGTCATCGCAATGTAACGTAATATTCTTTGAACCCAAGTATCTATGGTTTTTAATAAATGAACCATTACATTTCTCCCATGATAAGGTTAGGTAAAAATAGTGCGATACTCGGTACAAATGCAATGAGTAATGTGATTAATAATATCATCAGCAAATAAGGCCAAACCCGCTTGGCTAAGGCTGGCATACCGACTTTTGCAAAACTATCTACCGCAAATAAACACATACCAACTGGTGGGGTTAAATTACCAATCATAATTAGCAATACCATAACGACACCAAAATTGACTAAGTCGATACCAAACATATTGGCAATAGGCATGAAAAGTGGAAGCGTGATAAGGAAGATAGCATTACCTTCCAAAAATAAACCCATGGTTAATACGATACCAATAATAATCCACATCACGATTGATTGAGTAGCACCAAACCCTACCAGAGCTTCAATAATACTATCTGGCAGTTTTTGGTGGATAATTAGCCAGCCAAAAAAGTTTGCTGCAGCAATAATAAAGAGCAAACTGACCGACTGAGTAATGGATTTATAAACAATACCGGGAATGTCTTTTAGTTTTAAATCTTTGTAGTAGAAACCAAGCAATGCCGCATAAACACAAACCACAACAGACGCTTCAGTCGGAGTGAAAAACCCACTCATAATTCCACCAATAATGATTATCGGTGCCATCAGCGGCCAAAATGCACCATTAAACGCAACGAAACGTTCTCTGATAGTGGCCTTATATTCTGCTTTTGGATAATTTTTTCGCTTCGCTAAAATGCCCAGAGCAATCATCATACCTAGTGCCATCATTACGCCGGGAATAAAACCGGCTAAGAATAAACGCGCCACGGAAACACTAGTAATTGAACCATATAATACAAAAGGGATACTAGGAGGGATAACCGGTCCAATAACTGAAGAGGCTGCAACCAGTGTGGCGGAATCTGCAGGGTCATAGCCTTGATCAACCATGGCTTTATGCTCTATTTGCCCTAAACCTGCTGCATCAGCCACAGCTGAGCCTGACATGCCGGAAAAAATGACGCTCGCAACAATATTTACTTGGCCAATACCTCCGGAAATGTGGCCTACCATAGACTGTGCAAAACGGAATATTCGATCGGTAATTCCGCCGGTATTCATTAGGTTTCCAGCTAAGATAAAAAAGGGAATCGCTAATAGCGTAAAGCCAGTGGTGCCATAATACATACGGTGAGGTAGCATGGCTAACAGGCGGGCATCACCTAGGCCAATAAAAAAGACGACTGACGTTAATCCAATTGCTACGACAACAGGCACATTGATCAGTAGTAGAAAAATAAGAACGCCAAATATAGCTAAGGTCAACATATTAGAGGTTACCTATCTGTATTAACAAAGGAGTTAAAAAGCGGATTGTTGTTGCGACCCAAGGTCATAAAGATAGGATAGAATTTGAACTTATTATACTGTTCATACGAACAATTAATTTCTTAAAAACTATACTGTCTATTTTTAGTTAACCATGTTTTTGACGCAATACTTAATCAAACAATTATCTCTATTGTGATTGTTTTGGGAGATTTTGCCTTTAACCGGCTCAATCCAGTTATATCGAATGGACTGTCAGTTGTGAATTTCTTTCGTCAATTCTATTGCTCTTTTTGTTATGCGTATTATTGAAAACATATCCTCTTCACCTTTGAGGCGAGGAGGATATAAATAAGAATTGTCGTGTGAATTTTAAAAATAGTTAATATTTAGTTATCTACTCTAAATAAATATTAATGGTGTTACGATTTAAGTTCACTCGACATCCTGTCGCCAATAATCGTTGTCAGCAATAATTGTTCCTATATAACTGTGGAACATACTGATAATTCCATCGATATAATAAAAGACTTAAATTTATTAATTACTTAACGGATTTAGTCATTTCCATCCATTTATCGAAATTAGCTGCACCAACTTTATTTTTAATTTGTTTATAAGCTGGTTCCATCATCGCTTGGAAAGGTGCAAGATCAGGTTCGTCGATTACGATACCTTTTTCACGCATTGCTTCTATCTGTTTCAATTCTTCTTCACGTGATAGTTTTCGCATTAATAAGCGTGCTGAATCAGACTCTTCGCTAACAATTTTTTGTTGTTCTTCAGTCAATTGTTCCCAAGCATCTTTAGACACAACGTGTACCATAGAACTATACAAGTAGTTAATAATGGAAATGTATTTTTGAGATTCATAAAGTTTCAGATTATAAATCACACCAATTGGGTTTTCTTGACCGTCAACCACACCTTGACGCATCGCCATAACGAGCTCACTGAATGAAATAGTCTGTACGTTTGCTCCGATTGCTTCCATAGCTGCTTGATAAGTCATGGCAGGAGGCGTTCGAATTTTTAAACCTTTGACATCATCAGGAGTTAAAATAGGTCTAACAGAGTTAGTTAATTGACGAAATCCCCAATCCCAACTAGATAAATACACTAAGCCTATCTTATCAAGCTCTGGTGCCGCCCATTCTTTAAAAGGGCCATCTAAAACACGGTCTGCATGCTCTGCATTACTCAATGAAAAAGGAATACCAACGGTATCGAATAATGGAACATGTTTTGCGAGTTGATCTTGTCCTGATAAGCTCATATCAACCACGCCCATGATCACCTGCTCAAGAACTTCTGGTGGGCTACCTAAGGCATTGTTAGGATAAAGCTCTATTTCTACTTCACCATTTGTCCGTGCCTCTACTTGCTTAGCAAACTGCATAGCAGCGATATGAGAAGGATGGTTTTCAGATCCAAAGTGGCCAAGCTTGAGCTCAACAGCAGAGTATGCTGTTGATGCCCACGCCAAACATAAAGCCGATACTAGACCCTTTTTAAAATTTGAACGCATAGTTTAACTCCTAATATATTATTAGTTTTTTGCTTCATTTTGAATGTCTATACAATTACAAACATTCACTCTGCACATCCTTCTTCTTTAAAAGAATTATTGTTGTGCAACTATTTTACAGTTATCTTTTATATTCATTAAAATAATGAAAAATATTTATTATGTTATGTGTACAAATGAAATTCAGTGAAAATACATCAACTTACTTTATATATATCCATGTACAAATAACTGAAAAATTAAAAATCAGAAAAATAGTTAACAGTTAAACCTTACCTTAAAAATAAACAATAAATACAAAACCGATCATTTAATTTAAACAATGATGAACGTTATTTTATATTACAATACTATAACAAATCTTTAATTGTTAAATCTAAGTGTTAGATCTCATTTTTAAAGCCTAGTGAAATTGAGATGTATTAACGTGAGCGATCACGTTATTTTAATAAAAATATTTCTGATCACTTGACGTTTTACTATTATCGTTTTTTCTAATTGATGCATAGTTTTTCTATCCAGAGAATAGAGGTTGATGTGTGAGATAAAATCCAAATGATATTCGCTGTCAGCTATTTTTAGGATGAGTGTGTAACCTGCGTAGAAACATTGAATGGAGAAGAGAGAGATAACTTTTGATTTTAAAAACTATTAGATTATAGATTTATTGAATATCCTAAAGGAGAGTTAGATGAGTTTTCTTGTGGTGTTTACATACGAGAATTGTGACAGGGTTAGTTTGAGAAGTGACATTAGCTTATAGCAGATATGTAGATAATAGGTCCTATCACTGTGTTAAGTTTTGCTAGTTATCGTCGTCGAATTCAACAAAGAGGCTAACGTAAGCTTTTGTCGTTTAAGATGTATGTGTTAAAACCCGAAAATGAAGTGTAAAACTGTCTCGTTTATACACTTCATTTTTTGTTTTCTGCTGTTCTATGTTTTCGATTTATTGAGCAACCCAAAGTTTTGATGCATTATCAACCGAGGTCATTAACATGGTGTTCTTATCAATCATGTCAATTTTTCGTACTTGTAACATATCTATGAGGAATAATTCTTTTAGTTTTTCGACGTTAGCGTGTTGAACATAACTTTCGCTTATTGAGGAAACGTCATGAATGTCACCTGCTTCTAAAAAAAGATAGCGTTCATCGTATTTCCAACGTCCCACGTTAGAAATTTCGATAGTGAAAATAATATCGTGATTTTCGTCATAGGCTTCAATAAACGAGTTTTGAATATAGGAATTATCTTTAAGGTACTTAAAGTCACTTACTACAGATGTTGTGTACAATTTATCGAAACCCAGAGACGCTTGATCATAAAACTCACTTGGCACCATAAAGCTCATATTTGAATGCCATGTTTTCGAGGTTAAAATAGATTGATCAAACTTGTCAGAGTAATGAAAAATAGCAAAAATAATCGTTAGAACAGAAAGTCCCCAGAAAATTAAAAATTTATTTCTTAACATTAGCAAACCTCATGTCGCAAAATGACTGCATATCTAAATTTTTTGAAATTAAGGTATAGCTAACACTTCTGCTTAAATATCTGTCGATTACGTTGATCACTAGTTCATTTCTAGAAGTACTGGATACTATAATTTTATCGATAGTATTGGACGGTAGATCGCTATGTAACAGTTGAGTGACGCAATGTTTTATTTCTGGTTGAAGGTTGTAAGTATTGTCAAACGGGTTTAATACATAAATATTAATATCTTTAATAACATCAACTTGTTGTAATCTGGCGTATTTTTTTTGCGCAATATTGGTCGGAAACCAGAAAGAGAATACAAGCATTAACCCTGCGATCAACAGCAGTAACATAGAACTTTTTTTATCGAAGAATTTTTTCTTCGTTTCATTAGCATTGCTCGTTTGTTTGGCGTTATCTAATTCTTTGTCAGTTGCTATCGTTTTGTGATGTTCTTGATTTCTGACTTCATGCTCAATATTATCTTCAAGCTCAATTTTTTTGCTGTGGGCAATAAATTGGTAACCATGTTTAGGAATTGTCTTAATGTACCCAGGATCTTTGGCTGAGTCTTTAAGGATTTTTCTAAGGGTGGATATTGCCTGAATAACACTTGATTCATCTACGTGAAAACCATTGTCTGTCCAAACCAGTTGATGTATCTGATCGCGACTTAATATCTGATTAGGTCTTTCGATAAAGGCTAATAAAATATTGCTTTCATTACTTCCTAACCAAGTCGTATTGTTGCCCTCACCACTAATGGTGAGAGATTTTGCACTCGCATCGAAAATATATTTGTCGTTTAGAAAATACTTATTTCCGGAATACATCTACACTTCCTTAAGTTTCATATGGCCTAATTAACAGTAAGTTATCGCTGTTTTATATCAGACTTTTTATTCTTTAATTTCGAGTAGTATATTCTGATTAACATCGATTTCAATCATTATTGTACGGCTGTACAATAAAATGGATATACTATTGTTTTATAACATATATATTGGCATTTCTATTTAGAACAATTTGCAATCTATGTTATTGATTGTATTATCAATTAAGTGATGTGCTGAGATTGACTTTTGGTTGATTCAGGTGAAGCGAAGAGTGTTGATTGGAATAAAGGCGAATTGGTGTATAAAATCAGTCGTCTATTGACGTTTTTAATCGACGACTGATTTTACCGATAGAATGGATTATGACGGTACGTGTTTATTTTAGTGCTTTATGCTTTACCTTGATTTTCTAGATATAGCACCGTTGCGGCGACTCGTGATTTTACGCTGAGTTTTTTCAGTAAGCTTTTTATATGAACTTTTACTGTCGCTTCAGAGATAAACAGTCTATCAGCGATCTGTCTGTTGCTAAAACCTCGAGCGACTTCAACTAAGATCTCTCTTTCTCGGTCGGTTAACTTGCTAAACATGTCTTCACTTACAGACTTATCTCTCAGCACTTCAAGTACATATTCGTTGTAAGCACTGCCGGTTACCATCGCTTGTTTTAACAAACGAATAAGTTCATCTGGTTCAGTGTCTTTTAGTAGGTAACCATCGGCACCAGCATCGACGAGAGTTCGGATATCTTGCTTGTTATCTGAGACAGTTAATACAATGATAGTCGAGGTAACCCCTTCTTCTCGCAATACTTTAAGAGTATCAAGTCCTGACATTCCTTTCATATTAAGGTCAAGTAAAATAAGATCGGGTTCTGTGCGGCATGCTGTTGCTACAGCATCTGCACCATTACTTGCTTCCGCTACCACCGTAAATTCATCTTCAAAAGAGAGCAATTGGCTTACTCCTCTTCTCATCAATGGATGGTCATCGACTAATAATACATTCCAGTTTGACATTTGCTTTCCTAATTTACATCTGTAGTGGGAAGAATAACTGTATAGTACAACCTTCACCCGGCTTACTAATTACTTTGAGATCACCATTTAAACGTTCTGCCCGTTCTGACATTATCGTTAATCCATAGTGATTGATTTTTTCAATGTTTGTGCAAAAACCATTTCCATTATCGACAACACTAATATTGACCATACGATCTTGTTGATGACAATTAACCTTAATCATGGAGGCATTAGCGTGCTTCATCGCATTGAGTACAGCTTCTCGTATCAGTTGAATGACGTGTACTTGATGGTTTGCACGTAAAGAAATTGATGCGAGAGTGTTATCCAATATTACCTCAGCGCTGGTTTGTTCTTCTAGTGGTTTGAGCAATTCTTGCAGTGCTTCGCCCAAGTTAGCTTTGCCGATAGTTAACCTAAACGTACTTAGTAACTCGCGTAATTGAGTGTAAGTTGCGCTGAGTTGTTTATCAATTTCCTGAGCGGTTATCGCCGCCTGTCCCATATCTGGCTTAGCAATACTTCGATTGAGTAACGTGGTTTGAATTTTAAGATAAGATAGAGACTGAGCAATTGAATCATGCAGCTCTCGGGCAATAGTCGCTCTTTCTTCCATTAGTAGTAATTGCTGCGTCTGTTTTTGTGTATCGTTGTAATAGATCCCACGAGATAAAATCTTTGCCACATTAGTTATCAACTCTTTGTCTGGGCATGGGAGGGTAAATTGCCACTCGAGTCGGCCCATAACATCATGATCCAGTTTTAGTGGCTCTGAATGCCAATTGGATTGATCTGGCTTTCCGACTTGAAGCTCCCATTCAGCATGCGTTTCTTCGACTACTAAACGTACCGCTGTTATGCCTTCTGTCGCATGTAAGTAAGATAAAATAGTTTTAAAGTTTTGTTCACCAAGGTGACTGCTGGATAGTTCTTGTTGACAGCCATACAGAACTTCAAGCGAATTTTTTGCATGTTCTAGACGATGTGTCTTCTCAGCAATGGTTTTCTCTAGCCCGGTATAATGTTTCTCTAATTCAGTCGCCATGCCATTAAACGCATTTGCTAGCACACCGAGTTCATTTTGACTTTTTATATGTACTTTACAGTTAAAGTTTCCTGACTGAACTTCCTTACTTGCATTCATTAATTTACGTAATGGCTTAACAATTTTTCTATGAGAAAAATAAATGACGTAAGAAACGACCATTAATATAAATATAAATACTAACCCATAAGTAATAAATAATATTTGTAACTTTAATTGGGAAAACTCTTGCAGTTCATAAACAAAAATATCTATTTGATTAACATATGAAGCCACTTCATCTAAATATATAAACTTATCTTCAGATAATAATGCGGGCTGTAATTCTTGCCAACGACTGAGTAATAATTGGTAGTTTTCTACCAATGATGATGGTGTTAACCAATTCTCTATTGCTCGTAAAGTAGGTGCATTGAGTGATCGCTCATAGTTGACGATGTGATCGTGAAAAAGTGTCGATTGTGTCTCGATGTCAAAAGCCAAGCGATAACTTTGCATTCGCAGTGAACCAGCGATATTTATTGCTTCTGCATCATCTAGATTTGAGTAGAGTGCGTACAATGTGATGACGGTAGTTACAACAGAGAGAAAGAGAATGATGATCATTGCTCTTGCAATAGTTTTCGTAACAGAAACGTAAGTGCGTTGCAATTATTCCTCTCCTGTAAAGTTTGCCAATAGAATTAAGTATTGTGTGAACTAAATCGATAATAAATATTGATCTGGCGCAAGTCCACTAGCTAATTACCTCTTTGTAGGTATTTATTAGCTTAACCCACATCTTAGACTAAAGTTATATTTAGTAAATTTAAAATATTAATTATTTCTACTGTTTGGCGACTTGTTGTTAATACAAACATAAATAAAAGCAAACATGAATAAAAAATAACATCGGGTTGTATTCGTATCGAATCAAATTGAGGGAAATTTTGGTTGATTTAGCAAGACGTAGACTGTTTAACCGAGGCGTAAAACAACACGCGAATACACAAGCTCCTCAGCGTATGCCATGGCTGGTTGGTGAGTCGGAGTTTATTGCTGATTGCAGCCGATGTAACAAGTGTATCAACGTCTGTGAAACCTCGATTATTGTTAAAGGTGATGGTGGATTTCCGGAAGTCGATTTCTCTTTGGGTGAATGCTCCTTCTGCGAAAAATGTGCCGACATATGCCCAGAGCCTCTATTTACACCACGTTCAGAACCTTCGATACCGCGCTCTGAACTGGCTTGGCAGCAAGTAGCAAGAATTAATGACAAGTGCTTGTCATTACAAGGCGTTGAATGCCGTATTTGCGGTGAAAACTGTGAATACTCTGCGATCAAATTTCGTTTGCAAGTGGGTGGTAGAGCGAAACCAATATTGAATGAAATAGATTGTACCGGCTGCGGAGGATGCATAAAACCGTGTCCTGCCAACGCGATCGATATTTACAGACCATCGGACAGCATTGATTAGATAGTAAATTCAATTAAAAAAACGATTACCAGTGTAGAGCAGGTGGCCGTAGTGCTGAGTAACTACAAAATCAAAATAGGATAAAGCAATGAGTTATCACGTGAGCAGCTTAGCGGTACATGCCGCAGCTGACCAACTTGAAGCAGTAAAGGCTTTGATCGAAGAAATGCCAGGGACAGAAGTTCCCGGAACAAGTGAAGTGGGTAAGTTAGTTGTGGTTATTGAAGGTGACAGCCGTGACAGCTTAGCTGAACGTTTTGATAAAATTAAACTATTGCCGGGGGTGCTTGCTGCAACTCTGGTTTTTCATCAAATGGATGAACAAGTTGAGCTTGACTGAGGAAGCAAAAATGAGTGTCAGTAGACGAAGTTTCTTGAAGGCAAATGCAGCGGTTGCTGCGGCATCGATAACGGGAGTAGTACTTCCTACATCGATTGCTCAAGCTGCCGGTAAAGACAATGAAGTACATTGGGATAAAGCACCATGTCGTTTCTGTGGTACAGGTTGTAGTGTTTTAGTCGGTACCCAGAATGGCCGAGTAGTAGCATCACAAGGTGACCCAGATGCCCCGGTAAACCGCGGTTTAAACTGCATTAAAGGGTATTTTTTACCTAAAATAATGTACGGACGTGACCGTTTGACTCAACCATTATTACGTAAAACCGATGGTGTTTACGATAAAGAAGGTGAATTTACTCCAGTAAGTTGGGACGAAGCTTTCGATGTAATGGCGGATAAATTCAAAAAAACCTTGAAAGAAAAAGGCCCAACAGCGGTAGGTATGTTTGGCTCGGGCCAATGGACTGTGTGGGAAGGTTACGCTGCAGCAAAACTGTATAAAGCCGGTTTTCGCTCTAATAACATTGATCCTAACGCGCGTCACTGTATGGCGTCTGCGGTTGTTGGTTTTGCCCGTACATTTGGTATGGATGAACCAATGGGGTGTTATGACGATTTAGAGTATGCCGATGCCTTTGTTCTTTGGGGCTCAAATATGGCAGAAATGCACCCAATCCTTTGGTCTCGTTTGACTGACCGTCGTCTGTCTGATGATAATGTCCGAGTAGCGGTTCTTTCTACTTATGAACACCGTTCTTATGAGTTAGCAGATAACCCTATTATCTTTACCCCACAGACTGACTTGGCTATTTTGAACTATATTGCTCACTATATTATTTCCAATAATAAAGTGAACCAAGATTTCATGGATAAGCACGTTAACATCCGAGAAGGTGTTACCGATATTGGGTATGGTTTAAGACCCACGCATCCGCTTGAGCAGTCTGCTAAAAATGCGGGTAGTGGGAAATCTACTCCAATGGACTTTGATTCGTATGCTAAGTTTGTTGCGGAATATGATGCGGAAACAGTCTCTGAGTTGTCTGGTGTACCTGTCGATCAACTGGAAGAATTGGCGGAAATGTACGCTGATCCTAAAGTGAAAGTAGTCTCTTACTGGACAATGGGCTTTAACCAACATACTCGTGGTGTATGGGCCAACAACTTGGTTTACAACATTCATTTGTTGACGGGAAAAATCTCGAAACCAGGCTGCGGACCGTTTTCATTAACCGGCCAACCTTCAGCGTGTGGTACTGCACGTGAAGTGGGTACTTTCGCTCACCGTCTCCCTGCTGATATGGTGGTAACTAACCCGAAACATCGTGAGATGTGTGAAACAAAATGGAAAATTCCAGCGGGTACTATCCCATCTAAGCCCGGCTATCACGCTATTCTTCAGGATCGTATGTTGAAAGACCGTAAGTTGAATGCTTACTGGGTTCAGTGTAATAACAACATGCAAGCGGGGCCAAACATTAACGAAGAGCGCTATCCTGGCTATCGTGATCCAGCTAACTTCATTGTGGTTTCTGATCCATACCCAACCGTAACAGCAATGGCGGGTGACCTTATTCTTCCTACTGCAATGTGGGTAGAAAAAGAAGGCGCGTATGGTAATGCAGAACGTCGTACTCAGTTTTGGCGTCAGCAAGTAACGGCTCCAGGTGAAGCTAAATCCGATGTATGGCAAGTAATGGAGTTCTCTAAACGCTTTACTGTTGAAGAGGTTTGGCCACAAGAGTTAATTGATAAGATGCCTGAATTGGCAGGTAAGACTCTGTTCCAAGTGCTATTTGAAAATGGTGAAGTGAATAAATTCAGCGTTGATGAACTTGCCGAAGGGCAACTAAACGATGAGTCTCGTGATTTTGGCTTCTATGTGCAAAAAGGCTTGTTCGAAGAATATGCTTACTTTGGCCGTGGTCATGCACACGACCTCGCACCATTTGATATGTACCATAAAGCGCGTGGCCTTCGTTGGCCTGTGGTGGATGGTAAAGAAACATTGTGGCGTTATGTGGAAGGTTACGATCCTTATGTAAATGAGGGTGAAGAATTCTCGTTCTACGGAAAACCGGATAAAAAAGCGGTTATTTTCGCACTTCCTTACGAGCCAGCAGCAGAATCTCCAGATGATGAATACGACTTGTGGCTGTGTACTGGTCGCGTGCTTGAGCATTGGCATACAGGATCTATGACTCGTCGTGTTCCTGAGTTGTACCGTGCTTTTCCTGATGCAGTTGTGTATATGCATCCATTGGATGCTAAGAAACGTGGCTTGCGCCGTGGAGACGCTATCACTATTGCTTCTCGTCGTGGTGAAGTAACCAGTCATGTTGAAACACGCGGACGTAACAAAGTCCCTCAAGGTTTGGTATTTATGCCGTTCTTTGATGCCAGTCAGTTGACCAACAAGCTAACACTTGATGCAACCGATCCGCTATCAAAAGAAACGGATTATAAAAAATGCGCAGTTAAGATCGGCAAAGCTTAATTGCGGTCATGGAGCAGTAAAGAATGAAAATCTTACATTCTTTACCATCAGCGAGTAGAAGACGTTTCATGCGAGATGCGCTTCGAACCGCGGTTGGAGTTGGCGCTGCAACAACCGTGCTTGGGTTGCAGACCACACAAAGTAAAGCGAATGGATCGGGTGTGCCTATTCGGCCACCCGGTGCTCTAGCCGAACCTGAATTTTTAAACTCATGTTTACGTTGTGGTCTGTGTGTTCAAGCTTGCCCTTATGACACCTTGAAACTGGCGACCATGCTGTCGCCCGTCGCAACCGGAACGCCTTATTTCACCGCGAGAAATATACCGTGTGAAATGTGTGAAGATATTCCGTGTGTTGTTGAGTGCCCAAGTGGTGCACTTGATAAAGGGCTAACCGATATAGCCAAAGCCAAAATGGGAACGGCAGTTCTTATTGACCATGAAACCTGTTTGAACTGGCAAGGGTTACGTTGCGATGTTTGCTATCGCGTATGCCCATTGATTGATGAAGCCATTACATTGGAGCCAATACGTAATCATCGTACTGGTGTTCACGCGAGTTTTATCCCAACTGTTGTATCTGACAAATGTACCGGTTGTGGTAAATGTGAACAAGCCTGTGTTCTGGAAGAAACCGCAATCAAAATTGTTCCAATTGCATTGGCGAAAGGTGAGTTGGGTCATCACTATCGTCTGGGTTGGGAAGAGAAAGCCAATCATGGTGGAGAAAGCCTGATTCCTGAACAGTTTGATTTACCTAACCGTAAGCCGCTAGGCAATCCAGATGGCATAAAGCCCGACGGACCTGCGGATAAAGGAGGCTTATAGTGGCAGTCAAACAAAGAAGTATTAAGAATCTGGCGAAAGACGCAGGTAAAGAGGCAACAAATAAACTCGGTTGGTGGCGTGCTAATCGGTTTTTAATCTTGCGTCGAGTGTGTCAACTTTCGGTTATCGGTTTGTTTGTTATGGGACCAACGTGGGGAATTTTAGAAGGTAATTTATCTTCGAGTGTGTTTCTCGGCGTAATTCCACTGTCCGACCCATTATTACTGCTTCAGACCATTGCAACCGGTTATTGGCCCGAAACTACCGCTATTCTTGGTGGGATTATCGTGGCTGGGTTTTATGCCATTGCAGGCCCAAGAATGTTCTGTGGTTGGATATGTCCTATGAATATGGTGACAGATTTTGCCGCATGGCTGAGAAGAAAAACAGGGCTAAAAGCAAGTTATCAATGGCCGTCGTCATTACGTTATTGGTTACTTGCTGCCATCCTAATTGGTAGTGCTATATCAGGCACTCTGTTATGGACATGGTTAGACCCCGTATCCGCTTTACACCGCGGCATTATTTTTGGTTTCGGTGCGGGTGCAGTCTTAATACTGTTGGTCTTTCTCATCGACTTGCTGCTCGTTGAGCATGCGTGGTGTGGTCATTTGTGTCCGCTGGGAGCGACATACGGTGTGATTGGCCGTTTTAGTTTGTTACGCGTGTCTGCAACTAACCGAGAGCAATGCAATAACTGTATGGATTGTTACAACGTTTGTCCTGAACCAAAAATATTAAGACAACCGTTAAAAGAGGGTGACAGGAAAATCATGAGTCAAGATTGTATTTCATGCGGTCGATGTATTGATGTCTGTGCCGAGAAAGTATTCGAATTTAGAATGAGAACTGGAGCTAAATATGAAGAGTAAGTTTGTCGTGTCTGCAATGCTGGCGGCTTTAGTAAGTACGGTAGCATTCGCCGAAGTGACATCACTTCGCGGCGATCAGGGTATAAGTGATAATAATGAAGTAGCAACGATTAAACAGTTGCCCAAAAAACAGGATAAGTTGGCATTAGATTATGTAAATCAACCGCCGCTTATTCCACACTCAACCGTTCAAGTACAACTAAATGTCAGTAACAATGGCTGTCTAGAGTGTCATGACGTGAGTACTTATCGTAAGACAGGTGCGCCACGAGTGAGTCCAACGCACTATATGGACCGCGATAATAAAATATTGACCGAAGTAGCACCTCGTCGTTATTTTTGTTTACAGTGTCATGTGACTCAAGTTGATGCGAAACCTCTGGTTGATAATGATTTCAAACCAGTCGGTAAATTCGGCCAGTAGGGGGCGTTATGGGGATGATTAAACGCTTTTGGGCGTGGTTTACTAAGCCAAGTCGCTTAGCTATTGGCACATTACTAACGGTTGGTTTTATCGCAGGTATTGTTTTCTGGGGTGGTTTTAACACCGGTATGGAGATGTCAAACAGAGAAGAGTTCTGTATTGGCTGCCATGAAATGGAAGATAATGTGTACGAAGAGTATGTAGGAACCATCCACTATTCTAACCGCTCTGGTGTGCGGGCCACTTGCCCTGATTGCCATGTTCCAAAAGAGTGGGTGCCTAAAATGATCCGTAAAATCCAAGCGAGTAAAGAGTTATACGGGAAAGTATTTGGTATCGTTGATACACGCAAAAAATTTGAAGACCATCGCTTTGAAATGGCTACACGTGAATGGGCTCGAATGAAGGCTAATGATTCACAAGAGTGTCGTAACTGCCACAACTTTGAATACATGGATTATGTAGAGCAAAAACCAGTGGCGGCAAAAATACACAGCGTCGCAGAAGATCAGGGTCAAACTTGTATCGATTGCCACAAAGGTATTGCTCATCAATTACCTAAAGGCCATACGATCTCTAAAGAATTTTAGTCTTTCTATATGATATTAATATAATGGCACGTTAAAAAGTTCGTGGTCAATTATTTTCAATTTTAGGTTAAGCGCTCACTCAGTTGAGCGCTTTTTTTATATGAATGCCTTTCGGAATTAAAATCAATTTGATCATGGTATTAATGGCACATATGGTCGCGGAGCAAAAGTCCGTCTATAATTACTTATATTCATGAATCAACAGGGAGAGAAGTTATGGCTGTTACTCGCATGCATACTGACCCTGGAAAGTCTTATGATCCCAATAAAGAACTGACGAATACTCAGCGTAAACGTTTCTCTGAGATAGCCAACAAAGCCGAAGAACGCAGAGAACAGCGAGAGCTTTATGAGTCGGTGATTCACCCTCAAAAATTACACGCAAAAGCTTATCAAAAATTGAAACAACGGCAGATGAAAAAAGCGATGCTCAAGTCAGAAAAATCACCTGAGTTAACAGGTTGGCGAGTAGTCGGTTGGTTTATTGTTTTAACTATATTCTGGTTGTCGATACATTTTATGTTTCCCAGTCAGTAAGTACTTACGTTACTCGTAGAAATCTTGATGTTGATCCCTTACTTTTATTATTTCTGGTAAGCATTCAAGAAATTTGGGTACTAGGCTTGGGTCAAAATGTTTCCCCGCTTCTTCTTGTAGTAAATCAATGACCTTATCCATTGGCCAAGCTGCTTTGTAGGGCCGTACACTGGTTAACGCATCAAATACATCTGTGATCGCTACAATCCGAGCCGATAAAGGAATATCAGTTCCTGCTAAACCATGCGGGTATCCTGTGCCATCCCACTTTTCATGATGGTAAATGGCCACTTCTTTCGCCAGTTGCAAAAGTGGCGACGCATGCTCACCGATAATTTCGCCGCCATAGCTAGAATGTTGTTTCATCGTGTCCCACTCTTCAGCATCAAGCTTTCCGGGTTTTAGTAACACACGGTCGGGAATGCCTATTTTACCAATATCATGCATCGGCGCTGCGTTGTATAACAAATCTATCCAATCGGTATTATCGCTTACTTTTTCTGCTAGTAGTTTAGTGTATTTACTCATGCGTACTACGTGTAAGCCCGTTTCATTGTCTTTATATTCGGCGGCTCTACCTAATCGACGTATGATTTCAAATCGAGTTTCGTTTAATTCAGCGGTTCTAGTTTGGACTAATTTTTCTAAGTGACGGGCTTGATCATATAAACTAAGTTGCGTTTTTACGCGTGCGAGAACTAAGGGAGGACTTATCGGCTTGGTTATATAGTCGGTAGCGCCTAGTGCAAAGCCTCTTTCTTCATCTTGAATTTCCGATTTGGCGGTAACAAAGATAACTGGTATTTTACACGTTTCAGGATCGCGCTTTAGATGCTCACAGACTTCATATCCGTCCATATCAGGCATCATGATATCTAATAGTATTAGGTCAGGCTGTGGGGAAGATTTGGCAATTTTCAGCGCAACTTTTCCGTTTAATGCCGCTTTCACTTTATAGTGCTCACGTAACACACCGCTCAAAATGTCGATGTTATCTGGTGTATCATCTACCACTAATATACTTGCACTATTTTCTCTCATCCCTAACCTCAGGTATTGTAAGTTAAGCCACTGATGACGCACATACTTATTGGCTACTGTATTGATTGAAGTATTTCAATTAATTGTAGTACTAAAAGTGACAGTTGAATGAGTAAATTACCGGGTAGCGGATATTTTTTCTTGAGTTGTCGATGATAATCGTACATGCGCTGGTCTCTGTATGGCGATAATTTTTGCAATTAACCATAAATTGATTAACAAATAACCACTTAGCACTCGTTTGTTGATTAACTCACTAAAATGTAATGAAAAAGCATCTACACTGATAAAATCATTGTAAATGAATTATCACGGGAGGTGATAATGCCTATTGTTTCTTTAACACCAGCGGAACTCTACCATGTAGCGGAATTAGAAAAGCTTCCCTGTAAGTCAACTAAAGAGTTGCCGCCATTGGATGAAATTGTTGGGCAAGAGCGAGCGCAAAAAGCGGTCGAATTTGCGATGTCTATTAAGGAAAAAGGGTACAACATTTATGCGATAGGTAGGAATGGTTTGGGTAAACGGACCATGATTTTACGCTATTTAAACCGACATCAACATGAAGTGAATACCTTACATGATTGGTGTTATGTTGCAAATTTTGACGATATTAGAACCCCAAAAGTACTTAAGTTGCCGACTAAAATGGGGGTCAAGTTTAAGCAAGATATTGAGAAGTTGATGGTGAAGTTGGTAAAAGCGATTCCATTAGCCTTTGATAACGAGATGTATTTTACTCGAGCTGAGAAATTAAAAAGTCAGTTAGTCAACAAGCAACAAAGTGATTTGGCTGAGATCAGTAAGAAAGCGCAACAAAAGAACATCAGTTTAACTTTAACTGCCCAAGGCGATTATCAATTTATCGCCATGAATGGTGAAGAAGAGCATACCGAAGAAACGTTTGATGCACTGTCAAAGAAAGAACAGCAACAATTTGGTAAGCATATAGATGAATTAGAAATACAGCTGAGGACTATGGTTCGTCGGCTAACGGAATGGGAAGAAAAATACAGCGAAAAAATACAGAAACTCAATGATGAAGTGACTTTAGATGTCATCACACATTTTATTAAAGCACTCAAAAAAGAATATGTAGGTTATGTTGAAATAAAGAAATATCTGACCGAGCTGCAAAAAGATATTGTAGAGAACGTTGAAATTTTTCTAGAAGAAACCGGTGAACAAGGTGAAATAGCTACCGCTTCGTTAGATAAAAAATTGCCGAGGCGCTATCGCATCAACGTGCTAGTGAGTCAAAGTGATGATACGTTGCCCATTATCGTTGAAGAAAACCCGAGTTACCATTCTCTGTTTGGTTATACAGAAACGGCTACTTATAAAGGTACCGTCTTTACGGATTTTTCGCTGATTCGATCTGGCAGTTTGCATAAAGCCAATGGCGGCGTTTTGCTTATGGACGCGATAAAAGTGCTTGAGCAGCCTTATGTTTGGGATGGGATAAAAAGAGCGTTACGTTCAAAGCAACTTAGTTTTACTTCTTTAGAAAAAGAAGTGACGTTAACGGGGACCGTTTCACTTGATCCTGAACCGATTCCTTTGGACGTGAAGATTATTCTATTCGGTGATTATCGAACCTATCAGTTGTTGCAACACTATGATCCAGAATTTAGCGAGTTATTTCGTGTAACCGCTGATTTTGAAGATGAAATGAAACGAACCGCTGATTCTGAACTGCATTATGCACGGTTTATTTCTAGTATTGTGCATGACAATAATATGCTGCACTGCGATAAGCAGGCAATGGGCCGAATTATTGAATATAGCTCGCGTAATGCTGGAGATCAGAATAAGTTATCGCTACATTCTGCTCACATAGCTAATTTACTAAGAGAGTCAAATTATGTGGCGAGAAATGCCCGTTCGAATTTGATTCGTGCTAACCATGTTGAGCAAGCGTTAGAAAACCAGAAAATGCGTGCCAGTCGTTTACAAGATGATGTTATGGAGAGTTTCGTTAATGGGTCTACCTTATTGCGAACTGAAGGTGAAGCGATAGGTCAAGTGAACGCATTGTCGGTTTTATCTACCAGTGATTACATGTTTGGCGCACCAAACAGAATTACTGCCACCACATCCTATGGAGAAGGAGGTGTCATTGATATTGAGAGAAATGTTGATCTTGGTGGCAGCATTCATTCGAAAGGTGTTTTAATTTTATCTGCTTATCTTGCTTCTGTGTTCGGTAAGACGGCTAAAGTTCCATTGACGACTCATATTACCTTTGAGCAATCTTATGGTGGGGTTGATGGCGACAGTGCCAGTATGGCCGAGTTTTGTGCGATAGTATCCGCTTTTTCTAAGCAAGCGAACCGGCAAGATATCGCAATTACTGGCTCGATGAACCAATTTGGAGAATCACAACCAATAGGTGGCGTTAATGAGAAAATAGAAGGTTTTTTTGATGTATGTTGTATCAAAGGTCGTTCAGCACACCAAGGTGTGATTATTCCTAAATCCAATGCCCATAACTTGATGTTACGAAAAGATATTGTCAAAGCTGTAGAGAAAGGAGAGTTTTCGATTTGGGCAATTGAGCATGTTTCTGAAGCTATTGAATTACTGACAGGAAAACCAGCAGGTGAAGCAACGGAAGAGGGCAGTTTTCCAGTCAATACTATATTTGGTATTGCACAAGCCAAACTCAATGCATTACGTAAATAGTATTTACCCATTACTAAGGTAGAATTCAGGTGATTTGATTAAAGACGAACATAGATACGACAGCGTAGGTAATCAATAAATATGCCTGTGGCGGTTTTTTCTGTATGATTTACAACTAACAATTTAATGTCTAAATAGGTAAAATTTTTGGAAAACTTAATAATACCTGCAAATATTAAGTGATTTGAAACGTTAGGTAAATGTAAACATTAGCTATATAACTATAAAGCTACTTATAAAAATCGACTATAGGCACTTCTTATCTACAATTTTAATGTCAGTTTAACGCCATCGAATTTGAGTAAACTTAGTAAGCTTTTCACATGAGCTTTACCTGTACTATCAAATCTGAGCCCATATTTAGCAAAATGCATGGAAGATTGGAGGTTACAAATTTTACCGTGCAACGGAAGTAACTTAACTTTGGAGTTAGCTGATGTCATTATATTGATGACAACCTCTTCTCCTACATCAAATTTTTTAGCCAACGGACTGGTAATAAACCTACAGCCACCTTTTGATAAATCTCTTACTTCACATTCGATTTTATTCTGTCCAGCTTTCGTACTGGTAGCAGCGTCAGACGTATTGGTAAAGTTATCAGAATTTGCAATTTCAACACAGGCTTTCAACGAGACATCGTATCTCGGCTCTTTTCTAAGCTGATGTATTTTCATCATACTTGGAATAGAAATCATGACCAACGGAATGGGCTCTTTGAGGATATGCATAATCTGAGCTCTAAAATAAATTAAAGCACCTTCACCTTTTTGCGAGATAGCTCGGACATTCATCCAGAACCCCTCTTGGAAAAAGTAGTTTTGGTCTTCTTCCGAGATATTGGGAACTTCCATTAGGATTAAATTATTTGAATGAGTACCAACAAAGTTGGTTTTCCCCATATATTTGATACCAACAGGTGTGGTGAGGTTAACCGTTAATTCACTGCCATGGCTGACCATATCAATGGCATCGGTACTATTAATTGTACTTTCATTACCCTTGATAGCAGGTGGCTCTTTAATGTCCATTTTATCTTGCTGTGTTCCTAAATATTGAGAACCCACTTGCTAACTCCTGTGTAAATATATGCCAATTGTGGCGTATTCACTGATAAATAATAAGGATTATTTATATTGTTGCAACTGACTTTTTATTACTGGCTAAGATATGGGTAAATAATTGCTTTAAATGTGATCTTGTTTAATTTAGATAGATATAGGTATTCTCAATAGCCTTCGTTTCGTTTATATAGCCATTATCCTTGACGTTGCATCTTTGTTGACTACGTTCATTTCACCCCAGTCGTATAGTGTTCCTATACTCATGGGGATCCGTGCGCTTGTCGTCTCAATGCAACTCTAATGGCTTTGTGGATAACACAGGTTATCTACAGGGTGAATTGGTCGCTATTCTACATTTAAAACGTAAGCTTGAAACGGCTGCAACACCATTTCTTGCAATGATGAGGTCAGCATAGAAGTGTGATTTTCACTGTCGTCGACCAGATCATAGTTATTAAGTAGAATTTTTTTAAGACTAAAATCGTAATGACGTTTTTGTGTTTCGGCTGTGAAATTTGCTAAGATTAACAGTGTTTTACCGTCATAATAGCGAAGGTATGCGTAAACACTGGCATCATCTTTATCTAATAGTTCATGCTTACCGTAAACAACCACATCGCCAAATTCACTTCCTTTGCGCAGTGCAATCAGCTTTTGGTAGTGAGCATAAATTGAATCTTTATCGCTGATAGCTTGCTTAGCATTGATGTAAGTGTAATTAGGATTAATCGCAAGCCAGGGGGTTCCTGTTGTAAAACCGGCATTTTTTTCATTACTCCATTGTACTGGGACTCTGGCATGATCACGTGAAAAATGATTGAGGAAGTCTAGTGCATCTTGTTTACTGACGCCTTTATTGATCATTTTCTGATAATGAAATTTCGCCATAAGATCGTCGTATTCATCAATATCCGCAAAATGCTTGTTGGTCATACCAAGCTCTTCACCTTGATAAATATAGGGTGTTCCACTCATCATATGTAGAACCGTTGCTAACATTTTTGCACTAATCACTCGATATTGTTCAGATGGATCGCCATAGCGAGACACGGCTCGAGGTTGATCGTGATTACTCCAATATAAACTGTTCCAACCCTTTTGATAAAGGTCATCTTGCCACTTCGACATAATGGATTTAAATTCTATTAAATCGAAAGGTTTACGTACGGCGTTGTGCTCTTCACGATCGATAGCCATGTGTTCGAAATGGAAAATCATGCTCACTTCATGTCGATCAGGATGCGAATAGTAACGTCCATCTAGAGTTGTGGTAAAAGGTGTTTCTCCAACTGTGAGTACGTCATAATGAGAGAGCACTTTTTGGTGCATTTCTCTTAGATATTGATGAACAAGAAGGTTATTTGACCAGTGTTCCCAACCCGCGACTCCAGAATCAAAAATGGTCGCATCTGGATAGTCGGAAGGTTTGCCAATCATATTGATCACGTCCATTCTGAATCCGCCTAGTCCTTTTTTAAGCCAAAAATGCATCATATCGTAAATCGCATTTCTTACTTCAGGATTGGCCCAATTTAAGTCTGGTTGTTTTTTACTAAACAGGTGGCAATAGTATTGTCCTGTGTTTTCATTTAACGTCCAAGCTTTCGGTGTAAAGAAGGATTCCCAATTATTCGGTTCACTGCCATCTGCTTTTGGATCTTTCCAAATATACCAATCTCGTTTAGGGTTGTTTTTACTGCTTTTCGATTCAATAAACCATGGATGCTCGTCTGACGTATGGTTGGCCACTAAATCCATTACAATTTTTATATTTCGTTGTTTTGCCTGTGCAATTAGATCATCCATATCTTGCATACTGCCAAATTCTGGAGCAATCGCCATATAATCAGAAATATCATAGCCATTATCATCCATCGGAGAAGCATAAACCGGACTGAGCCAAATAACATTCGCACCAAGTTCGCTAATATAATCAAGCTTTTC
This sequence comes from Vibrio sp. TH_r3, assembly GCF_033101115.1. Taxonomy (NCBI): domain Bacteria; kingdom Pseudomonadati; phylum Pseudomonadota; class Gammaproteobacteria; order Vibrionales; family Vibrionaceae; genus Vibrio; species Vibrio sp. TH_r3. The sequence goes on along the minus strand of NZ_JAWMPW010000010.1, from coordinate 13,049 downwards.
GATAATGCCGGGAATGTCACCTATACCATCGCCATTCGAGTCATTGAAGCTACGGGGGTAGATTTGATAAACCACGGCATCATGCCACCAGCGCTTAGCTAATTGTGTGGAACTCATGAGTGTTCTCCTTTAACAAATATTTTTAATAAATGAATGGCTATAAATAGGTCTTATCCATATCTTTTTTTAACTGGTATTACGCTTAACTAAGTGATACGGCAGTTGAACGGATTCATAAGGCACTAAATTAAGCGCCATTTGAGCAGCGACTCTGCCTTTTTCGACTAGGGGTTGTGCGATAGTTGTTAGGCCGTTGATTTCGGAATCTGGAATGCCATCAAATCCCACTATTTTTAACTGATTAGGGACCGAGATATTCAATTCTTTGGCGACTTGCAACGCAGAAAGAGCAATTCTATCGCTCATACATAAAAGTACATCAACAGGATCTGATGTAGTTAAAGCCCCTCGTAATAGAGTATTTAATGCTTCAGAATTTAAGTCGTGTATTTGCCAGACATCTTTAGTGGTTAATTGATGACCAACTTCAGATAAGGCCTTTTTATAACCCTCTAATCGACATCTTGAGATAGATTCTTTTTCACTGTAAAGGTTATCAAAATTGGCGAGTGTTAGAGAGGAAGAGGGTTCGAGTCTCAACCCTAAAATAAGTGCTTTATGTTGGCTTTTATGTAAGGTATGCGCTGCTATTTCATAGGCCGCAGAACGGTTATTTATTCCAATTGAAGGGGCATTTTGTAAAGTAAAATCTACAGCGATTAACGGCTTACCTTGACGTTCGAGTCGTTCAATTATGCTCTTATCAACTGGTTTTCCATAAACAATAAAGCAATCAGGTATCGTTTCAACTTGGGTGTTTTGATAGTTTTCTGCCTTAGATGGAAGTAACAGCATATTGGCATGCTGTGTATCTAACGTTTGTGCTATCCCTGCGAGAAATTGAGTTGCAACAGGATCGGTGAAATTAAATACAAGGTTGTCGGCTAGCAACACGCCAATAACGCCAGTTTTACCGGTTCGTAAACTTCTGGCGGTTAAACTTGGCCCGGTGTACCCAAGTTCATTGCACTGGAATAAAATTTTGTCTCGAAGAGCAGAAGACAATTGATCGGGGCGATTAAAGGCATTAGAAACGGTTGCGGTAGACACGCCTAGTTTTTCAGCAACCGTTTTAAGGGTTGGCTTTTTAATCGTGTTATTTTGCATACCTTACCTTTTAGTTATCGTAGGCATTATTTTCGCCAGTCGTTTTGTTATAAACAAGGCGTTGTGATGAAAACTTTGCCGTACCTAATGAACGACATAACAGATTCTAGAACGATTAAGTAAAATTAATAAATAGCGATAAGTTGCTATAAGTTGTTCTTTTGAACTTGCTCACTAAATATCGAAAATAAAGCCAAAATATTCGATCTATATAGCATATTTGGATGAGAAGTTGGTTGAATTTGCTAATGAGGTCTACTGTATTAATCAAGACTTAACCGATTAAGTCTTGATGTGATTTTGAACAAATAATAATTAAACGTGAACAACTGTAATTGAATGAAATAAAATTAATTAAACAAACGTAACTAAAACACGGAGTTTGAATCGATGAAAACTACTCTACTCACGAGCGCTGTGGCTTTGGCCATATTATCCTCGTCCGCAGTGGCTGCTGATCTTAAATATTCACCGGGAGAAGATAGCCGATTTGATTGGTCTAGCTATGACGCCCTAAAAAATATTGACCTTAAAGGTGAAGTTATTACCTTACGTGGTCCATGGTTAGGTCCAGATAAAGAACTGGTTGAAAGTGTGATTGCCTACTTTGAAGCTGCAACAGGAGCTGACGTTCAGTACGCAGGTTCTGACTCTTTTGAACAACAAATTGCTATTGATGTGCAAGCGGGTAGTGCTCCAAATATCGCCATTTTTCCTCAACCGGGTTTGGCTGCTGATTTGGCCTCAAAAGGCTTCTTAACACCTTTAGATGAAAGTTGGGGGCCATGGATAAAAGACAACTATGCAGCTGGGAACTCTTGGGTTGATTTGGGTACGTTTGCAGATAAACAAGATCAACAACATTTGTTTGGTTTCTTTTATAAAGTTGATTTGAAATCACTAGTTTGGTATATACCAGAAAACTTCGAAGACGCTGGCTATGAAGTTCCCGAATCAATGGAAGAGTTGAAAGCCTTAACGCAACAAATTGCACAAGATGGCGACACACCTTGGTGTATTGGTTTAGGAAGTGGAGCCGCCACAGGTTGGCCTGCTACCGATTGGGTTGAAGATTTGATGTTACGAACTCAATCACCAGAAGATTATGATGCATGGATAACAAATGACCTTAAATTTAATGATCCAAAAGTGGTCGGTGCTATCGATGAATTTGGTTGGTTCCTACAAGATGAATTTGTAGATGGTGGCTCTCGTGCTGTCGCTGCAACCGATTTCCGTGATAGCCCGAAAGGCTTGTTTAGCTCGCCAGCCAAATGTTACATGCATCGTCAAGCCTCGTTTATTCCTAGCTTTTTCCCAGAAGGAACAGAGTTGGGCGCAGATGCCGATTTCTTCTATTTCCCTGCTTACGAAGGTAAAGAGCTCGGAAAACCAGTGCTTGGTGCAGGTACGATGTGGAGTATTACCAAAGATTCGAAAGCAACCCGTGAATTTATGAAATTTTTACGTTTACCGATTGCACATGAAATATGGATGGCTCAATCTGGATTCTTAACACCATTTAAGGGCGCAAACTTGGACGCTTATGCGAATTCAGCTCTTAAAAAACAAGGCCAGATTCTACTTGGTGCAACTACGTTCCGCTTTGACGGTTCCGATTTGATGCCAGGTAAAATTGGTGCAGGATCTTTCTGGACTGGAATGGTTGACTATAGTGGTGGTAAGTCTTCTAAACAAGTAGCCGATGAAATTCAAAGCACGTGGGATGCGATTAAGTAACTTATAGCAGTATAAAGGCCAGTATGAATATATTGGCCTTTATGTCGTTGTTTTTTTTATTAGTTTTATTGGCTATTAATTTACCGCAGATGATTAACCTGTTTTCCGATCAATAATCTATGGCAGAGCACCAAGTTATAGAAGATCAACAGGTTATAGAAGATCAATAAGTTTGCCTAAGTTAATAATTTATCAGTTGGTTATAAATCTTTTTACAAAGTGTATTTTTCGTGGGGTTGCTATGGAGCAATTATATTCCTCTCTTTTTATTATGGCGCTTGGTGTGGCTGGTTGCGTGTTCTATTTCTTTGGCAGCAACATGCTATTGGGCTTAATTTTTCCCTCTCGCGGTGTATCAAATGCTCAAATGGCGAAAAACATTCGTCGAGCTGCTGCTATCCGTCCTTGGTTATTTCTTGGTCCAGCATTAAGTTTTTTAGGACTGTATTTGGTTTATCCCGTCTTTGATTCTTTGATGCTGTCTCTAAGTGATAGAACAGGAGAAGAGTTTGTTGGGCTTAGCAATTATGTATGGTTGATCAATGACAAAGAGTTTATCGAATCTTTGTTCAACAATTTATTATGGCTGCTTGTGGTTCCGGCTGCCTCGACTTTTTTTGGTCTTGTTATTGCGGCTATGACCGATAAAGTCAGTTGGGGAAATATTGCGAAAAGTTTGGTGTTTATGCCAATGGCTATCTCTTTTATTGGCGCATCAATTATTTGGAAATTTGTGTACGATTTTCGTGCAGAAGGGTCTGAGCAAATTGGTATTTTGAATGCTCTTGTTGAATATTTTGGTGGTACGCCAGAAGCGTGGATAACCATTCCTTTTTGGAACAACTTCTTTTTAATGGTTATCCTAATTTGGATCCAAACCGGGTTTGCTATGGTGATCTTGTCTGCCGCATTGCGTGGTATCCCTGAAGAAACGGTAGAAGCAGCGGTACTTGATGGTGCGAATGGTATCCAAATCTTCTTTAAAATACTGATCCCACAAATTTGGGGAACTATAGCGGTGGTTTGGACCACTATTACTATTACCGTTTTGAAAGTCTTCGATATTGTTCTGGCGATGACTAATGGGCAATGGAATACGCAAGTACTGGCTAATATGATGTTTGACTGGATGTTCAGAGGCGGTGGCGATTTTGGTCGCGGCGCCGCGATTGCGGTTGTTATTATGGTGGCGGTTATCCCGGTTATGGTTTGGAACATTCGCCAAGCAAATGCTCAAATGGAGGGACGTTAGATGTCTGGAGCCAAACTTAGCATAAGTCAATTAAGACGCTCTCCGTTAACGCTATTGGTACACTTTGCTGTCTTTGTCGTGGTTGTTTTGTGGACATTACCCACTGCTGGGCTATTAATTTCTTCTTTTAGAGATAAAGATCAACTGGCGATTTCCGGTTGGTGGACGGCGCTATCGGTATCGGAACAGAATCTAATTGGTCGTACTGATGATCCTGACACTCAAGTGCAACAAGATGGCGTTTATGTATTAAAAGGCTCACTTGCCGAACAAGATGAAGAGGTTGATGTCATCATGTTTGGGTGGACGTCTAAAGCCCCAACGGCATATGTTGCTGGAACTGTCGCTGAAATGCGTAATGGCGGAACGTTAAGCGTTGGTTCTGATGGTGACTATATTATGACGTCACCTAAGCCATTTACTGGTTCGCGAGGGAAACGGGTTTTCTATACGGCTAAAATTCCGCCTAAATTCAGTTTGGACAATTATCGTGAAGTGTTAACGGCAGAGGGTATCGGCCAATCATTTATTAACTCGTTAACCGTGACTATTCCAGCCACAGTGATCCCTATTTTAATTGCCGCGTACGCCGCTTATGCACTTTCTTGGATGCGTATGCCTGGCCGTCCATTATTGATTGCATTGGTGGTAGGTTTGTTAGTTGTGCCACTGCAAATGTCATTGATTCCTTTATTGAGGCTATATAACGATATTGGCGCATTTTTTGGTGTCGGAGCCAAAACGTATTTAGGCATTTGGCTGGCTCATACTGGTTTTGGTTTGCCGTTAGCAATCTATTTGTTACGCAATTATATTTCTAATTTACCCAAAGAAATTATTGAATCAGCGCGTGTCGATGGTGCGACCGATTTTGAAATTTTTGTCCGGATTGTATTGCCGCTGTCTTTTCCTGCTCTCGCATCCTTTGCCATATTCCAGTTTTTATGGGTGTGGAATGACCTATTAGTCGCGACGGTATTTTTGGGTAACGGCGAACATGAATTGGTATTAACCGGACGATTAAGAGAACTGCTTGGTTCTCGAGGGGGGAACTGGGAAATATTAACCGCGTCGGCTTTTGTTTCTATTGCCGTGCCTTTGGCCGTATTTTTTAGTCTGCAACGATATTTAGTCCGTGGCCTTTTAGCTGGCTCAGTGAAATAATTGATTTAAGAGAAGAATTTAATGAATGGTTTAAAATTAACGAACATTAAAAAAGCCTATGGCGACACTGAAGTTCTTCATGGTATTGATTTAGACATTGATATTGGTGAATTTATTGTTTTTGTCGGCCCATCAGGCTGTGGGAAATCAACCTTATTGCGTATGATCGCGGGCTTAGAAGATATCACTGCTGGTGACTTAGAAATAGAAGGGGCTCGAGTGAATGATATGCCTGCTGCAATGCGCGGTATTGCAATGGTATTTCAAACTTATGCACTATATCCGCATATGACAGTGTACGACAATATGGCATTTGCGATGCGCATTGCCAAAGAGTCTAAAGACAATATCCATGAACGAGTGATGGCTGCGGCAGAAATGCTTCAGTTGACAGAATACTTAGGTAGGCTCCCCAAAGCACTTTCCGGTGGTCAAAGGCAGCGTGTTGCGATTGGCCGAGCGATTGTACGTAACCCGAAAGTATTTTTATTTGATGAACCATTATCCAACCTTGATGCGGCATTACGGGTACAAACGCGGATTGAAATTGCGAATTTAAAAGAAAAAATGGAAAAAACAACCATGATCTATGTCACGCATGATCAGGTTGAAGCCATGACATTGGCGGATAGAATTGTCGTGTTGTCTGCGGGAAAAATAGAGCAAGTAGGGACTCCGTTAGAGCTTTATACTAACCCTGCTAATGTATTTGTTGCTAAATTTATTGGTTCGCCTTCAATGAATATTATTAGCACCGATATTATTGCTGGTGGCGAAACAGGTAAAGTTCGCTTTGAAAATAATTGTGAAGCAGATTATGCCTTTGCCATACCAAACAACTTGGTCGGTACGTCTGGGCAACTGGGTATCCGTCCAGAAGATTTTGAATTGGCTGAAGAAAATCAAGCCTTTATTTCTGGTTCGGTATTATTTGTTGAATCGCTGGGAGAGGTAACTCAGTTGCATATTCAAGTCGCGAATCAGCAAGAGGCAATTGTGGTCAAATTACCCGGTATTATCGACTTACATAAAGGTGAAACTATCCATTTAAAAGCGCCAGCAAATAAAATACATTTGTTTGATAGCCAAGGCATTTCTGTTCGTTATCTGTAGCCAATGTTACTTATTGGTCAGAGCTTTGTTTAAAAGGCAGCTCTTATAAAAAAGCCCCCGAATTGAGTCGGGGGCTTTGTCTATGTTTTATTCACTTCTTGCTATTAGCCATGAATCAGTTGTGGCTAAATGTGCTAACACACTATACCTTTTTTCTCTCGGTTCTAAGACCCAAAGTTAGGCTCACACACATTAATAGTAGAATAATTGTAAACGGTAACGCAGTGGAGATAGCGCCAGCCTGTAGCGCTTGAATGGCTTCTGTTCCGCCAATCCATAATAATGCTGCCGCAATTGCGCCTTCAATGGTTGCCCAAAATATTCTTTGTGGTACTGGTGCATCGATTTTACCGCCAGCAGTAATACTATCGATAACCAATGAGCCTGAATCGGAAGACGTTATAAAGAACACCAATACCAATACAATAGCAACTACTGATAATATTGCACCGTATGGTAAGGCATCGAACATTTGGAACATAGCCAACGGAACATCAGTTAAGCCTTTAGCACCAAGTTCACCGACTTTATTCACCACTTGATCTAACGCTAGCCCACCGAAAACAGACATCCATACGACTGTCACAAAAGTAGGAACCAGCAACACAGCCGTTAAAAACTCTCTTACTGTACGACCTTTAGATACACGAGCGATAAACATACCAACAAATGGTGACCATGAAATCCACCATGCCCAATAGAATACAGTCCAACCTTGGAACCAAGCTGTATCATCCCGGCCAATTGGGTTACTTAATGGAATAATATTTTCAACATAAGCCATAAAGGTTGTTGGAATAGTTCCAAGAGTCACCGCATAACCAATAAGTGCCACCAATATAACCAGTATCAGTGCAATAAACATATTAACGTTACTTAATACTTTTACACCACCTTCGATTCCTCGAACCACTGAGATGATGGCAAGAAAGGTGACAAAAGCAATAATAATAAGTTGTAAGTCAATTCCAGCTTCAATACCAAATACATGATGGATACCACTGGCCGCTTGTTGTGCACCAAGACCAAGAGAAGTCGCTAAACCAAATAGCGTTGCAATAACGGCCAAAATATCGACTACGTGCCCGGCAACACCCCATGTTCTGTCCCCAAGTAAAGGATAGAAAATGGAACGCATAGATAAAGGGAGCCCTTTGTTGTATGTAAAGAAGGCAAGAGATAGAGCAACAACAGCATAGATTGCCCATGGGTGTAATCCCCAGTGGAACATGGTTGCGCCCAACGCTAATTTCATGGCCTCTGGTGTGTTGGCTTCAACGCCTAATGGTGTTTCATACCATCCTGTAAAGTATGCTACTGGTTCAGCAACACTCCAGAACATTAAACCGATACCCATACCAGCAGCAAACAGCATGGCTAACCAAGATACAAAGGAGTGATCGGCAGTTGCGTTGTCACCACCTAAGCGAATTTTACCTAATGGTGACGCGATTAATACTAGGCAGAACACAACAAATATGTTGCCTGACCAAATGAACAACCAATCGAATGTGCCGATTATTTTCCATTTTAGTCCATCCAAAACTGATTTTGCTGTTTCTGCATCACTGACTAAAACAGCGACCAGAAATAGAAAAACCAACCCTGCACTAATACCGAATACGGGATTATGAATATCAAATCCCCATTTCTGTACGTTATCCTGTCCGACACTGTAGTCGGTACTGTGGATACTGTATTTTTTTGATCCTTGCGGCATGTTTTCTCTCTTAGTTTCTAACATTGAGGCATAAATAACGTTGAATAACTGTAATTAACCTAAATAACTATAGTTAACCTAAATAACGATAAGTAACTCTAAATAACCATAAGTAATTTTAGTAGAAAATCAGAAGTAGCAAACCAAATGATTTGTACTCGTTGTATTGCTCTCTACTTTTTTTGCGATAGGTTACTCTCTTTGGTAAAAAATGCCATAACTTGGCTATATTTTGAACTGAAATGCTGATAATTTACAACTGAATGGCGATTCTATGTCCTTTGTTGCCTTCAACTAGGAAGGTTACTGAGCAAAAACTATTTGATTTCTAATTATTACAGGTCATAGTATTGTTGCTGTAGAGCATATTATTATTATTATTGTTGGTCATAATATTGTTATTACCGAGCATAGTGTTGGCAATAATTACATTAATTAGTCACAATAGATGGTTACAGATAGCAATTAATGAATAGACCACGTTTTGAAGCTCAGCTTTCAATCAAAGTAAGGTCTATTTTTTCTACCGTTTTTGGCATTTTTATAGTTACGGAGTGGTGAGTTGGAAAAACATGAGGAAGTTCTCGTTTCACTGAGACAAATTATTAGGGCAATAGATCTGCATTCCAAGAAATTGAGCAAGGAATCTGGCCTTACTGGTCCACAATTGATACTTATGCGCTCAATCAGAGAATTAGGCGAAGTAACCATTAGGCAATTGTCTAATCATACGAATATGAGCCCAGCTACAGCAACGACGATACTAGATAGGTTGGAACGAAATAACCTCGTTGAGCGAGTAAGAAGTACCACTGATAAGCGTAAAGTTCACGCTAACCTTACCGAAAAAGGTAATCTCTTACTGAGTAATGCGCCATTACCATTGCAAGAAAGCTTTATTAATAAGTTGCAAAGTTTGGATGAATGGGAGCAAAGCTTATTACTATCATCAGTTCAACGCATTGCAGGAATGATGAATGCTGAGTCAATCAGTGTGGCACCTGTACTGGAGCTTGGCGATATTACCGACCCTGAGTTGAATACTGAAAAGTAATTTTTGTTTCTTTTCTAGATCTTAATTCCTTCTGATTGTGGACTTCACTTAATCTTTGAGGTGTAGCTTGGTTTGATTGTTAGCATACAATCAAATAGTCCGCTTATTGGTGAGTAGATATAGCTATGCGGTAGAAATAGTCATTAATATAGATAGTTAAGGGTTTGATAGTCCGACCCTTAACTCTTTCTGTTCACAGATACATTACGTTCTATTCACCGTCACATTACGTCAACCTTCGACTTAAATCCTTCGACCTATAATTGTTTATTCAACAACATTTTTGTCAAGTAATAGACGATTTAATTTTTCTTTCTTTTCATACTGCTAATTCCATTGTTTTTTTTAGATATTAATCGCATTTGTCCCCGTTCTTTTGCCTATGTAATTGAACTAAATCCATAGGTATTTAGAGGGTACTCAAATGCTTATAGCTATAATCATTTGAACACGAAGTATAATTTCGGTATGATTGTAATCTAACTATGGAAGTTATTTAAGGGAATGAGTATGAAATTGAAACTTGCGACACTGGCTTTACTTGCCGGTGCCAGTACCAGCGTATCCGCTAGTGAATGTGGCGATGTAACGATCGCAGATATGAATTGGAACTCCGCTAGTTTACTCGCTAACGTAGATAAGTTTATCTTAGAAAATGCTTTTGGTTGTGATGCTGAGTTGATTCCTGGTGACACAATGCCTACCACAACATCTATGATTGAGAAAGGACAACCAGATATCGCACCTGAGTTATGGGCAAATGCGGTAAAAGATGCGGTAGAAGCAGGCGTTAAAGAAGGCCGAATTGTTCTTGCTGGTAAGTCGCTAGTTAATGGTGGTGAAGAAGGTTTTTGGGTTCCAAAATATATGGTGGATAAATACCCTGAGCTGAGCACTATCGAAGGTGTAAAAAAACACGCTGATTTGTTTGAACACCCAGAAAATAAAGATGTAGGTGGTTTCTACGGCTGTCCTGCTGGCTGGGGTTGTCAAATCTCAGCGTCTAACTTGTTCAGAGCGCTGAAACTTGATGAAGCTAATTTTGAATTAATCGATCCAGGGTCGTCGGCTGGTCTTTCTGGATCAATCGCTAAAGCTTATGAGCGTGAAGAAGGTTGGTTAGGTTATTATTGGGCACCAACGGCGATCTTAGGTAAATATGAGATGGTTAAAGTTGATTTTGGTGCAGGTGTAGATGAAGACGAATACTTTGCTTGTACTACAGTTGATGGTTGTGAATCGCCAAAAGTAACAGCGTATCCTGCTTCTCCTGTTTACACAGTGGCTTCTGCAGAATTTTCTAAAGATAACCAAGAAATAATGAGCTATTTAGACACTCGTGGAGTGACTAACGCTGATATGAACAAGTTATTGGCTTGGATGGAAGAAGAGCAAGCGGATGCTTCCGATGCAATGTTCTATTTCTTAGAGAACTATCCTTCAATTTGGAAAGCATGGTTACCTGAAGATAAAGCCGAAATGGTTGAGAGTGCGTTGTAAGTTAGTATTGTAAAATTTCGAAAAGAGTAACTTGCTACGAGTTGCTCTTTTCGTTTCAAGGAATTAAAAATGGCTGATAGTAGCTGGTTGTACAGTTTTCCAGAAATGGACCGTTCGGGTCTGAGAGCAATTAGAAAAACGCTTGATGGCGCATATAAAGATTTTTCAAGAGAATATGGTGATTTAATAGAGTCTATTTTTGACCCATTGTTGTCGTTTCTTATTTGGTTTGAGAAGTTATTATTAAGTACTCCTTGGTGGATAGTTTTGGCTATTTGCACTGGGTTTGTTTATCTAGCGAGTCGTTCAACGAAACTCGCTGTCGCTTGCTTTGGCTCTTTATTACTTATAGGCTATTTTGGGATGTGGGAAGATACGATGCGCACGCTGAGTATTATTACCGTATGTACCTTTTTAGCTATCGCGATAGGTATTCCCATAGGTATTGCCATGGCACGCTCTAATCGAATTCAAGCGGTTATTACTCCGCTGTTAGATATTATGCAAACTATGCCTGCTTTCGTTTATCTTATCCCTGTGGTGATGTTGTTAGGCATAGGTAAAATTCCGGGCTTGATTGCGGTCATTATATACGCTATCCCTCCGGTTATTCGATTGACTAATCTAGGTATTCGTTTGGTTGATAAAGAAGTATTAGAAGCGGCTACAGCCTTTGGTGCCAGCCAACGGCAAAGGTTAACTGGTGTTCAGTTACCTTTAGCTATGCCAACTATTATGGCCGGTATTAACCAAACTATTATGATGGCTTTGTCTATGGTGGTTATCGCCTCAATGATAGGTGTGAAAGGGCTAGGGCAACCGGTACTAAAAGCAATAACGAACCAATATTTTACTCTAGGATTATTAAATGGCTTTGCTATCGTCGCATTGGCGATTTTATTTGACCGCGCATCACAAGCGTATGCAAAGCGTACTCAAGCTCATTTAGGAGACCAGAAACATGACTGAGTCAGTAATTAAGATTTCAGGTCTTTACAAAGTTTTTGGTTCTAATCCTAAGTCTGTGCTACCTATGATTAGTGAAGGCTTAAGTAAAGATGAAATCTTGAAAAAAACGGGTCATACCGTTGGCCTAAAAGATATTAATTTAGAGATTAAAAAAGGCGAAATTTTCGTCATTATGGGGCTATCTGGCTCAGGTAAATCGACATTAATACGCCACTTTAACCGTTTAATTGATCCCACTGAAGGGCAAATTATTGTTGAAGGCACGGATATAATGGAATTTGGTGTCCATGAGCTTCAAGAGTTCCGTCGTCATAAAATGTCGATGGTCTTTCAACGTTTTGGTCTATTTCCACACAGAAAAGTTATTGATAATGTTGCTTATGGCTTGGAAGTACAAAATATTGAAAAGGCAGTACGACTTAAAAAGGCGAAAGAATGGATAGATACCGTTGGCTTGAAAGGTTACGATGATCAGTACCCATCTCAGCTTTCAGGTGGTCAGCAGCAGCGTGTTGGTTTAGCGCGTGCACTTTGTACTGATGCAGAAATTTTATTAATGGATGAAGCGTTTTCGGCACTGGATCCACTGATCAGGAGTGAAATGCAAGATCAGCTTATTGAATTGCAAGAAACCTTACAAAAAACCATTATTTTTATTACCCATGATTTAGATGAAGCGCTTAGACTAGGTGACCGAATTGCTATTCTTAAAGATGGTGAACTTGTTCAGCAAGGAACACCGGATGAGATATTGCTAGAGCCAGCTAACGATTATGTAGAAGCTTTTGTTAAAGATGTTAACCGAGCTAGAGCTCTAACGGTTGAAACCGTTATGCAGCGTCCTGCAATGCGTATCACAGCAGAAACCATCGATGGCGCACTTGCGCAAATGAAAAAATCGGTTCATGACTATGGTTATCATATTACCGAAGATGGCTTCCAAGGCATAATAACTGAAAAAGAACTGGAATCTGCTGCTTCTTCCGATGTGAATAACGGCGAATTCAATCCTGATATTTATGAAGATGTACCGACGATTTCTCCAGACTCTGCGATTGAAGATGTACTGACAGAGACAATATCTTCAGAGTATTCATTACCTGTTGTGGACAGTGATGGCAACTTAAAAGGCTCTCTAGAGAAAGAATCGGTTGCCGATATTTTTTCAGAGAAATCTAGCTTAGAGGAAGACTCTGAAGAGCAACTAACGGAAGAGAAAAAATAGTCTACGGTTGGTTTATCTTAAAATCACAATTAGTATTTATTGATAAGTATTATCAATAGTATATAAAGGGAAGTCGATATTTGAC
>NZ_JAWMPW010000009.1:0-126387 GCF_033101115.1 Vibrio sp. TH_r3 | reverse complement strand
CTTTCTAAATAAAACTTCTTGTATCAGCATTCCCTGGTTCCCTTTTTGTTAAAAACAACAGGTAACCCAGCCATTTTCTTTCTCAATGAAACTTCCTGTATCAGCATTCCCTGGTTCCCTTTTTGTTAAAAACAACAGGTAACCCAGCTATTCTCTTTCTCAATAAAACTTCCTGTATCAGCATTCTCTCATAACAATGCTTATTAGCCTTGTTAAAGTATCACCAGTTAATAGCTTACCGTTTAATCACATTGTTTTTAATACAAAATCAATGAGATGTTGTTCCCATCGTACGTCTACTTTCATCGACATCACTGTCAATTACTTCTAAATTAATTTGATTTAAGATCTAGTGCCGATGTAGTTCGAATAGTCTGAGTAGTTTAGAGGTTGATTAGCCCTCTTTCATTCTCACTCAAGTTATGTAAATCAATAATACCACTATCATTCTAGGTAGTTAAATCCAACAGAGAAAGGCTATGTATGAACACATTAATAGAAAAAATATCCAGCCTAACCAAAGACCAAAATATAATTGTAACCAAAGGAATATCAGGGCTAGACATTTCCAAGCCTATCGCCTTACACCACACGTTATTTAGAAAAGGGAATCACGGTTATGGCGGTTGCGATGATACTCCTTTTGAACTAGGACATAATATACCAAGCGTGCATTGGTATGCCCACAAGGAAGACTACACCGCTGTGGGCATTTTGTTATTCGAATTGCTGTTTAGCCAACAATCTTATGTGACAATACATATTACCCAAGCTCAATCAGAGATTAACACTCTTTATTTATACCTAGAACGAACAAGTGAAAATGAGATATATGGTTTAGAATTTGAGCAAAAAGAAGCCTACAAATCTTACGATTACACACCTCAAAAAGGTCATAAAGATAACAATTACAAAGATGAGCTGATGCCCTTATTTTCATATAGTCATTCAGGGAAAAATCATATTTCTATTGATGAAAAAGCCAAAAAATCCGATCAACTGGTCGTTTCGGTATCCGTTATAGGTTTAATTTATTTAGCAGAATTGTTTTTAAATATGGGTAATCAAAATAATACACAAACAGAATTATCTCTAGAAAATCCGTTGTTAGGAATAGGAGGCGTGCACCCCTTGAGTCTTGAGGCTCAATTTTGGTTGCCTTGCAGCGTTGCTTTTTATGGAAAAAGCAATGTTAATGAACTCATATTTAATTAAAAGAGACACGTTATGAAAATAACAATTATTACAACACGCCTACTTATTCTGCTGGGTGGATGTGGGTATTTTAAGATGACAAAGACGAACTAACACCAATAACAACTGTGGACTGCCAATGAATATTTTTCTGCACAAGAAATTTGTTAAGGTATGTTTACCCTACCTTAACAAATATAAATATCCGATTCAGAATCGTTGGCATAAAAATCCGTCATAAACCTAGTGCGTATTTAAGTACCTTATTCTTTATAGGTCCCGTTGTGTTAGCTATTTTCAACGCAGCATTTCTGGCAAATTTTATCGGTGCAATGTCATTACTGAACGTTTTATAGAAAAAATCCATTCCCGATTGCATCACCAAGTTATCAAGCCTTCGTCTTTTTTCATATGCAAGTAAACACGCTTCTGATTGCCATTCTTTAGTGGCTAAAATTTCTAATAGTACTTTTACATCTTTAAAGCCTAAATTAACGCCCTGTCCTGCTAACGGATTAATGGTGTGGGCAGAATCCCCAACCAATACGCAACGATTCTTAAAGTAACATTGGGCATGACGACGAACTAGCGGAAATGAGCCTGCTTGTAAAACACGAACATTACCTAACTCAGATGGGAAATGGGTATGAATTTGCTCAGCAAGTTTTTCTTTGGACATAGCGACAAGTTGTCGAACTCGACTTGGTTTGTCGTACCAAACTAATGAACCTTGCTTACCTTGCAAAGGTAAAAACGATCTAGGTCCATGTGGCGTAAACCATTGCCAAGTAATATCTTGCTGTTCTTTTTCAGTTTCAACATTAATAAGCATGCAAGCTTGTCTATAATCCCAAGCCGTTAAACCAATACCAGCGCAACTGCGAACGTTTGAATTTGCACCATCAGCCCCCACAACCAATGAACACTTTAGTTCACGCCCAGATTCGAGCGTAACTATATTGTGCGTATCAGAAAAACACATGGTTTTCATACTATCGGGACAAAACAGCGTGATATTATCTTGTTGCTCTATTTGCGCCCACAACCCTAGCTGGATCAGCCTATTCTCGACCATATAACCAAGAATATCGACGCCTAAATCGTCAGCGGAAAATGTAGTCCGACATTCTGGTTGCTCCCACGTTTCTAGTCGACGATAGGGTGTCACTCTCATCGCCTCGATGTCAGCCCAACATTGCAATGACTTGAGTAATTCAATAGAAGCGAGTGAAATAGCCGAGACTCTAATGTCCATTGGCTGAGTGACTTCATACGGCTGAGGTCTTACTCCTTCAATCAATGCCACTTTTTTACCTTGCTTTCCTGCCCCCAAAGCGAAAGCAGCACCCGTCATCCCACCACCAATAACAACTAAATCATACTCTTGCATCTTTTCTATTCATCTCTTGTTGGCATTAACATAATCCTACATGCATCTTACTCAATAACGTAGGCAAATAACGAGGTTGCTATCAAGTATATCTATAGGCTATCTGTATAATAAGGTTAAAACCACCGTTTTAGAAATCATTTAGTCAAGCACTGGTCAGGCGGTTTTTAAAGCAGTACAATACGCGGCTTGCCACGTTATTGGCACTATAATTACGAGCACTATGCTTTCTAGATTGAACACTGAAAACGAGCGAATGTAAAATGAGTAAGAAACTGCTGATAAAAACTTGGGGTTGCCAGATGAACGAATACGATTCATCAAAAATGGCCGATTTGCTTAATGCCGCCAACGGTTATGAGCTAACCGAAATTCCAGAAGAGGCTGATGTCTTACTTCTTAATACCTGCTCTATTCGTGAAAAGGCACAAGAAAAAGTCTTTCATCAGCTTGGCCGTTGGAAAACACTAAAAGATAAAAAACCTGGTGTTGTCATTGGTGTGGGTGGCTGTGTCGCTACTCAAGAAGGCAAACATATAAGAGAACGCGCCTCGTTTGTTGATGTTATTTTTGGCCCACAAACGCTACACCGTCTTCCAGAAATGATCAAATCTTCACAAAATGATCATGCACCTGTTATGGATATTTCATTCCCAGAGATTGAAAAATTCGATAATTTACCCGAACCGCGTGCAGAAGGTGCAACCGCTTTTGTCTCCATCAT
This sequence comes from Vibrio sp. TH_r3, assembly GCF_033101115.1. NCBI lineage: Bacteria > Pseudomonadati > Pseudomonadota > Gammaproteobacteria > Vibrionales > Vibrionaceae > Vibrio > Vibrio sp. TH_r3. Next base: position 123,079 of record NZ_JAWMPW010000009.1, on the reverse strand, counting down.
GGAAGGCTGTTCTAAATACTGCACATACTGCGTCGTACCGTACACTCGCGGAGAAGAAGTCAGCCGTCCAATGGATGATGTTCTCTATGAAGTAGCTCAGCTTGCTGAGCAAGGAGTACGAGAAGTTAACTTATTAGGACAAAATGTGAACGCTTATCGTGGACCAACTCATGATGGCGATATTTGTTCTTTTGCTGATTTACTTAGACTGGTTGCTTCAATCGATGGTATTGATCGTCTGCGCTTCACGACCAGCCATCCATTAGAATTTACTGACGATATCATTGCGGTTTATGAAGATACACCTGAGCTAGTCAGTTTCTTACACCTTCCTGTTCAAAGTGGATCTGATCGTATTCTTACTATGATGAAACGACCACATACCGCGATTGAATATAAGTCCATCATACGTAAGTTGCGTAAAGCTCGCCCAGATATTCAAATTAGCTCCGACTTTATTGTTGGCTTCCCTGGCGAAACAGATAAAGACTTCCAAGACACTATGAAGCTAATTCGAGATGTTGATTTTGATATGAGCTTCAGCTTTATCTTCTCCGCTCGTCCAGGAACCCCTGCTGCTGATTATCCATGTGATTTGCCAGAGCAAGTAAAAAAAGACCGCTTATCTGAGCTTCAACAACAAATCAACAGCCAAGCAATGCGCTATTCTCGTTTAATGCTAGGAACGGAGCAAAGAGTATTAGTAGAAGGGCCGTCGAAAAAAGATCTCATGGAATTACGTGCTCGAACAGAAAATAATCGGGTTGTAAATTTTGAAGGTTCAGCCGACCTTATTGGTCAATTTGTTGATGTAAAAATCACCGATGTATTTTCTAACTCACTTCGTGGTGAGCTAGTTCGCACAGAAAAAGAAATGAATTTACGTATAGCGACATCTCCTGTAGAAATGATGAAGAAATCACGAAAAGAAGACGAATTAGGTGTTGCAACATTTACACCTTAAGCTATCTTAACATTAAACTTGAGCTCGGTTTTTATCGAGCTCCAAGCCCATTTATCACAGAATTACGGGCAATAATGAGAGGCGAAATTGAGCAATAAAATTGTGACTCTAGAGATAAATCTAGAACCTTCCGATAATCATCGTCTATCTAGCCTTTGCGGCCCATTCGATGACAATATTAAGCACTTAGAACGCCGGTTAGGTGTGGAGATTAACTATCGAGGAAATGCATTTTCGATAGTAGGTAAACCTCATACCGCTGCCGCTGCGCTAGATATAATAAAATCCATCTATGTCGATACCGCTCCAGTCAAAGGCAATATCCCAGATATTGAACCAGAACAAATTCATTTAGCCATAAAAGAATCTGGCGTATTAGAGCAAAGCACTGACGCAATTATTGAACATGGTAAAGAAGTTTTTATAAAAACAAAAAAAGGGGTGATTAAACCTCGTACTGAAAACCAAGCTCAATATTTAGTGAATATGGTCACGCACGATATCAGTTATGGTATTGGCCCTGCTGGTACAGGTAAAACATACCTTGCTGTCGCTGCAGCTGTTGATGCATTAGAACGCCAAGAAGTCCGCCGTATTTTATTAACTCGCCCTGCAGTAGAAGCAGGTGAGAAACTAGGATTTCTGCCTGGCGATCTAAGTCAAAAAGTTGACCCTTACTTGCGTCCTCTTTATGACGCTTTGTTTGAAATGCTCGGCTTCGAAAAAGTTGAAAAACTGATCGAAAGAAATGTGATCGAAGTGGCACCTTTGGCTTATATGCGCGGCCGCACACTTAATGATGCGTTTATTATTCTCGATGAGAGTCAAAACACCACTGTTGAACAGATGAAAATGTTTTTGACTCGTATCGGCTTTAATTCTCGAGCAGTGATCACTGGTGATGTGACTCAAATTGATTTACCGAGAGGAGCAAAATCAGGATTACGTCATGCAATCGAAGTCTTGTCTGAAGTAGAGGAAATTAGTTTCAACTTTTTCCAAGCCGACGATGTTGTAAGACACCCTGTTGTCGCTCGAATCGTCAATGCTTATGAAAAATGGGAAGCAAATGACCAAAAAGCTCGTAAGGCGATGGAAAAACGTCGAAACGAAGAACGTGATGCACGTCTTCTCGATGCCACAAAATCGGATTAAGCCGGAAGAAAACAATGACGATTGAACTTGATCTACAACTTGCAGTAGAAAATAGCCAAAATATACCGACCGAAAATGACTTTCAACGTTGGCTTTCTGCTGCGGTCATTCTGTTTCAACCAGAGGCTGAAGTCACTATACGTATTGTTGATAGTGAAGAGAGCCAACAACTTAATCGTGACTATCGTGGCAAAGATAAACCAACTAATGTGCTGTCTTTTCCATTTGAAGCTCCACCAGAAGTAGAAATAAACCTGTTAGGCGATCTCATTATCTGCCAACAAGTGGTTGAAACCGAAGCTCTGCAACAAAATAAAACCTTAAACGCTCATTGGGCGCATATGGTTGTACATGGCACTCTTCATCTGCTAGGTTATGATCATATCGACAATGAAGAGGCCGAAGAGATGGAATCTCTCGAAGCTGAAATTCTGCTAAAGTTAGGCTTTGATGACCCTTATATCGATGAAAAGTGAGCTATCACACATCTGATAGCGCAAACGTACGAGAAACCATGAACGACGAAAACTCTCCCAGTTCAGAAGGGAATAGTAGTAAATCAGAAGGTCCGAGTAGAAAGTCCTTCTTTGAACGCCTAGGTCAAATATTTCAGGGTGAACCTAAAGACCGCCAAGAGCTTGTAGACGTAATACGAGACTCAGAAGTCAATGACCTTATCGACCACGACACAAGAGATATGCTCGAAGGTGTGATGGAAATAGCAGAGATGCGTGTTAGAGATATTATGATACCGCGCTCTCAAATGGTCACCGCCGATAAAGAACAAAATCTTGACGAGCTAGTCAAACTAATCACAGAAGCTTCTCACTCGCGTTATCCTGTAATTAGTGAAGATAAAGACCATGTCGAAGGTATTCTATTAGCAAAGGACCTACTCAAATATTTAGGATCTGGTAGCACAGAGTTTGAAATCAGTGAAGTAATACGTCAGGCCGTAGTGGTACCTGAAAGTAAGCGAGTGGATAGGTTATTAAAAGAATTTCGCGAAGAACGCTATCATATGGCGATTGTCGTTGATGAATTTGGTGGTGTGTCAGGATTGGTGACCATCGAGGATATTCTAGAAGAAATTGTTGGTGAAATAGAAGATGAGTTTGATGACGAGGAAGAAGAAGATATTCGTCAACTCAGCAAACATACTTTCACTGTTAAAGCGTTAGCGACTATTGAGCAATTTAACGAACTATTTGGCACTAATTTTAACGATGACGAAGTGGACACTATTGGCGGAATGGTAATGACGAGCTTTGGCCATTTACCATCAAGAGGTGAAACTGTCGAAATAGGCAACTACATATTTAAAGTAAGTGCTGCGGACAATCGTAGAATTATACAGCTACAAGTCACCATTCCTGATGAAACAAACGTTGCCGACACCGAACAAGAATAGTCAGCTTTAAACATAAGAAACAATGATGACAAAACAAGCTCATCGCCTACTGCGGCCTTTATTGGCCGCTTTTATTGGCGGCTCAACCACACTCGCATTCGCTCCTTTTCAGCTTTGGCCAATTGCCATCATTAGCCCACTGTTATTACTGCTACTGATCGCTAAACAGCAACATAAAGCAGCCGCCTTTACTGGCTTCATGTGGGGCTTTGGCCAATTTGCAGTTGGTATCAGTTGGGTGCATATCAGTATTGATACTTTTGGTGGCATGCCAAAAGCTGCTAGTCTATTGTTAATGCTATTGTTGGTGAGCTACCTTGCTGTTTATCCAGCAATTTTTGCTACTCTACTTAACCGTTTTTTTCCACGACACAATGCCATCCGCTATCTGCTCGCTGCTCCTTCTCTATGGTTATTAGTAGATTGGGCAAGAGGATGGGTTTTCACTGGCTTCCCTTGGCTTTGGCTCGGCTATAGCCAAATTGAATCACCGTTATCCAACCTAGCTCCTATTGGTGGCGTACAACTTATTACTCTAGCGGTAATATTATCTGCTGCTAGCATCGTTTATGCGACCATTCAAAAGAAACCAATCGTGCTTATTTTGCCATTGGTTATTTTTATTAGTTCTTATGTGCTTAAATCTATCCATTGGGTCACACCGGATAAATCAACCCTTACCTCTTTCGCATTAATTCAAGGCAATATTGCACAAGAAAAAAAATGGCTACCGAGCGAAAGAATGCCAACACTGATGAAGTTTTTGGATTTAAGTAGAGTCAACTGGGATGCAGATATTATTGTGTGGCCAGAAGCAGCCATACCTGCGCTAGAAAGCGAATTGCCTGCTTTTTTACTTAATGTAGACAAAGCCGCTCGTAACAACCAAACCGCACTCATCACGGGTGTAATAACGCAAAACTCATCTGGTAATTATTACAACAGTGTTATCACTTTAGGTGACACGCCTTCTGGTGAGTATAACTATCAAACCCAACCACGTTACAACAAACATCACCTGCTGCCATTCGGCGAGTTTGTCCCTTTTGCTGACATACTCCGCCCTATCGCACCATTTTTTAATTTGCCTATGTCATCATTTAACCGAGGTGATTTTATACAAGACAATATTGTGGCTAAAGGCAAGCATTTGGTGACAGCTCTGTGTTACGAAATTATTTTTGGTGAGCAAGTCAGGCAGAATATTAATAACGATACAGACTTCATACTCACTTTATCTAATGATGCTTGGTTTGGTGATTCCATCGGCCCACTTCAGCATATGGAAATCGCTCAAATGAGGGCATTAGAAACGGGAAAACCGGTCATTAGAGCCACCAATAATGGCTTAACAGCGATCACCGACTACCGAGGAAAAGTAATCGCTCAAGTGCCACAATTTTCAACAGAGGTACTACGTGCGAAGGTAATGTCAACTGAGGGAAAAACGCCTTATTTGATTATTGGTGATTGGCCAGTTATCGGCTTTATCTTATTCTCAACGTTATGCATGATGATTAACATTCTGTTCGTGAGAAAAAGTCGCTAACCTAAAACCAATAGAACCCTGAAACCAAAGTTGCTACCCGCCTAAAATTAAACATGGCATAGCAACTTAATTTTTACTAATTGAGAAATTATGGCTTCAATGCAAGGCGAGTGAATTGGTTACCACCACACTTACGGCATGGTTCAATAACCGTAGGATGTATGTACTGGGTCTTATCTCCACACTTCTCACAGACTAAATGACCTAGACCAATTATTTCACCTGTATTATAAACGCCATGATGCTCAAGGTCGGCAAATAACTCTACCCATTCAACTTTAGTTCTATCGGTAATATCAAGTAAGGCTTGCCACATTGAATCCGCGACCATGATTGAAAAGGGACTATCTTTACTCTCTTGGTAACTCTCGGCAAACTCTTTTAAATCTGATTTTACGTAAGCCGAAACAAGTGCGATCTCATCTTTGGTCATATCACTGGCTGCTTTTGCGACCTCTTCAGAACTTTCCAATACTTTGCTCAGCTCTTCAGGACTATGCTTTAGTGTCTCCACCACAGCCTCAAACGTCTCTTCATAACCTAGTTTTCGCTTTGACATGGAGTGCCTCCGTTAGTTTCCAAACATACAGTACAATCTTAATCTTTATTGTCGCTTGTTGTAAGTGCTTGCTTTAGGTATTCTATGCCGATCAATATCGATCTGATCAAACCGATCTCACATATTCCAAGATAACCGGATTTCACAGATGCAAGAACAATACAAACCGCAAGAGATTGAACAAAAAGTTCAAAAGCATTGGGATGACAATAAAACATTTGTCGTAACTGAAGACCCTAGCAAAGAAAAATTCTACTGTCTTTCCATGTTTCCATATCCTAGTGGTCGTCTCCACATGGGCCATGTACGTAACTATACTATTGGTGACGTAGTTTCTCGATTCCAACGTCTTCAAGGTAAAAATGTTATGCAGCCTATTGGTTGGGATGCATTTGGTCTTCCGGCAGAAAATGCGGCGGTTAAAAATAAAACCGCCCCTGCACCTTGGACTTATGAAAACATAGAGTACATGAAAAACCAATTGAAATTACTTGGTTTTGGATATGACTGGACTCGTGAATTTGCAACATGTACTCCAGAATATTATCGTTGGGAACAAGAATTTTTTACTGCACTTTATAACAAAGGTCTAGTTTACAAAAAAACATCATCTGTCAACTGGTGTCCAAATGATCAGACTGTTCTAGCCAATGAGCAAGTTGAAGATGGTTGCTGTTGGCGTTGCGATACACCTGTTGAGCAAAAAGAGATCCCACAGTGGTTTGTTAAGATCACGGCTTATGCTCAAGAGTTACTTGATGATTTAGACAACCTTGATGGTTGGCCAGAAATGGTAAAAACCATGCAACGCAATTGGATTGGGCGTTCAGAAGGCGTTGAACTTAAGTTTAATGTAACCGGTGAACAAGACTTAGAAGTCTATACCACTCGTCCAGACACACTCATGGGTGTGACTTACGTGGGCATTGCAGCCGGCCACCCTCTTGCAACTAAAGCTGCTGAAAACAATTCTGAACTAGCCAATTTCATTGACGAGTGCAAAAACAGCAAAGTAGCAGAAGCAGAACTGGCTACCATGGAGAAAAAAGGCATGGATACAGGCTTGAAAGCCATCCATCCTTTAAATGGTCGTGAAGTCCCTATCTTTGTCGCTAACTTTGTACTTATGGACTACGGTACTGGCGCAGTAATGGCTGTGCCAGCCCATGATCAGCGCGACTATGAATTTGCTACAAAATATGATTTAGACATTGTGCCAGTCATCAAACCTGAAGACGGTTCAGAGCTAGATATTTCAGAAGCGGCGTACACAGAAAAAGGCGTTCTTTTCGACTCTGGCGAATTTGATGGTTTAAGCTTTAAAGCTGCCTTTGACGCTATAGCTAACAAGCTTGAATCGGAAGGCAAAGGTAAAAAAACCGTTAACTTCCGCTTACGTGATTGGGGTGTCTCTCGTCAACGTTATTGGGGAGCACCAATCCCAATGGTAACAACAGAAGACGGTGAAGTTCATCCAGTACCGTCAGATCAACTCCCAGTGATTTTACCCGAAGATGTTGTAATGGATGGTGTCACGAGTCCAATCAAAGCTGATAAATCTTGGGCAGAAACACAATTCAATGGTGAACCTGCACTACGCGAAACAGATACCTTTGATACTTTTATGGAATCTTCTTGGTACTACGCTCGCTATTGTTCGCCACAAGCAGATGAAATGCTCGACTCTAAAGCAGCAAATTACTGGCTTCCTGTCGATCAATATGTTGGCGGTATAGAGCATGCTTGTATGCACTTACTTTACTCTCGCTTTTTCCATAAACTACTTAGAGATGCAGGCTTAGTAAACAGCGATGAACCATATAAAAAACTGCTTTGCCAAGGTATGGTGCTGGCTGATGCGTATCACTACACATCAGACAAAGGTTCAAAAGTATGGGTTTCTCCAACCGATGTCACTGTTGAACGTGATGACAAAGGACGCATTGTTAAAGCCACTGACAATCAAGGTAACGACGTTGTTCACACTGGTATGACTAAGATGTCTAAGTCGAAAAACAACGGCATTGATCCACAAGAGATGGTCGATAAATACGGAGCCGACACAGTTCGTTTATTTATGATGTTCGCTTCACCTGCTGATATGACCCTAGAATGGCAAGAATCAGGTGTTGAAGGTGCTAACCGCTTCTTAAGAAGAGTTTGGAAACTGGTTAAAGAGCACACATCTAAGCAAGTAACGACTGAAATCGATTTGAACTCGTTAACTAACGACCAAAAAGCACTTCGTCGTGATGTGCACAAAACCATCGCAAAAGTCACCGATGATATAGATCGTCGTCAAACCTATAACACGGCTATCGCCGCAATTATGGAATTGATGAATAAACTAACTAAAGCGCCTCAGAAAACAGAGCAAGACAGTGCAATTCTTGATGAAGCGTTAAAAGCAGTTGTTACTATGCTTTATCCTATTACTCCTCATATTTCATACGAACTATGGGAAGCTTTAGGTGAATCAAATATTGATACTGCCAGCTGGCCAGTAACTGACCAAAAAGCAATGATCGAAGACGAAAAGCTGATTGTTGTACAAGTAAATGGCAAGTTACGCGCAAAACTAACTGTTCCAGCCGACATAAGCAAAGATGAAGTAGAAAAACTTGGCCTAGAGAACGAGCACGTCGCGAAGTTCACCGATGGCAAAACGATACGCAAAGTTATTTACGTCCCAGGAAAACTACTTAATATTGTAGCTAACTAACATGATTTCGAACTAAACTAGTTCATTATTGTCTGTAGACAGGATGCCACCCACATCCTGTCTATTATTTATCTAATCAGAATTAATTTTACGATTCTGATTAGATAAATAATTTGAATTTAGATAACCCAAAACGCAGAGAGTACCCTTGTGAATCCAATGACCTCATCATTATCCTTCAAATTCATCAATGTCATGCTACTAACAACCGTCTTATCTGCCTGCGGTTTTCACCTTAGGGGCGAATACTCTGTTCCTGATGAAGTGTCTGAGCTGTCTTTAACCAGTTTTGACAAATACAACCAGCTAACTCGAAATGTTGATGCCCAATTAAGACTTAACGATATAAAAGTAGTCTCCCCTTCTGCAACAGTGCCTAATTTACATCTGCTTAATGAAAGTGTCAGCGAAACAACATTATCGCTGTACCAAAATAGCAAAGCAGCAGAAAAGCAGTTGCAATATAAAACATCGTATCGCGTAACGATTCCTGGCCAAGAAACCCAAACTTACTCCACTTCAGTAACGCGAAGCTATTTAAGTAACTCGAATACTGCCCTCGCAAAATCAGTTGAACGTGATTTAATTGAAGATGAAATGAGCCTACAAGCAGCTAGACAAATCATGAGACAGTTAGCAAGATTAAACAATCAGTTCGATGATGAAGAACCAGTCTCCACACAAACTACACCGTCTAATGAATAGTGTTTATTTAACGAGTCGTGTCTATTTAGCGAGTAATGTTTAAATGCGCATATTTGCTGATAAATTACCACTGCAATTAAGCCGACAACTGCACAACTGTTACTTGGTTTTCGGTAATGAGCCTCTGCTTATTCTAGAAAGCAGGCAGGCGATTATCTCAGCAGCGAAAGTGGCCGGATTCGACGAGAAACGCCATTTTGTACTCGACAATCATATAAATTGGGATGATGTGTACGACTGCTGTCAAGCCCTTAGCTTGTTTTCTTCTCGTCAGATTATTGAATTAGAAGTGCCAGAATCAGGCGTTAATGCAGCGGCAGCAAAAGAGTTATTGCAACTTAGCCAAGGGCTGCACAATGACGTGCTATTACTGATCGTTGGCAGCAAACTAACTAAACAACAAGAAAACACTAAGTGGTTTAAAACATTAAACCAAACTGGTGTTTGGGTAAGCTGTTTATCTCCCGATATACAAAGACTTCCACAGTTCGTACAACAACGCTGCCAAAAACTGAATTTGAAGGCTGACGCACAAGCCATACAAATGTTGGCTCAATGGCATGAAGGAAACTTGCTCGCGCTTTCTCAAAGCCTTGAAAAACTAGCACTATTGTATCCGGATGGAGAACTAAACTTAGTTCGGTTGGAAGAGTCGCTAAGCAAACATAATCATTTTACGCCATTTCTCTGGATGGACTCGGTGTTAGCAGGTAAAGCCAAACGAGCTTGGCGCATTTTACAACAACTAGAGCAAGAAGCCGTCGAGCCGGTCGTTTTGTTACGAACTTTTCAAAGAGAATTAAATTTAGTAGCCCAATTAAAAGCCGAATCGATACAGACACCAATAGGTACGGTTTTCGATAGACATCGAATCTGGCAAAGCAAACGCCCTCTCTATAACGCAGCATTGCAAAGATTAACGGTATCTCAAATTCAAAGACTATATAAAGGTCTGGCTGCCGCAGAGATCTCAAGTAAAACCCAATATGAACATTCTGTTTGGCCACTGATTGGCCAGCTTGCTTTAGAATTCAGCTCTGTAAGCTCTTCAACACTTTCAGAACTGCCATTTGAAAGCTAAAAAATGGTACAATTACCTGTAAATAACTCAAAACAACATAATGAGGTACTAATTTGTTAGACAGCAAATTAAAAGCATTTTTGGTCGATAAAGCCGACGATATGAAAGCCGAGAATATTGTAACCATCAATGTTATCGACAAATCCAGTGTAACCGATTATATGGTGATTTGTACTGGTAACTCAAAGCGTCATGTATCTTCCATTGCTGACAATATTGCCAACGAAGCAAAAAACATAGGGTTAACACCATTAGGTATTGATGGCGAAGATGAAGGCGAATGGGTTGTCGTTGATATGGGCAGTGTAATGGTTCATGTTATGCAACAAGAACATCGTGAACTTTATCAGCTTGAAAAACTCTGGAGCTAATGTTGAAGATTCAACTCATCGCTGTTGGCACTAAAATGCCCAAATGGGTAGAAGAAGGTTTTAACGAATATAAACGACGTTTTCCTCATGATATGCCGTTAGAACTAGTCGAAATTACAGCGGGTAAAAGAGGAAAAAATGCCGATATTGCAAGAATTTTGCAAAAAGAAGGCGAAGCCATGCTTGCTGCTGTCCCCAAGGGAAATAGAATTGTTACTTTAGATATTCCAGGAAAACCTTGGAATACCGAACAACTAGCGCAACAGTTAGAAAACTGGAAACTCGACGCGAGAGACGTCTCTATATTAATTGGTGGGCCAGAAGGGTTAGCACCGGCATGTAAATCCGCAGCCGAACAAAGTTGGTCTCTATCTCCTTTAACACTCCCACACCCACTAGTAAGAGTGATAATGGCTGAAAGTTTATACCGAGCTTGGAGCATCACAACCAACCATCCTTATCATCGAGAATAATGCGACATGAGACTTAGACGCACTCAAATTCGTGATCATCAAGTAGAAGCAAGGCTATTTACCAGCAGAGCAATTATCTCTTTTTTGGGCATCATTGCCATGATCGCTTTGCTCCTTGGCAATCTATATCATATTCAAGTAAACCAATATCAAGATTATGAAACCCGCTCGAATGATAACCGAATTAAAGTCGTTCCTATTGCACCTAACAGGGGTCTAATTTATGACCGAAACGGCAAGTTATTAGCCGAAAACCGACCGGTCTTCAATTTAGAATTAACCCCTGAAAAAATTGATAATATTGATGACACTATCCATCGCCTTCAGCAAATTTTGGAGATCCCTCCAGAAAAAATTGCGAATTTCGAAAAAGAACGTCGTCGTGTTCGTCGCTTTAAGTCGGTACCCTTGTTGACTCAATTAACTGAAAAACAAGTCGCTGTATTTTCAGTTAATCAATATCGTTTTCCCGGAGTAGAAGTCTCTGCTACGTTAAAGCGTCACTATCCTTACGGCTCGGCACTAACTCATGTGTTGGGATATGTATCAAGAATAAATGACAAAGACGTGTTAAAGCTTGCCCGTGAAGGCAAAGAAAGCAATTATCTAGCGACTCATGATATCGGCAAACTGGGTATTGAACGTTATTATGAAGAAGTATTGCACGGTACTGCTGGCTATCAAGAAGTTGAAGTAAACAGCCGTGGTAGAGTGATCAGAACATTAAAATATGTCGCACCAGTACCGGGTAAAGATCTGATTTTAAACCTAGATATCGATTTACAACTTTATGTGTACAAATTATTAGACCGCCGCCGAGGTTCAGCAGTAGTACTTGATCCTAAAGATAATGGTATTTTAGCGATGGTGTCCACACCCAGCTATGATCCAAACGCGTTTGTTCACGGTATATCAAGTACGGCCTACAACAAGCTTCTCAATAATAAAGATCGACCGCTAGTCAATAGAGCAACGTTGGGAATCTATCCTCCAGCATCAACTGTCAAACCGTTTATTGCTGTAGCCGCTCTACAAGAAGAAGTGTTAACGCCTTATACGACTCGAAATGACCCTGGCTTTTGGAAAATACCTAACTCAAAGACCAAACCATTCCGAGATTGGTTACGTTGGGGACATGGCCGAGTCAACATCACTCAATCGATCGAAGAGTCGGTCGATACCTTTTTCTATCAAATTGCTTATGATCTAGGAATAGATAGGTTATCTACTTGGATGATGAAATTCGGTTTTGGTGACTATACTGGTATAGATATTCACGAAGAAAGCAAAGCCAACATGCCGAGCCGAGAATGGAAAATGGCACGCCATAGAACCCCTTGGTACCAAGGGGATACTATTCCTGTCGGAATCGGTCAAGGTTACTGGACCGCAACACCTATGCAGATAGCCAAAGCAACGTCGGTGCTTATCCACAAAGGCGTTGTGATACCACCACACTTACTCAAAGCAACCATAGAAAACAGTTCGCCAGAGAACACTATCATACCTGAACCTATTGATGCGTACCCACCGATCACGGGAGTACCAGATAAATATTGGGACATTGCAATACAAGGTATGAATTTAGTTAACCATGGTAAAAAAGGCACGGCACGCCGAGCATTTACTAACCTAGGTTATCAAAGTGGCGGAAAATCAGGTACCGCTCAAGTTTTTGGTTTAAAAGAGGATGAAGAGTATAACGCAGAAGACTTAGATGAACGTTTACGTGACCATGCACTGTTCACTGGTTTCGCACCACTCGACAACCCTCAAGTAGTCGCAACCATCGTATTAGAAAATGCAGGGGGAGGCTCTACCAACGGAGCACCTGTGGTTCGTAAGATATTTGATAAAGTTATCCTCAATAAAGATGATGTAACGGAGTAGAAATGAAAGTTGATCCATCAACAGGGAAAAGCCGTCTGTTCTTCGAAAAATTTCATATTGACCTGCCGTTATTACTTGGTTTGATTGCCGTTATGCTATTTGGACTAGTTGTAATGTACAGTGCTAGCGGACAAAATTTAGCCATGATGGACCGTCAAGCAATGCGCATGCTTCTCGCTATAGGCGTAATGATTGGTCTTGCTCAAATATCACCACGAACTTATGAAGCATTTGCTCCGTTTCTATTTGTTGCTGGAGTGGGGTTATTGTTAGGCGTTCTATTCTTCGGTGAAGTATCTAAAGGCGCACAACGTTGGCTTAACCTAGGCATAGTTCGATTCCAACCATCGGAGTTACTTAAACTGGCTGTCCCATTAATTGTCGCAAGATTCATTGGTAAACAACCTCTTCCACCCACATTTAAAACGCTATTCATCTCATTACTATTAGTATGTGTGCCAACCATACTCATCGCCAAACAACCCGATTTAGGCACTTCGATACTTATTGCTGCTTCTGGTATTTTTGTTATTTTTCTGGCAGGCATTAGCTGGCGTTATATTTTTTCAGCTGTCGTTGCAATTAGCGCATTTGCTCCAATACTTTGGTTTTTCCTCATGCAGGAGTATCAAAAAGTCAGAGTCAGGACATTATTTAATCCCGAGTCAGATCCACTGGGTGCGGGATACCATATTATTCAAAGTAAAATAGCGATTGGCTCGGGTGGTATTGCCGGTAAAGGTTGGTTACATGGCACTCAATCACAACTGGAATTTCTACCAGAACGACATACCGACTTTATCTTTGCCGTTATTGCCGAAGAATGGGGAATGCTAGGAATACTTGGACTATTAACTTTATATTTATTTATTATTGGACGAGGGTTGTATCTTGCCAGCCAAGCGCACACTGCTTTTGGTCGAATGATGGCTGGTAGTGTAATGTTGAGTTTCTTTGTTTATATATTTGTTAACATTGGAATGGTTAGTGGCATATTACCCGTAGTGGGTGTTCCTTTACCACTCATCAGTTATGGTGGAACCTCAATGGTAACTCTAATGGCCGGTTTTGGCATTTTAATGTCAATCCATACTCATAAAAGCATGCTATCAAAAGCGACCTAATGACAACTAAAAAAAACATCATCTGCGTGATTTTCGCTCTATTACTTACCGCCTGTTCAAGCTCCGACAGCCGTTACTCTATTAAAAACGATGTAGGGCCAGAACAAGCAATTCAACTTGACCATATCGAAGACGCACATCCAAAGTACGAGCCATTCAGTCGTGGGGGTAATCGAGATTACAATCTACGAGGAGGTTCGTATAAAATTATAAAAAATCCACAAGGTTTTAAGCAAAGTGGCTTAGCATCATGGTACGGTCAAAAGTTTCATGGCCATCTCACTTCAAACGGTGAAATCTACGACATGTATTCAATGACAGCGGCTCATAAAACGTTACCCATACCAAGCTACGTTAAAGTCACCAATACGGATAATGGCAAAACGACCATTGTGAGAGTAAATGACCGTGGGCCATTCCATGAGAATAGAATAATTGACCTCAGCTATGCTGCTGCATACAAACTCGGCGTAATAAAAACTGGCACAGCAAATGTTACCATTGAATACATAACGACAACACCGCCAGAACCTCAGTCTTACACCGCAAAACAACAACCCAGTTACAGCATTCAAACCGCTTCATCAAATAATGCTGAACGAAGCCAAACTTTAGCGGAAAATATTAGTAAAACCATGCAGCTAGATACATATTTAGAACCGTCGGATAATATCTATAGGATCCTTGTTGGACCATTTACTGACTACAATGAAACTGTACAAATATTACAAAAATTGAAGCAACACGGTTACCCGCAAGCCTTCATAAGAAAAATCAATCACTAATGTATGTCATTCAAGACTAGCGATTTTGTTGAATTTTTGTCATAGTGCTTGCTCAGCTGATGCCGATGACATAAATCATTGCCCTCGACTTAAACATTGTCCTCGAGTTAAACGTTGTCTTCGAGGTAAACATAGTTATAACTCATAAAACTGAAAAATAGATGAAAATGCCAAACAATATTTTTAGAACACTGATTATCTCAACTGCTGCACTTTCTGCATCTTTTTCTTATGCAGCACCCATCGTTGTTCCTGATGCACCTCAAATCGCGGCCAAAGGCTATGTACTTATAGACTTTAACTCAGGGAAAGTTCTCGCTGAGAAAGAAAAAGATACCAAACTTTCACCTGCTAGCTTGACCAAAATGATGACCAGTTATGTTATCGGACAAGAGTTAGCGCGTGGCAACATATCTTTACAAGACGATGTTGTGATCAGTAAAAATGCTTGGGCTAAAAATTATCCAGATTCTTCAAAGATGTTTATTGAAGTTGGTACAACCGTAAAAGTTGAGGATCTAAATAGAGGCATTATTATCCAATCGGGTAACGATGCTTGTGTTGCAATGGCGGAACACGTCGCCGGCTCAGAAGACGCTTTTGTTGACCTAATGAACGCATGGGCAAACTCTATTGGCATGACTCGTACGCATTTTGCCAACGTGCATGGTTTAGACCATGATGAACTTTATTCAACACCTTATGATATGGCTCTGCTTGGTCGCGCGCTTATCCGAGATGTTCCCGATGAATATGCAATTTATTCAGAAAAACAATTTACGTATAACGGCATAACTCAGTACAACCGTAATGGTCTACTGTGGGATAAAAGCATGAATGTGGACGGTATTAAAACTGGCCACACTAGCAAAGCAGGGTACAGCTTAGTTAGCTCTGCAACTGAAGGGAAAATGCGTCTTGTTGCTGTTGTAATGGGCACAAATAGTGAAAATGCGCGTAAAGCGGAAAGTAAAAAATTATTAAACTATGGATTCCGTTTCTTTGAAACGGTTGCACCTCATAAAGCAGGTGAAACCTTTGTGAGTGAACGCATTTGGATGGGTTCACAAGAGAATTTAGCACTTGGCGTCGCACAAGACACTTACGTAACACTGCCGCGTGGACAAGCGAAAAACCTAAAAGCCAGCTTTGTGCTTGAAAAAGAACTAAGAGCACCAATAAGCCAAGGTGATGAAGTGGGTACTCTTTACTATCAAGTTGACGGTGAAGATATTGCACAATATCCACTGCTTGCGTTAGAAGACGTACAAGAAGGCGGAGTATTTAGTCGTTTAGTCGACTACTTTATTTTATTATTTAAGAGTTTTTTCTAATCTCATCCTACTATTTAAATATATTGGTTTAGGGTAAAAATAGTGCCATTAATTACCTACACCTATACATTTAACCGATAAACAAAGGCCACTTATGTGGCCTTTGTTTTAGTTGAGATTGATCGTTATTGGGCGTAATATGCGCTGCCTAATTAAATCCTCTGGAGTATTTCATGCAAGAACAACCAAAACTTAAAGACCTGTTAGAGTTTCCTTGTCAATTCACTTATAAAGTGATGGGTTATGCGAAGCCTGAACTACCGGAATTGGTTTTACAAGTGATTCAAAAACATGCTCCGGGTGACTATAGCCCTAGCATAAAACCGAGTGGTAAAGGGACCTACAATGCTATCTCTATCACTATTACCGCAACATCAATAGAGCAAGTAGAAACACTTTATAAAGAACTCGGTGACATAGAAATTGTTCGTATGGTGCTTTAAGGTTATTCATTATTTAAAACGACACTTTTTGAATAAAAACGGACATCACTTTTAAACAAAAAGAACTCTACAACAGCGGCAAATGCCGCTGTTTGTACATTCCTCTGACCACAAAATATAATAGTAGAAGCGACAAAAGAAGTTTATAATCCATTTACTTTATTAATTGCTTAACGAGATACCAGTTTGTCGAAAATAGAAGATCAATTAGTTGTACGAGATCTTGGCCTTCAAGACTATGAACCAGTATGGAAAGCAATGCACGCATTTACTGACCGTCGTGATACAGATACAGTAGACGAAATATGGCTAGTTGAACACAACCCTGTTTTCACACAGGGGCAAGCCGGAAAAGCCGAACACCTTTTAAATACAGGGAATATTCCTGTAGTAAAAAGTGATCGTGGCGGGCAAGTTACTTACCACGGTCCAGGTCAATTAGTTGCCTACTTTTTGATTAATCTGCGCAGAAAAAAAATCGGTGTCCGAGAGTTGGTTACTCATATTGAAAATTTAGTTATCAACACATTATCAAATTTCAACATTGAATCTTCCGCACGGTCTGATGCTCCAGGAGTTTATACTGACGGAAAAAAAATATGTTCGCTTGGCTTAAGGATACGTAAAGGCTGTTCCTTTCATGGCCTAGCATTAAATATAAACATGGACCTATCGCCATTTTTACGCATAAACCCTTGTGGCTATCAAGGAATGGAGATGGTACAAGTGAGTGAATTAGGAGGGCCTAGCAGTATAAATACCGTTAGTAACTCACTCCTAAAAGAACTTACTCTTCTGCTTAACTATGAGCATGTCGATATAATAAAAGAAAGCAAACTATCATGAGCAAACCAATTCAAATGGAAAAAGGCGTCAAATATAGAGATGCTGATAAAATGGCACTGATACCAACTAAAACAATGCCAGTTGAGAAACAAGAAGTGTTACGTAAGCCAGAATGGATGAAAATTAAACTCCCTTCTGATAGCCAACGTATTCAAGAAATAAAGTCAGCTATGCGTAAAAATAAGCTGCATTCCGTATGCGAAGAAGCCTCTTGCCCTAATCTCGCAGAATGCTTTAATCACGGAACCGCGACTTTTATGATTCTCGGTGCTATCTGTACTCGTCGTTGTCCATTTTGTGATGTTGCCCATGGAAGACCTATTACTCCAGATAGTAATGAACCGCAACACCTCGCTCAAACAATAAGCGACATGAGGCTGAAATATGTTGTTGTTACGTCAGTGGATCGTGATGATTTACGTGATGGTGGAGCTCAGCACTTTGCCGATTGTACTCGTGAAATTAGAGCGAAAAATCCGGGAATAAAAATAGAAACTCTTGTTCCCGATTTCCGTGGCCGCATGGATACCGCACTTGATATATTAAAGGACAATCCACCAGATGTGTTTAACCATAATTTAGAGACAGCACCTCGCCTTTACAGAAAAGCACGTCCTGGCGCAAATTATAAATGGTCATTAACACTGCTGAAAAAATTTAAAGAACTGCATCCAGATGTACCAACCAAATCGGGTGTAATGATGGGCCTAGGTGAAACTAAAGAAGAAATTATCGAGGTTCTTAAAGATCTTCGTGCTCACGGTGTAACGATGCTAACACTAGGCCAATATTTAGCCCCTAGCCGTCATCATTTACCTGTTGAACGTTATGTACCACCTGCAGAGTTCGATGAATTGAAAGACATTGCCCTAGATCTTGGATTTACACATGCAGCCTGCGGACCATTTGTTCGTTCTTCTTATCATGCAGATATGCAAGCGAAAGGTGAAGAAGTCAAGTAACTGAAACATTATCTGAAAAAGACTGACTTAAAGAGTAGTCTTTTTCGACTTCAGCAAGTACATTGTATTATGGCATCATAGCTCTTAAGCGAAATAGCTCTTAAGCGAAATCGCACTTAAGTCAAATTGTACTTAAACAAAAGATTATTAAAGCGCAGTTAAGAATAAGTCACTGTAAAAATAAACTATTTTATACTAGGCTTAACGATTAACACTATATAGCACCGAAAATAGAAAAAGGAATGACGGTATGCAAAAAATAAGTTTATTAGGTTTTTTCTCACTAATCCTTGTAGGCTGTTCTTCACAAAACACGCAACAAGACAACTATTTAGATGCCTCATTCGAGTTGTGCAACACTGAAGTTAGCACCTATTCTGTAAGCGATGATGGTCGTGTTAGAATAATTTGTGCTGATGATTCTAAGTTCACAATGAACAGTGAAGAAACTCTTGAGATTATGCGCGATATTAATATTGACTATTGTACTGGTGAAGGTTTATCGAAGTTTAACGAAAGTAATCGTTATTACTCATTTCAGTGTAAATCAGGTACGACATTGAGCATCAATAAATAATGAGTTGAAAAGTCACCTGTAGTAAAAAGCACAAAAACAAAAAAACGCGAACTGATTCAGTTCGCGTTTTTATTTGCACGATAATTAAAACCTACGCGTAAACAGGTAAACGCTTGCAGATTTCTAATACTTTTTGTTTAGTTGCTTCAATTGTTGCTTCGTTATTCACATCATCTAAAACATCACACATCCAACCTGCCAATTCTTTAGCATCTTGTTGAGTGAAGCCACGGCGAGTAATTGCAGGTGAACCAACACGAATACCAGAAGTAACAAATGGGCTACGAGGATCGTTTGGCACTGAGTTTTTATTAACGGTAATATTAGCTGCACCTAACGCGGCATCCGCCTCTTTACCTGTAATATCTTTGTCAATCAAATCAACAAGGAACAAGTGGTTCTCTGTTGAACCAGAAACAATGTTATATCCACGAGCAATAAATTCAGCCACCATCGCTTTTGCATTTGCGACTACTTGTGCTTGATACTCTTTGAATTCTGGTTCCATTGCTTCTTTAAATGCAACCGCTTTACCAGCAATAACATGCATTAAGGGACCACCTTGGCCACCCGGGAATACTGCAGAATTTAATTTCTTATACATATCTTCACCTGCGTTTGATAAAATCAAACCACCACGAGGGCCTGCAAGTGTTTTATGTGTCGTTGTAGTTACAACGTGTGCATAAGGAAGCGGGGTTGGATAAACACCGGCTGCAATAAGACCCGCAACGTGAGCCATATCTACAAACAAGTAAGCGTCCACTTTATCTGCAATTTCGCGCATACGTGCCCAATCAACGATCTGAGAATAGGCTGAAAAACCACCTATGATCATTTTTGGTTTATGTTCTAAAGCCAGTTGTTCCATCTCGTCATAATTGATCTGACCAGCTTCATCAATACCGTAAGGAATAACATTGTAGTGCTTACCAGAAAAATTCACAGGTGAACCGTGAGTAAGATGTCCACCATGAGCCAAGCTCATACCTAAAACTGTATCACCAGGCTTAAGTAGAGCCATATAAACAGCACTATTTGCTTGAGAGCCTGAGTGTGGTTGAACATTTGCGTATTCGCATTCAAATAGCTGACACGCGCGATCTATGGCAAGTGATTCGGCTTTATCGACATACTCACATCCACCATAGTAACGTTTACCCGGATAACCTTCGGCATATTTATTCGTTAGCTGAGAACCTTGAGCTTCCATGACTCGTGGGCTGGTGTAGTTTTCTGAAGCGATTAGCTCGATATGCTCTTCTTGACGAAGAGTCTCTTCCTGTATTGCAGCATATAGCTCTGCATCATAATCAGCGATGTTCATGTCACGCTTTAGCATCTGTATCTCCTGACTCAGATAATCTGAATTTGCAAAAAAACCACACTACCAACTAACACAAACGTTTTCGTTGGTATTCTAAGTTGCCACATTCTACCTAATTTGATCTATATCAGAAAGTAACTTCAGTAAAATAATCATGTAAATTTTTCATGTTGTACCTGAACAGAATTAATAACAAACCTTCGGCTTAACCTTGAGAACGAAAACCCTTAAAATGAAGAAAAAATTTACAATGTGTAAATTGTAGATTACACCCATTAGCAGTTAATTTTCACTCCAAACTATCGAAATGAACAATTTTTATCTACTATCCTAACTAATTAATACAACTTAAATAGGCAAGTGATGCAAAAACACTCAATCAAGGAAGACTGGGTCGCAATACTAGTTGGTACGTTTCTAACCGCGCAAGGCGTTTACTTGCTTAAGTCTGCAGGACTTATAACAGGAGGAACCGCCGGATTATCGCTATTGCTATCTCAAGTCACTTCATATTCATTTGGCTTTCTTTATTTCACCATCAATATTCCTTTCTTCCTGCTTGCTTGGCAACGTTATGGTTACCAATTTGCATTAAACAGTGTTATTTCCAGCGCATTGGTGTCTGTATTTGTAGATCACCTCGATATGGTGATGGTTATAGAATCGGTTAACGAAATTTACTGTGCGGTTGCAGGCGGCGTTCTTATCGGCTTGGGCATGCTAGTGCTATTCCGACATCGTTCTAGTCTTGGCGGCTTCAACATTTTATGCTTATTAATCCAAGATAAAGCGGGAATATCGGTAGGAAAAACACAAGTCGTTATTGACTCTGTAATCGTCGTCGCTTCTTTCTTTTTTGTCTCACCATGGATAATTGCTCTATCAGTACTAGGTGCAATAATCATTAATTCGGTTTTGGGTATGAATCACAAACCGTCTCGCTACATTGTGACGTATAACTAAGGTCATCAGTTCGTAACATAGCCTACTATATTGAAAAAATAACAGCACAATAATCATTGTGCTGTTATTTTTTCAAGGTAAAGTAAACCATTATATCTAAATGTTACTAGGATTAACCGCATGGATAGCGTATTAACCTCTGTTTGTTTCGATCCAATTGAATTTAGAAAAAAACTGCATCGTGAGCCAGAATTATCTGAGCAAGAACAGCAAACATCCACACAGATTGCCATCCAATTAAAAACATTTGGTTTATCACCAATAGAGCATATCGGTGGATACGGTATTATCTGTATAATTGACAGTGGTATCAAAGGCGAAACGACACTGTTACGAGCCGATTTCGATGCGTTACCTATTTGTGAAAATAACCATCACGATCATATATCGCAGAACCCGGGGGTAATGCACGCATGTGGCCATGACGGCCATACTACTTCCCTGCTCATAGTAGCGGAAAAGCTCTCAACTCACCCACCCAAAGCCGGTAAGGTAATCTTACTTTTTCAGCCAGCAGAAGAAATAGGTACCGGAGCAGCAGCCATGCTACTTGATAACAACTTGAAAGATTTGAAGATAGATAATGTTTTTGCATACCACAATCTTCCTGGCTATCCTCTCGGCCAAATTTTAGTCAAAAACGACACCTTTGCTTGCGCATCTACTGGTGTACTAATCAAACTAGAAGGTAAAACATCTCACGCGGCACGGCCAGAAAATGGTATCAGTCCATGCGCTGCAATGGTGGACATAATCGACTACCTACAAACAATGCCTGAAAGTTATTCTCAAGCTTTCACTTTAGTTACGATCGTACATGCGCAACTTGGCGAACAAGCATTTGGGGTATCACCAGGCGAGGCAAAAGTGATGGCGACCATACGTAGTGATTGCAACCAAACCTTTGCTAAAATGAAAATCAATCTAAACAAAAAACTGTATGAACTGAGTCATGCTCACGGCATCAAAGTGAGTTTAAACTGGGATGAACCTTTTAACGCTGCGGTTAATTCAAATCGGCATTCACAACTTATTGAACAACAGGCAAAAAACATCGGAATGTCGGTACAACGCTTAGAGCAACCAATGCGTTGGTCGGAAGATTTCGCTGAATTTTTGCAACGATGGAATGGCGCGCTATTTTGCATAGGAAGTGGTGAATCTCACCCAGAACTGCATAATCCAGATTATGATTTTCCTGACCAACTATTAAAGACAGCCAGTCAATTATATTTATCTCTTATCAATGCGTTACACAATGGCTCACGATAAATTACTCACAATACTAATTACACTGTGTAAATGAGTTAAGATTTTAATAATCTGTTGTGCAATTAACAAAGGCTTCCGAGCCAAGCGTTAACATTGCATCTGAACCTTTTAGCCAAAGTTGCAATGCCTGATCTGTGCTTTTATATTTACTACCAGATGCCGCCGGTATCTGCTGCAATGGAATACGCTTTTTCGACATCAGCATTTCTGCAGTGAGCTCACCAGTCTGTGAAAAACTGAATTGAGAGCCGTTATCGCAAAGATACAAAGGAGTTTCAGGCTTTTTAGCACTACAACCAGAAAGAAGTAAGAACGCGACTAAACCAAAACCATAATATTTCATCTTTACAAATTATCCTTTATTTCCGTTGTCTTTGTTTATTTCAAATTGAAATTTACTTATTAGTTGGCTACCGACTGCGACTATCCAAGATATGATTTCCCCTCTAAATACTCGGGTACATATTTAATACTGTCAACAACCGTGGTTGCAAGCGTTTCACCTTGTTCTGTAACCGGTTTGCCTGAACGTACCAAAATTTTAGTGCCGACACCAGCAGCTTCAGCAGCCATCATATCTTCCGCTTTATCACCAACCATAATTGATTTTTCCATATCAATTTTCAAGAAATCACGTGCCGAAATAAACATTCCAGGCTTAGGTTTGCGGCAATCGCAATCTTGTTTATATTCACCAATACCATGCTCTGGATGATGCAAACAATAATAGATGCCATCAAGTTCCACGCCATTATCAACAAAATTCCAATCCATCCATTCGGTTAACGAAAGAAACCTTTCTTCACTGAAAAGACCACGGGCAACACCTGATTGATTGGTCACTAAAACCAACAAATACCCCATTTGTTGCAGTTTCTTGGTCGCCTCAAAAACACCATCGATAAACTCAAAGTCATGTTCATCATGCACATAACCATGGTCTACATTAATGACACCGTCGCGATCTAAAAATACTGCTGGTTTAGCCAAAATATCGTCCTCAAAATGTATATCTATCGAAATTATTGCACGCTTTAACTTGCTAAGCACTAATTATCCTTGACTAGGTTTGTCTGTTCGATTGACGGTTAATATTAATAACTCACTGGCACAAGTGATTATAGAACAGCACTAGCAACCCACATAAGCTAGCCTAAACCAGACACAGTAAAAAATATTTTAGACGTCTAGACGTAAAAATACCTATTGACATAAAAACGTGATCACCATAGCATCGTCTCTATTATACAAAGTTAACAAGAACTTTATTCCGACTATTCTGCTTAGGTTTTACTAAATGATTGAAATCAGCAATGTTAACAAAGTTTTCTATCAAGGCACAAAAGAGATCCATGCCTTAAGAAATATCAACTTATCCATACCTCAAGGCACTATTTTTGGCGTTATAGGTTCTTCTGGTGCAGGTAAAAGTACACTCATACGTTGTGTAAACATGTTAGAAGCACCGACTCAAGGTAATGTTGTCGTAGATGGCGTAGATTTAACATTGTTATCTAAATCGGAGCTCAGTAAAGCTCGCCGCAATATAGGCATGATTTTTCAACATTTTAACTTGCTTTCTTCTCGCTCTGTTTTTAACAACGTTGCTTTACCACTCGAATTAGCAGGAATGGACAAACAAACAATCTCGAACAAAGTAACTGAACTTTTGTCATTAGTTGGACTCGCTGACAAACGAGACACCTACCCAGCCAATTTAAGTGGCGGTCAAAAGCAACGTGTTGCTATCGCACGAGCCTTAGCTTCTGATCCAAAAGTGTTACTCTGTGATGAAGCAACCAGTGCTTTAGATCCTGCCACCACTCAGTCTATATTGGAGTTACTTAAAGAAATAAACCGCAAGCTTAATATCACGATGCTGTTGATTACCCATGAAATGGACGTAGTAAAAGGCATTTGCCATCAAGTGGCTATTATTGGTGATGGTGAGTTAGTAGAAAAAGGCACAGTTGGCGAAATTTTTGCTCACCCAAAAACAGAGTTGGCACATGAGTTCATTCGTTCAACTCTCGATTTAACCATTCCGGAAGATTATCAAGCCAGATTAAACCGAACACGTATTCAAGGTAGCCATCCACTGATTCGCTTAGAATTTACAGGGGAAACTGTTGATGCGCCGGTTATGAGCCAAATCGCACGCCAATTCGATATTGATGTCAGCATTTTAAGTTCCGATCTCGATTATGCAGGTGGTGTTAAGTTCGGCATGATGGTGGCCGAGTTTTATGGCTCAGAAGAAAACGATAATGCGGCAATCGAATTTTTGAAAGAACACAAAGTAAAAGTAGAGGTACTTGGTTATGTCCTTTGATTTAATTGCACAATGGTTAAGTCTCAATAGTAATCTACTCATTGGAGCCACATGGGACACACTCTATATGGTCGCTGTTTCTGGTGTCGTTGGGTTCGCTATTGGTATTCCACTCGGCGTTATTCTACATATCAGTAAAAAAGGCGGTTTGGCTGAGAATACCAAGTTAAATTCAGCTCTTGGTGCTATCGTCAACATTGGTCGCTCTGTGCCGTTTTTAGTTCTAATGGTTGCAATTATTCCTGTCACGAAAATATTAGTAGGTACGTTTATCGGCACTACAGCCGCTATTGTTCCATTAACTATTGGTGCTATTCCTTTTGTTGCTCGCCTTATTGAAGGTGCTCTGCTTGAAGTACCGAGTGGCTTAGTAGAAGCCGCACAATCAATGGGGGCAACGCCAACCCAAATCATTACTAAAGTACTGCTTCCAGAAGCACTACCAACCATCGTGAATTCGGTCACTATTACATTGGTCACATTGGTAAGTTATTCTGCCATGGCAGGCACTGTTGGCGGTGGCGGGCTAGGTGATGTTGCCATCCGCTACGGGTTTCATCGCTATGACGTGGTGATCATGGCTGTCACTGTTGTAATGCTAATTGTACTGGTCCAAATCATTCAATCCATTGGCGACGCTGTTGTTAGCCGAGTAGATCATAGATAATAAAAATCATAATATTGTAGGAGATGTAACATGAAATTTAGTCTAAAAAATATCCTTATTGCCGCGACGGCAGCATCAACACTTGTCCTTGCTGGCTGTGGTGATAATGAAGTCGATGCTAACAAAATCAAAATTGGTGTAATAGCTGGTGCGGAAGCTCAAGTTGCCGAAGTTGCAGCAAAAGTAGCCAAAGAAAAATATGACCTTGACGTTGAACTTGTTACGTTTACCGATTATGTCACGCCAAACGCTGCATTAGACGATGGTTCTGTAGACATTAATGCCTTCCAACACAAGCCATATCTTGATCAACAAATTGCTGATCGTGATTACAAATTAGCAATAGCGGGTAACTCTTTTGTTTATCCAATTGCTGGCTATTCAAAACAAGTGACTTCTGTTGAACAAATTACCGATGGTGCACGTATTGCAGTACCAAATGACCCAACAAACCTCGGCCGTTCTCTACTATTACTAGAACAACAAGGCTTACTTAAACTGCGTGCAGATGTCGGTCTTTCAGGTACGGTTCGTGATATCGTAGAAAACCCTAAAAACATTACTATTGTCGAACTTGATGCCGCTCAATTACCGCGCTCACTAGATGATGTAACGCTCTCTATCATCAATACAACTTATGCAAGCAGCATCGATCTTACTCCAGAAAAAGACGGCATTTTTGTTGAAGACAAAGAGTCTCCATACGTTAACCTAATCGTCGCTCGTACTGACAATGTTGAATCTGAAAAAGTGAAAAACTTTGTTAAAGCATACCAAACTGACGAAGTATTCAACGCAGCCTCAGAAATCTTCAAAGGTGGCGTAGTAAAAGGCTGGTAAGGTTTATTATTAACGACATAGTTGTTTAATAAACTTAAACGACACGCTAACTAAGCAACACCACTCCAAAGCCGGATGAGTAAAATCATCCGGCTTTGGTATTTTTAATATTCCTTAACTATTCACCATTTCATAACCAATACCATTCAATTTCCCCGACCATTTTTTATATCAATTTTAACTTCTTTGACTTAAGGCATTGTTTTGTTACACTCTGGCGGCAAATAAAATTTAGATATTAGTCGGGGAGCTAACGGCCATAGGCCTAAGCTGAGACCATTTCGATGGGACCCGTTGAACCTGATGCAGTTAACACTGCCGTAGGGAACTAGTAGCCATACCGAAATGTTATGCTGGTATTTTCTGCTCGCATACCCACCTTCCGTTAGCGGCTGTTATTCCTATACGTGCAAGTTTAGGAATCCTATATGACAGCGAAAAATACAACGCCTATTGTTTTGACGATTGCCGGTTCAGATAGTGGCGGTGGTGCCGGTATTCAAGCAGATATCAAAGCTATTTCTGCGACTGGTAGCTATGCGTGTTCAGTTATCACTGCTCTGACCGCCCAAAATACCCAAGGCGTAAGTGGTATTTATCCGATTGATCCAGAATTTGTCGCTCAGCAACTCGATGCTGTATTTACCGATCTCAATATTCAAGCAGTAAAAATCGGCATGTTAAGTGACGTAAACGTCATCAAAACAGTGGTTACAAAACTCAAACAGTATCAACCTAAATTTTTGATTGTCGATCCGGTAATGGTGGCAACTAGTGGTGATTTATTATTAAAAAAATCAGCAATTAGCACGCTTAAATCACAATTACTTCCTTTGGCGAATATCATTACCCCTAACCTTCCAGAAGCCGCAGCCTTAACTGGAGAAGCCGTTCCCACCACAGAGCAACAAATGAATGCGCTTATCGATAAACTCAGAGCATTAAATACTGACACGGTTTTACTTAAAGGTGGCCATTTAACCAACAGCAAAAACAGCACCGATCTGTTGATCAGTAGTGATACCGTCACGGCCATCCCTGCTACAAGAATACCAACCAACAATACTCATGGTACCGGCTGCACTTTATCTTCTGCTATCGCGAGCTATCTAGCACAAGGTAACGAGCTACTGCATGCTGTAACACTAGCTAAGCATTACATAACTCAAGCAATCTTACATGCTGATAATTTACACATTGGCCAGGGTCATGGGCCTGTAGACCATTTTTTCTCGAAACACATTACGTCATCTTCGCAACAAATAACATCTGCCTTGCTACAAGGAGAGCAAAATGGATGACAACACACTCATCAACTTATCCAACATAAGCCTAAATTATAAAAATGAACAACAGCTTGTTTTTTCTGAATTGAATATGCCCATTACACAAAACCAATGGACTTGCATTTTAGGAAAAAGTGGCTGTGGCAAAACATCTTTACTGCGTTTTTTAGCAGGATTACTAGATGACCAGATTAATTGGTCCGGCACTATGCACACCAACCTTTCAGGCCATATAAGCCAACATGTCGCTTATATGGCGCAACAAGATTTGCTATTACCTTGGCTTAATGTTGTCGATAATGTCTGCCTTAGTTTTCAATTTGCTAATAGACAACTTAGCCAATCAACCAAACAAAAAGCCATCAAACTGATCGAACAAGTCGGTTTACTTGATCATATTCATCAATTTCCTGATCAACTTTCCGGTGGAATGCGTCAACGCGTTGCGCTAGCAAGAACACTCATGCAAGACAAACCATTAGTTTTAATGGACGAGCCCTTTTCAGCATTAGATGCGGTCACTCGTTATCAGCTACAAAACCTAGCCGCCCATATGCTTAAAAATAAAACCGTTCTGCTCATAACTCACGATCCACAAGAAGCCCTACGCCTAGGCGATCACATTGCTCTCATGCAAGGAAAACCAGCTTCTGCTTGCACTTTTCCAACGCCAAGTAATCCCCCACCACGAATGCTGAATGGCGAAATTGCTGCATTACAACAAAAACTGATCGAGCAATTGGAGAAAGATCATGTCTAATATGAATATTGTTACTAGTAAAATTAGTGAGAATAAAGCGAGTCAAAATCCAGCGAACGATCAGCGGCTCAAATCGGCGCAAAAAAAAAGCACGAGTAAATTAGTTCAAGCGGCAACTACTGTGTTGCTTATCTTAGGACTATGGCACTTCATTGTTGTTATTTTCAAGTTACCTTCTTTTATCTTACCCTCTCCACAAGCAGTGTTTAACACTCTAATAAAACGGTTCGATATACTGTTATTCCACAGTTGGATCACAATGCAAGAAATCCTATTGGGGTTGATTTTAGGCCTTGCAATGGGACTATTTTTTGCCCTGCAGATGTTGCTTTTTCAACCAATAAAGCGTTGGTTACTGCCGATTTTAATTGCCAGCCAGGCTATCCCTGTTTTTGCCATTGCCCCTATTTTAATGCTCTGGCTTGGCTATGGGATCGCATCTAAAATCGTCATGGCCGCGCTAATTATCTTTTTCCCAGTAACCACTTGTTGCTACGACGGTCTTCGTTCTACTCCAACAGGCTTTCTTGACTTAGCTAAAACCATGTCCGCTTCCAAATGGCAAACCTTAACCAAAATTCGCTTGCCGGCTGCACTCCCTTCTCTTGCCTCTGGTATTCGAGTGGCCGTTGTTGTCGCTCCAATAGGTGCGGTAGTGGGTGAATGGGTTGGTTCAAGTGCTGGATTAGGCTATTTGATGCTACAAGCGAACGCACGAATGATGATAGACGAAATGTTCGCTGCGCTGTTTATTTTAGCCTTGTGCTCCATTTCACTCTATTTCATTACTGACAAATTACTAAAACGAGCGATTCATTGGTCGCTTTAACTCAACCCTAGATAAAACCTAAACTTACTTATATTTAAGGAAAAAAAATGTACAGTTGCATCAAAAAAGGACTCACGGCTCTGGTACTTAGCGTTATTTCTGTTACTACTTTCGCCCAACAAAATACCACTGAAAATAAAAACATCACGCTAATGCTGGATTGGTTCGTCAACCCAAATCATGGTCCGATTGTTATTGCTCAACAACGAGATTACTTTAATGAGCAAGGGCTCAATGTGACACTCCAAGAGCCTGCCGATCCAAGTTTACCTGCTAAATTAGTCGCAGCCGGAAAAGTAGACATGGCTATTTCATACCAAACCAGTTTAACCATTGATGTGGCTGCCAAGTTACCTCTTATTAGAGCGTCGACGTTAATCTCAACCCCGCTAAATACATTAATGGTTTTAGACAACGGTAAAATAAACACCTTAGCCGACCTGAAAGGAAAAAAAGTTGGTATTGCTATCGCAGGAAACGAAGAAGCAACCATAGGTACCATGCTTAAATCAGCAGGACTTAAATTTACTGACATTGAAATTATTAACGTAGGTTGGGCCTTATCAGCCTCTCTGGCCTCCGGTAAAGTCGATGCCATTTGGGGTGGATTACGTAACTTTGAGTCCAATCAACTCGCCATCGAAGGCTATCCTTCTAAAGCATTTTATCCTGAAGAACATGGCGTGCCAACGTATGATGAATTGGTTGTCGTCGCCAACGCAGACAACTATGACGCTGATGCCATTCGACGTTTTAACAAAGCAATTGAACAAGCCACCACTTACATTGTTAACCATCCACAACAAGCATGGAAAGAATTTGTAGCTTACGCACCAGACACGTTAAACAATGAACTGAACCAACGAGCATGGAACGATACACTTACTCGATTTGATCTTCGCCCATCAGCCATTGATCTTCAACGTTACGATGAATTCAGTGCCTTTTTGTTTAAAAACAAGATCATCGCTACACAACCAAAAGCAGCTGATTTTGTGCCAACACTTTAAGTACAGCGCTCTTTCACAAGAAACATTGCAAATCAACATGGAATAAACACTCCTAATGAACTACAACGACCTAATTAATGCCTGCAAGCAAGAGTGGCAAACTTATACTGAGCATGAATTTGTTCAGCAATTGGCTCTTGGCAAACTGAATAACAGTGCCTACCTACATTATTTGAAACAAGATTTTTTGTTTCTAAAACAGTATGCACGCGCTTACGCTATGGCGATATATAAGGCCAAGACATTAAGTGAAATGCGTATGGCTCTGCCCACTGTACAAGCGTTGCTATCGACTGAAATATCCCATCACTTAACTTATTGCCAACAATGGGGGTTAAGTGAACACGACATGGAAGCCGAACCAGAAGCATTTGGCACCATCGCATACACTCGATATGTACTGGATACTGGTATGTCTGGCGACCTTGTCGACCTTTATACCGCGCTCGCTCCGTGTGCTTTAGGTTACGCCGAAATAGGTCGAAACTTACTCTCATCGACTACCAATAATAAGCAAAATAATCCGTATCAAAGTTGGATAGAACTTTACGGCGGAGAAGAATACCAATCCTCGATCAATACTGCTGGAGATTACTTAAACGAGTTGCTCGCAGATATCGCAATTGATAGTCAACGCGGTCAACAATTATGTGAGGTTTTTAAAACGGCCACTCGAATGGAAATTGCATTTTGGCAGCAAAGTCTAAACACCTAGACTGAAGCAAAAGGGACGCGATATTAAAGCGTCCCTTTTTACTTAAAAATCGTTCTAGTCCAAGCCATTTTAGGTCAAACTATTCTCACGCAAACGATAGCTAATCGCCCTCATTTGAGCGGATTTGTGATACCTTAACACCACAGACTCACTAGATAATAAGCCGATGGATCACACGATAGAACCGATTGGAGTGATACATACTCCATACAAAGAGAAGTTTGCCGTCCCAAGGCAGCCAAGATTAGCGCCTAGTGCCACTGCAAAACTCCAATTAATTGATAACGCAAACTCACCCGAGGCGATTCGAGGAATTGAACAATTCAGCCACCTTTGGTTACTGTTTCTTTTCGACCAAAATCTACAAGCAGGTTGGACTCCCACAGTTCGTCCACCGAGACTAGGTGGCAATGAGCGTATCGGTGTACTCTCCACTCGCTCACCTTTTAGGCCGAATGGCATTGGTATGTCTGCAGTTGAACTCAAACAAGTAAAGCAAACCGAAGGTCAGGTTTGGCTTGAATTAGGCAGTGTCGATCTAGTCGACGGAACACCCATTATTGATATTAAACCTTACATTCCGTATTCAGACGCTATCTTTGATGCTAACGGAGGCTTCGCACAAACCGAGCCCAAACTACTTAATGTCACCTTTTCTACTATTGCGGAGCAACAACTTCGATTTCATGCCAACAAAGAGCAAGTGCGCGCCGTTATTTACGAAGTTCTAGCACAAGATCCAAGACCCGCTTACAAGAAAAACAGTACTGATAATAAAGAATATGCAGTCAACTTATTCGATTTGAACGTTAAATTTAAGGTTAACGAGCAATTAGTGACGGTCACAGCTATAGAACGCTTTTGACAAAAGCAAATGGCTGATATCATATTCAGCTAATTTTGATAACCATGATGAACGGATACCCATAATGCGTACCAGTAAAACGCTTCTTTCAACTCTGAAGGAAACTCCAAACGACGCTGAAATCGTTAGCCACCAGCTAATGCTACGTGCAGGTATGATCCGCAAGCTAGCTTCAGGTTTATATACTTGGCTGCCTACCGGTCTGCGTGTACTGCGTAAAGTCGAAAATATTGTTCGTGAAGAAATGAACAATGCCGGTTCTGTAGAAATGATCATGCCCGTGGTTCAGCCCGCTGATTTATGGGAAGAGACCGGACGTTGGGATAAATTTGGTCCAGAATTGCTAAGAATAGCTGACCGACATAATCGTTCTTTTGTATTGGGCCCGACTCATGAAGAAGTCATCACAGATATGGTTCGTAACGAAGTGAAGTCTTATAAACAACTTCCCTTGAACCTTTTCCAAATTCAAACTAAATTCCGCGACGAAGTCAGACCTCGCTTTGGTGTCATGCGCTCGCGCGAATTCACCATGAAAGACGCCTATTCTTTCCATATCGATAAAGAAAGTTTAGTGGAAACTTACGCAGAAATGCATAAAGCTTACTGCAATGTATTCAGTCGTATGGGCTTAAATTTCCGTCCAGTTCTTGCCGACACTGGCTCTATTGGTGGTAGCGGATCACACGAGTTTCATGTATTAGCAGAAAGTGGCGAAGATCTCATCGCTTTCTCTGATGGCTCAGATTTTGCCGCCAACATTGAAAAAGCAGAGGCTCTAGCGCCAGACATAGAACTTGCTGCACCAAGCCAAGAACTGGAATTAATAGATACGCCAAATGCAAAAACAATTGCCGAGCTTGTCGAACAATTTGACTTACCAATAGAACAAACCGTTAAAACCCTGTTTGTAAAAGCATCGGATGAAATTGACGCCGATTTAGTTGCTCTATTAATTCGTGGCGATCACGAGCTAAATGAAGTAAAAGCAGAAAATTTAACCGAAGTTGCTTCGCCATTAGAATTTGCTGAAGAAGCTGAAATTCGCGCATTAATTGGCGCTGGGCCTGGTTCACTTGGTCCTGTAGGCCTCAAACTGCCATTTATCGTTGATCGTACTGTTGCCGTTATGAGTGACTTTGCTGCCGGCGCAAATGTAGACGACAAGCATTACTTTGGCATTAACTGGGGACGTGATGTCGAACTTGGACAAGTGGAAGATCTACGTAATGTTGTTGAAGGTGACCCAAGCCCTTGTGGAAAAGGCAAAATATTGCTAAAACGCGGCATCGAAGTAGGCCATATTTTCCAGCTCGGCAACAATTATTCTAAATCAATGAATGCTGGTGTACTTGGGCCTGATGGCAAAAATCAGATAATGGAAATGGGCTGTTACGGTATTGGCTGTACCCGTGTTGTCGCTGCCGCTATCGAACAAAACCATGATAAATATGGCATAATTTGGCCAGATGCGATTGCTCCTTACCAAGTGGTTATCGTACCAATGAATATGCACAAATCGGCTGCAGTGAAAGATGCAGCAGAAAAGCTCTACGCAGACTTAACTGCTCAAGGTATTGATGTACTATTTGATGACCGTAAAGAACGACCAGGAGTAATGTTTAAAGACATGGAACTGATCGGCATCCCGCATACTGTCGTTATTGGCGACCGTAGCATGGATGAAGGCAACTTCGAATATAAAAACCGACGTAGCGGTGAAAAAATCGCCGTTGCAATGGACAATATAATCGAACATATCAAAGCTCAGATGAGCTAGTTCGGCGGTTTCATAACAATGGCTAAATAATGACTAAGGGCTGCAAATTTTGCAGCCTTTTTATTGCTCACTAATTAATAAGAACCATGCATTTTCCTCATAGAAGAACAATCACGCTAGCAGACGAACGACAAAAAATGTCCCCACAATTCATATCAAATCACTGCAACCTTTGTCATCTGTTGTGCTGCTGTGTATATTGTTAAGCATGAAAATTAATATGAAATTTGGATAAAAATGAAAATATACGATTGTTGCGATCTGGTTCGCGAACTGTATGCTCAAATCGGTAGCGGTGACCAAGGTTATATCCCACAAGCGATTACTTGCGCACTTAAAACCCTTAATGATATTGCGGCAGACGAATCAATGCCTAAAGAAGCAAGAGAAAGGGCGGCTTTTGCCGCAGCTAACCTACTTATTTCAGACTTCGAGGATTAATTATGGATCTATCAAAATTTGAAAGCATGGACACTATTATGTTAATGAGCATCATCAATTTAAAACTGCGAGATGACTTTGATGGCGATTTGGATGAACTCGTAAAATTCTTTGATATTAGTCGTGAAAAATTAGAAACAAAACTTGCTACCGCGGGATTCGAATTTTTACCTGAAGCAAAACAATTCAGGTAAAAAATAATCACACTATCAGACCAAAGGTAAGAAATTCACACTTTGCGTACTTAAAACGAAAAAGGAACCGTATATACTTTAAAGAGTCACTTCAAACTATACGGCTCCGTTTTGATTTGACGTAAATACGATTCAAACTCAATTAAAAATCATATTAGAAACACTTGATAATCTTTCAGTTCAGGAATTTTTTCATGCAGCATTTGTTCTTCTTCTGCTACTTTCTCTAAATCTCCACAATACTGAGTTGCATCTTGTTGTATCGTTTTAGATTCTGCCTCTAATTTCGTTCTAAGACTGGCTTGCAGCTCACCTAATTTATCTTTTAGTTCAGTCAGATTTAAACCATCTTCTGCTTTCATTTGCTCAGATATGGCGTTAAACGCACTTGAAAAGAATTCAGAATTAAAGGTTTCTCTTGCGGCCGAAAAATCTTGTCTCCAATTACTTATTGCATCACTAAAAGCTGCTTCTTGAAGCACAAATTGGTCGTCTTTTTGATAACGTTGTTCAATGCTATTAAAAAATTCTTCTAACGCTTGTTTCACATTGTTAAATGCTTCGGAATTATTAAAACTCTGTGCAAGATCGTCTAATGTATTTTGCGCTAAAGTTAGCCCATCCCGAGCGATATCTACCACTTTCGGGACGTATGTATTCATATTTTGTCTATAACTTTCAACCGCTTGCTGCTGCATTGTATTTAAATCCAGCTTTTCGCCATTGATATAAACATTATTATCTTGATCAATTACCACTTTAGACGTGTCTTTTTGCACTATCTCTACTTTTTGACCATCTAAATGAACTTCATTTTTTATGTCGACACTACACTGTTCGATTGCATGGGCATTCAAACTAAAACAGAACAAGAGAGCTAATCCTACTTTTTTCATCATTTTCTCGACTCCTTTAATCAGCTCATTAACATAACAAAAAACTATTATTATCAGGTCAATATTAGGTCAGGTTATACTTATTATTTCATAACCGACTTGTTTTCCCGCTATTTTTAATACGACCTCATCCCCTACTCGTTGGCCTAACATAGCTTTGCCTAAAGGAGCTTCAGGGGTAATAATCGTCACTTGTTGGTTTTGATAGGTAACATTAATCCCACCAGCACAAGGTCCCATAAAAAAAAGATTCTCTTGATCATTCTCATCTATCAATTGAATAATAGCCGTTAAACCAACCGCTGACATTAGATCAAACGACACTGTGGACAACGCTTTAAAACGCTGAATATCTGCTTCGCATTCTTGTACTCTACGAGCTTGTCCATGAGCAAGATAAGCCGCCTCCAGTGCTAAGGTATCATATTTGTTTTCCGGTACGGTCTCTTCATTGGTTGCCGCTTCTATTGCACTCTGGGTAGCACTAATAGCAACTTGATGTATGGCTTCGAGCTTTTTAATAATGACATCAATGAGTGATTGTTTATCCACTATAATTCCAAACTTAGCTGTTTTGTTTGTTCTTCTGGCCTTAACATCACATTTAGCCCGAGAAGTCGTATTTCTCGACCATTTTGCCGTTGCATAATTTCTTGTAGTAATTGTTTAAAATAGTCCAACTCAAGTTGATTATGCACATGCTCAATGGTCGTCTGCTGAAAATCGGCAAACTTCAGTTTTATACCCTGCTTAGTGATTTCACCAGTAGGCGTAACTTTCCGTACTCTTTGTTCTAATTCGGGATAAAGTTTATTTTCAATAAGGTCCCAACACTGTTGATAACTTTTAATATTTCTCGTGAAAGTCCGCTCGACGCCAACTGATTTTCTTTCCCTTTCCGGCTCGACCATTCGATTATCGATACCATGGCTTCGATTCCACAATGAAGCACCGAGTTTACCAAAAGTGAGTAACAACTGCCGATAATCGCTATTTTTAATATCTTCGCAAATGAAAAAACCGGCTTGGTGAAGTTTTTCTAAGCTGACTTTTCCAACCCCGGGAATTTTCTCTAGAGGTAACTTATCAACCACATTCTGTACATCTTCTGGTGGAATAACAAACTGACCATTTGGCTTATTCATATCGGAAGCCACTTTGGCTAAAAACTTCAACGGCGCAACCCCTGCCGATGCCGTTAAATACAGTTCATCCCAAATATCCGAACGAATAGCTTGTGCAATCAGCGTTGCAGAACCACGCAGCATTGTACAATCTGTAACATCTAAATAAGCTTCATCCAGAGATAAAGGCTCAATCAAAGTAGTATATCGGGCAAAAATTGAATGGATAGTTTGAGAAACCTGCTTATAGACTGACATTCGTCCAGGCACAACCGTGAGGTGCGGACAGAGCTTTAAGGCCTGTCCAGTGGGCATAGCGGAACGCACGCCAAATTTTCTTGCTTCATAGTTACAAGCACTGATCACTCCACGCTGCCTCTCATTGCCACCCACGGCTAAGGCAACGTCTTTAAACTCAGGGAAATCACGCATTTCTACTGCGGCATAAAAACAATCCATATCAATGTGGATTATTTTTCTCTGTTTAACCGCAGGAGTAACATCAATTTTTGGCATAGCAACTAACAATAAAATCTGTATAAAAACACAGTATAACGTACTTTCAACCAAAAACATCGTGTGATATTAATATGTCGAAAATAGAGCATCAAAACATACTCTATTTAGTCACTCTGTTGCTATAACACTTTACAGCACAGATTTCTCTATCTGTTCAGCGGGCATAGGTTTAAAGAAGTGGTACCCTTGAAAT
The DNA here is from genome assembly GCF_033101115.1 of Vibrio sp. TH_r3. NCBI lineage: Bacteria > Pseudomonadati > Pseudomonadota > Gammaproteobacteria > Vibrionales > Vibrionaceae > Vibrio > Vibrio sp. TH_r3. The sequence continues at coordinate 86,115 of NZ_JAWMPW010000009.1, read as the reverse complement.
AGATCACAACCACTTTCGACCAAAAACGCTAATTGCTCACTATATTCAACGCCTTCAGCCACTGTTGATAATTCCAAGTTTTGAGCCAAACTGATAATGGCAGTGCAAATTTTGGCATCTTCTTTTACGGTATGGCACTCATCAACAAAAGACTTATCTATTTTTATAACATCAATCGGTAAGCGTTTAAGATAGTTGAGGGATGAATAACCGGTACCAAAATCATCCACTGATATTGAAATTCCTAACTTTTTCAATTGTGAAAGGACTTTAATGCAATGGTTTATATCCGAGACTAAGACCCACTCAGTGATCTCAACTTCAACTAACTCTCCCGGAATTGAATATTTATCTAACATATCAACTAAGTACGGAATAAAGTCAGGTGAAATTAAATGTTTACCAGAAATATTAATAGAAACAGGAACAACGTTAAGTTGTTTACTTCGCCAAGTATTCAATTGGCTAAATACCAATTCAATAACTCGTTCACCTAATGAAATAATTAAATTTGATTCTTCTGCAACTGGGATAAAGTCGGTAGGGGAAATAAATCCATCGTCTTTATGCACCCAGCGACATAAAGCTTCCAAGCCAATCACTCGTCCGCACTTTTCCACTTTTGGTTGATAGACTAAGAAAAAACGATCTGAATAAATATCATCTTTTAAATCTTGTTCAAACCTAAAATTACGATTGGCGTTTTGCGCCATTTTCGTTTCAAAAAATTGATAGTTATCTCGACCTTTTAACTTGGCTTGATACATTGCAATGTCAGCATACTGAATCACTTTGTTAGCATCTACATCCGCATCATCATCCATAACTAAATGAACGCCAATACTCGTTGGAATATTTAATGACTTACCTTCTATATCGACAGGTTCTCGCATTACCGACAGTATTTCTTCTGCTTTACGGCACACCACCATTTTATTCAAGTTGCCGCGCATCAGAATGATAAATTCATCGCCTCCCCAACGGGTTATTACGTCACTTTCTCTGGTAACGGTGGTTAAACGATTAGCCACTTCACAGAGCAATAGATCGCCAGCTTTATGTCCCAAAGTGTCGTTTATGCGCTTAAATTTGTCCAAATCTAAGAAAAATATTGCTACCGTTTCATCTTGAAGCGTAATTTCTCGCAACGCCTTAGTCATATTGTCGATTAAATAAGCTCGGTTATATAAGCCTGTTAATGAGTCACTATAGGCAAGATTTTTTAGTCTATCTTCAAGTTTGGTTTGTCGAGTTACGTCTCGAATATTCAAAACATACTCACCGAGCGTATTGTTAATTAAATGAGAAAAAGTAATCGATATTTCGGCTGGAAAAACTGCCCCGTTATAACGCATTAAATTAAGACGATTGCGCCGGTTTAACAATAATCCTTCGGAATTTGCAAAGCCATCTTTTAAACTATTCTCTACATACAAACGAGCATCAATAGGCACAAATAAGTCGATAAACTGCGAATTTTTTACTCTTTGCTTGCTGGTATCAAATGTTCTTTCCGCTGCTGGATTAAATTCTAATATCCGCCCTTTAATATCCAGAGTTACAATACAATCCATTGACGAGTCTAAAATGGCACTTTTCCGCCTTTCACTGGACTGAAAGTTTCTTATCGCCCCATCTCTCGCAGAAATTTCTGTTTGGACTTTTTGGATCACTTGGTTGTATTCACGCGCTACCAACCCAACTTCAGTAAAAGAATGCTCCGGAACTAAATCTGAGAAATCTCCTTTCTCTTTTTGTTTAGCCATTGATACCAGAAGATCTTTAAGTTCCGTAGCCGCGTTATGTTCAGATACATTAAGTCCGTCTTCTTCGGCTTGTTTAGACACTCGTAAAGGAACAAATTTATTCAATATTGAGAGCAATACATAACTAATTGATACCGACCAAAATACGATGGATCCAATACCAATAACTTGGGCTAATACCTGTTCACTGCGGGTGTTTCCAGTAGCTAGAATATCTAAATCACCAAACAGACCTACCGCCAATACCCCCCAAATACCAGCAAACAAATGAGCAGGAACCACGCCTAACGCATCATCTATTTTTAGTTTCTCCATCCAAGACTCACCAAAAACAATGATCATTCCGGAAATGATTCCGACGAACATTGCTTCTAATGAAGTCAAAGCATGGCAACCCGCGGTGATACCAACCAATCCTCCAATAATGCCATTTAGCAATACGGTAACATCAACAAATTTATGATAAGAATAGTAGATAGCAGAGGCACAAATACCGCCCCATGCTGCTGAAATACAGGTATTTAATAGCACTACTGGTACTTGTTGATTGAAGATTAAACTACTTCCACCATTAAATCCGAACCAACCAAACCAAAGTAACAATGTACCTAATGCAGATAATGGTAGATTGCTACCTTGCGGCAAAGTGATGTTTTTTTGGAACCGTCCTATTCGAGGACCAATAATGATAACAGCAACCAAAGCGACACAACCACCTACACCATGAACGATCATAGAACCGGCAAAGTCGACAAAACCTAATTGCTCTAACCAACCTATATTGCCAGGGTTGAACGCACTCGCCCATGCCCAATGGCCAACAATAGGATAGATGAACCCACTAAGAATTGCAGCGGCTAGCAAGTAGCCTTTAAATGACATGCGTTCAGAAACTGCTCCCGAGACAATAGTGGTTGCCGTACCACAAAACATTAATTGAAATAGGAAGAAGCTAATATTCCAAGGAGAGCTTGCTGAATCAAAAACAAATTCAGAAACGCCAACTAATCCGAACATTGACTGACCGAACATAAGCGCAAAGCCAAATGTCCAAAAAATCACAACGGAGATGACAAAATCAAAAATGTTTTTTGCCGCGACATTTATACTGTTTTTACTGCGTATACGCCCACTTTCCAAACATAAAAAGCCTGCTTGCATCATAAAAACCAGAAGAGCACTGACGATCAGCCAGAAGTAATCATCCATAACCGTTGTATTTTATTATAAGAATGCGCATTACTTAAATGTAACACTGGGTAATATAAATAGATAGCGAACAGATATCCAACTATCCAATTCATTCGTATTAGCTATGTGTTCTAGCCGATCACTTACTATTTATAGCAGTCGGTTTTTTTCCCATTCTGCCATTTTTTTTGCTCTCGCGGCTTCCTTAGCTTCGCGTTTTTTTCTGGCGTCGCAGGGTTCTGGGCAATTACAGACTTTGTCTATTCCAACCGCATCCAGTCCGCCACAGCTTCCTGCCACCGATTTTTTTTGAAAAATATAACCAATCGCCATTGCTGCGATGACAACGAGAAAAACAGCAAACGTTATCAAAAAAGTTTCCACTGTATCACCTTATTTCTGATTTATTTTCGCAAATACTGAGCAAATGCGTCTGAGTAAACTTCTTTAAAGCCGTTATCGGTTTTCACTACCATGAATACAGCGAAATTGTTCTCATTGGCAATTCTCATACCTTCTTTATCTCCCAGAACCATCAAACCAGTGGCCAACCCATCAGCAGTCATGCACGAGGGGTGCAATGCGGTCACGGACACCACTTTATGATCAATCGGCTTACCTGTTTCTGGATTAATGATATGCGAATATCGAACCCCATCTCGTTCAAAATAGTTTCTATAATCACCAGAAGTCGCTAATGCCATGTCCCCCGGCGAAATAATTTCTTGAACGGATCTCTCATTAACGTCTGGCTTTTCGATGGCTATTCGCCATCCAACATTATCATGATTGTTACCTTTAAGACGCATCTCACCGCCAATTTCAACCATGTAATCTATAATTCCTACCGATTCAATGTAGTCGGCAACAACGTCTACTCCCCACCCTTTTGCTATAGTGGATAAATCAACATATAAGTTAGGGATATCTTTCTTCAAGTTGTTATCTTGAACAGTAAGATGTTGAATACCTACATTTGCTCTGCGTACCGCCAACTCTTCATCAGTTGGTACAACATCTGGTCTCGCCTCTGGGCCGAAACCCCACAAATTAACTAATGGCCCCACTGTGACATCTAACGCGCCCAGAGTTAATTCATTTAGACGTATTGCTTCTTTGGTTACCAACGCTGTTTCTGCTGATACAGGGAAGAAATTCGCTTCTTTATACTGGTTAAATCGACTCAATTCTGACGTTTTGCGGTAAGTCGACATTTGGTCATTGACTTGTTCTAGTAACCGATCAATTTCCTTTTTTAATGATTCTTTAGATGGAACCTTGTCACCATTGATAAACTTGATGTTATAAGTTGTTCCCATTGTTGGTCCACTAAGGTGTATTTGTTCTCTAGTTTCACTACAACCAACCATTACAAATATAGAACCGATCAACAGGAGTAAAAATTTCATCTGATTGAACATTTTTACAGAGCTAGGCTGCATTGCCTTCTCCTTATAATTTAGAAAATGGGATTTTGAGAGGCAATAGTATATAACTATTTTTGGCAAAGGTCGCATCACTAAAAACAACTTAGACAATATATCTACTGAAAAATAGCCAACAAGTTGTTAAGCAAGCAATTGATTAATTACGAAGTATCAGATAAACAAAACACCATTACATGGACGATAAATGAATCAATAGCCGAGAGGAGGTTTATTTAAAGTTTGCTCTAAAAAATAAAAAAAATGGCTGACTCAATTGAGTCAGCCATTATTTATCATTAAAACTAAAACTTATCCACCGAAGTCATCAAGCAAGATGTTTTCATCTTCAACACCTAAGTCTTTCAACATGCCAATAACTGCTGCATTCATCATTGGAGGCCCACACATGTAATATTCACAATCTTCTGGGGCATCGTGATCTTTCAAATAGTTCTCATATATCACGTTGTGAATAAAGCCGGTATAACCATCCCAATTATCTTCTTCTAATGGATCAGAAAGGGCAACATGCCATTCAAAGTTCTCGTTTTCATCGGCAAGCTTGTCGAAATCTTCAATGTAGAACATTTCGCGCTTAGAACGAGCACCATACCAATAGGTCATCTTACGTTTAGATTTTAAGCGTAAGAGTTGGTCGAAGATATGCGAACGCATAGGAGCCATACCTGCACCACCACCAATAAAGACCATTTCGTTGTCAGTATCTTTAGCAAAAAACTCACCAAATGGACCGGAAATAGTACATTTATCCCCAGGTTTTAATGACCAGATATACGAAGACATAATACCTGGCGGTACATCAGGGTTGTTTGGCGGAGGCGTTGCGATACGTACGTTAAGTTTGATCAGCCCTTCCTCTTCAGGATAGGAAGCCATTGAATAAGCACGAATTGAATGCTCTTTAACAATAGACTCATAACGGAACAGATTAAACTTATCCCAATCGCCACGATATTCTTCCGGCACATCAAAATCAGAGTATTTAATATGATGCGGTTCTGCTTCAATCTGAATATAACCACCAGCACGGAATGGAACTTCTTCACCTTCTGGGATCTTAAGAACCAATTCTTTGATAAAGGTTGCTTCGTTGTCATTAGAAAGAACTTCACATTCCCACTTTTTAACCCCAAAGATTTCTTCAGGTAGCTCAATATCCATATCGGTTTTAATCGCTACCTGACAAGCTAAACGCTCGCCTTCACGTGCTTCACCTTTAGATATATGATCCAGTTCGGTAGGAAGAATGTCGCCACCACCAGACTTGATTTTAACTCGGCATTGGCCACATGAACCACCGCCACCACAAGCTGAAGATACAAAGATGCCACTGCCTGCCATTGCGCTTAAAAGCTTATCCCCCGGAGAGGTAACGAAACTTTTCTCAGGATCGCCATTTACGGTAATGGTAACATCACCTGATGGTACTAACTTCGATTTAGCCATTAAAATGATTAAAACGAGTGCAAGTACGATCACGGTAAACATCACTACACCAAGAATAATGCTTTGCATTTACTATTCCTTATTAATTGTGTCGTTTACCCGACTTACAGTTGAACACCAGAGAAAGACATAAAGCCTAACGCCATTAAGCCAGCACTAATAAAAGTAATACCCAAGCCGCGCAGACCCGGAGGCACGTCTGAATACTTCATTTTTTCACGAATACCTGCCAATGCCACAATAGCCAACATCCAACCGATACCCGAACCAAAGCCATATACAACTGACTCAGCAAAATTATATTCACGTTGAACCATAAACGACACGCCACCAAAGATGGCACAGTTCACTGTAATAAGAGGTAAGAAGATACCTAACGCGTTATACAAAGGTGGGAAGAAGCGGTCTAATACCATTTCTAATATTTGTACCAACGCAGCAATAACACCGATAAAGGTAATAAAGTTAAGGAAGCTTAAATCCACACCTTCCACAAGCGCGCTTTCTTTTAGAACTAGGTTATAGAGCAAGTTATTTGCTGGTACCGCAATGGTAAGCACAACAACAACAGCGACACCCAAACCAAAAGAGGTCTTAACTTTCTTAGATACCGCCAAAAAGGTACACATACCCAAGAAGAACGAAAGTGCTAAGTTCTCGATAAAGATCGAACGAACAAGCAAACTAATATAATGTTCCATTACGATCTTACTCCTTCGATTCTATTTGTTCTGGTTTTATGGTTCGGATGATCCAAATCATAAAGCCAATCAAGAAGAACGCCGATGGTGCTAACAGCATCATACCATTTGGTTGATACCAACCACCTTCAGATATAAGAGGAAGCACCTCCATACCAAAAAGCTTACCAGAACCAAATAATTCGCGGAAAAAACCGACCGTAATAAGAACAAAGCCGTAACCAAGACCGTTACCTAAACCATCAATAAAAGAAGGAATAGGATTCGATTTCATCGCATAAGCTTCTGCTCGGCCCATTACAATACAGTTTGTAATGATCAAACCAACGAAAACTGAAAGCTGCTTTGAAATATCATACAAGTAAGCTTTAAGAATTTGGTCTACTACGATAACCAAAGAAGCGATAATAGCCATCTGAACGATGATACGTACACTATTTGGAATATGGTTGCGAATTAGCGAGACAAAAAAGTTTGAGAACGCTGTAACAAACATTACCGCTATCGTCATTACAAATGCCGTTTCAAGTTTAGTTGTAACTGCAAGTGCCGAACACACACCAAGAACCTGAAGGGCTATTGGGTTATTGTCCATGACAGGAGCGAAAAGATTCGATTTCATCTCTTTAACATCAATAGACATTATTTCAGACCTCCATCGCGTACATTAGTTAAGAAAGGACCAAAGCCCATATCACCTAACCAAAAATCAAATGTATTCTGAACACCATTTGACGTTAAAGTTGCACCGGAAAGACCATCAACTCCGTGAACACTTCCTTCAGGAGCGCCACCTTTGACAATCTTAATTGCTGGTTGACTATTTTCATCAAATAGTTCTTTACCAACAAATTGGTTACGCCAGCGTGGGTTTTCTACTTCACCACCAAGCCCTGGTGTTTCACCTTGCTCGTAGTAAGTAATACCTGCAACCGTGTTACCATCAGTTTCCACTGCGATAAATGCGTACATCATAGACCAAAGACCATTACCATGTATTGGCAAAATAACTCTGGAAAATTCGTCACCATCTTTAACTAAGTACACAACGCCAGTATTTGCTCGACGCATAATTTTGGCTTTGTCTTCATCTGCTGTTAGCTTAGTCGATTGCGCAGGATCTTTTGCAGCTTGACGTTGATCGTATAGAGCAGCATCTTCACCATTTACAAATTCACCAGAACTAAAATCCACCAAACGAGGTTCAATATATTGAGCAAAAAGTTCAGGGATTGAGCCTTCTTTACCGTCTAAGCCTGCAACAGCTACGATGTTCTTTTGTTTATCAAGAAGCGCGTTAGCTTGTTGTTTGTCGCGTAAGAATACCGCTGCAGCAGAAACAACTACTGAGCAAACCAAACTTATTGCGATAACAACAAACAGCGTTTTCTTAATGCTATCGTTATTACTTGCCATAGCGTGCTTGCCTCCGCTTAACGTTTTTCTCGATGACAAAATAATCGAATAAAGGTGCAAACAAGTTAGCGAATAAGATAGCCAACATCATCCCTTCTGGGTACGCTGGGTTGACTACGCGAACAAGTACACACATCAAGCCGATAAGAATGCCGTAAGCCCATTTACCTTTTGAGGTGAATGAAGCTGAAACTGGATCTGTTGCCATGAAGAACATACCAAATGCAAAGCCACCAAGAACAAGGTGCCAATGCCAAGGCATAGCAAACATAGGGTTAGTATCAGAGCCAATCACGTTAAATAGAAACGATGTGGCAATCATGCCAATCATCACTCCCGCAATAATACGCCATGAAGCGATGCCCATATACACAATCAATGCTGCACCGATCAATAATGCTAAGGTTGATACCTCACCGATAGAACCAGGGATATTACCTAAGAAGGCATTCATCCACGAGATAGGCTCACCAGTAACATTATGTATTAGCGCACCTGAACCGCCATGTGCCCATTGGCTTAATGCTGTTGCACCTGAAAAACCGTCAGCGGCTGTCCATACTGCATCACCTGAAATTTGAGCAGGATAAGCAAAAAATAGGAAAGCACGACCAGCAAGCGCTGGGTTCAAGAAGTTACGACCTGTACCGCCAAAGATTTCTTTCGCGACAACTACACCAAAGGTAATACCCATTGCTGCTTGCCAAAGTGGCAAGGTTGGCGGAACAATCAAGGCAAACAAAATAGAAGTAACAAAGAAACCTTCGTTTACCTCATGTTTGCGTACAACACAGAAAAGTACTTCCCAAAAACCACCTACCGCAAACACCACCGCGTAAATAGGTAAGAAATAGGACGCACCAAGCAGCATTTTAGTCAGCCACCCTGCATCGGGACCAAGACTCCCTGCAATCGCTTCTGTAAACCAGTAGTGCCAATTCCCAGAAATAACTTCTGCTAATTGAGCGCCTTCATACATATGGTTAAGCGCAATAAGCGCCTGATGCCCAGAATTATACATCCCCCAAAACATTGCAGGGAATACCGCAAACCAAACCATAATCATGATACGTTTTAGATCAACACTATCACGGACATGAGAACTACGTTGGGTTACTAGACCTGGAGTATAAAAAAGTGTCGCAGCAGCTTCATAAAGCGGGTACCACTTTTCATATTTACCGCCCGCATCAAAATGCGGTTCGATATCCTCAATAAACTTTTTAAGCATGGATTACCCTTCCTTCACTATTGTATCTAGGCAATCGCGAAGCATTTCGCCATATTCATATTTGCCAGGACATACATAGGTACACAATGCTAAATCTTCTTCATCCAGTTCTAAACAACCTAGACGTTGTGCACTATCTGTATCTCCAGCACATAGATCACGAAGAAGCAAAGTTGGCTCCATATCCAATGGCATTACTTTTTCATAATTACCAATAGGAACCATTGCACGGTCACCGCCATTTGTTGACGTGGTCATATTAAACAGCTGATCTTTAAATAGATGACCAAGGAAAGATTTAGTTACAGAGAATTTATTCTTGCCAGGCATAGCCCAACCGAACAACTCTTTATCACGACCTTCACGCAATACAGAAACTTGGGTGTGATAACGACCTAGGTAAGCATGTGGACCACTCGCTTGGACACCAGAAAGTACCGAGCCAGAAATAACTCGAACTTCACCCGGCATCAATTCGTTGTCAACCATATCCTCTGTACATGCACCTATACGAGTGCGAATTAAACGAGGATTGTTTACAACAGGGCCAGCTAAAGCTATAACACGATCAGTGTAAATTTCGCCAGTTAAGAACAACTTACCAATTGCGATAACATCTTGATAATTAATGCTCCAGGCTACATTTTCTGTATTTACAGGATACAAATAATGCATATGAGTTCCTGTTAGCCCTGCTGGATGCGGACCATCAAAAACATGCTCTTCAACATTCGGTTGTTGGCTGCTAGGAAGGCTGCTGCCTTTCTTACAAACGAACACCTTACCATCAGTTAAATTTGCTAACAGATCTAAACCTGCCACAAACGCTTCCGGTTGTTCTTTGATAATCACTTCGGGATCAGCAGCTAAGGGGTTAGTATCCATTGCTGTAACAAAAATCGCCTTAGTGTTTGAATCAACCGCTGGAACCTTGCTGAACGGACGAGTACGCAATGCAGTCCACATTCCTGAGTCTATTAGTTGCTTCTTAACCGCATCTTGGTCAAGATTTGCTAACGCTTTGGAATCATAGCTATCAAATGTGATTTGCTCATTACCTGACACTTCAATCACAACAGATTGAAGTACACGCTTCGCACCACGGTTTACTTCGATAACTTTACCACTTGCAGGAGCTGTGAATAAAACACCCGGATTCTTTTTATCAACAAAAAGAACTTGGCCTTTTTTCACTTCATCTCCAACGCGAGCATGCATAGTAGGACGCATACCAACGTACTCTTCGCCTAGCAAGGCGACTTTTTTGATGGATTTACCATCATTAATCACCTGGGTAGGAGCTCCCGAAATCGGAAGATCTAAACCCTTCTTTATTGTAATCATACGCACTTGCACTATTTTATCGGGAAAAAGATTCTGTTTTGCATGACACATGAGCACGTTGCCCATGCATCTAGTTCCGATCATAAACATCGAAACTGCAACATTTTGTTAATTAACTTTTCACAGTTTTTATCGAAAAGTTTATCAGGTGCGACAGTTTAGCATTTTTTCAAGACAGGATGCCATCGCCTAGAGCCCTAATAACCGCTATTTTTTTCTCATACTTAGTAGGTATTCGATCCAATATCAATAAATTTGAACTCAAGCACAGTTGTCAATATTGTTAACATCAAATATTCAATTTCATCTGTCATTTTTAATCATTTGATAACATTTAGTATGACAAATAATGAAATAAACCATTGAAAAAATTCATTGTCTCACGTTACTTATACTATTTTTTGTTACCGCCTAAACAGTCTGGAGTAGCAGGAACAAAACCGTTTTCCGCAGACCATTCAGATTCCGTATAAGTATGAATAGATAAAGCGTGCAAATTGCCTTGCAATTCTTCCGCTAAGATTTGATTAACTTTTCGATGTCTTGCAATTAGACGTAACCCTTCAAATTCTTGGCTGACAATCACGACTTTAAAATGGCTTTCAGATCCGGGAGGAACATTATGCATATAGCTTTCATTAAGCACTTGCAAATGTTTCGGAGAAAAAGCGTTATGCAATTTAGTTTCGATTGATTCTTGAAGCATAGTGGTTCTCTTGGTGCTCTAATTAAGTTAGCAAGCCCAGTAAGGACTTCCATAATACTTTATCTGCCAGTGATACATTAATACCTAATAGGAGTTATATCCTAACCTCAAGCTCACAAAAAACGATTAGATTGCTGCCAACTTAATCGTTCTAAAATAACAAAGGTTAAATTTAGACCAAAGATAAGGTGTAACATAATTATTATAAGCCTGAATAATAGCAACTTATCTCGCCATCTGCGATAATATTACTTCATTCAAATCAGAAATTCATCAATCACCACACCACTTGCTAAGTGGTCGTTGATTGGACTATTTTGGCACAACTTATTGAACTGTATTCTTATAAGTCATAGTTGTAAAGTCTATACTGAAAACAGCGTAGTTGCCAAAATTCGACTGATAAACAAAGAACTCACCAACAACAAGTACTGGCAAACAATTGGTTAATACCCTAATGAACGAAGTTAATAGTTGCTTATCTCTGAGAGATAGAAAGTTATCACTACACCGATTTCCAAAACGCGCAAATGAGACCCTACAAGCATGGGACGCAGGTGATGAATATGTTATTAATTACGTAGAGGATTTAATGCTAGAAGCAGGAAAAAACATCCTCATAATTAATGATAGCTTTGGTGCGTTATCCTGTTGGTTTTCTGCTCGTCATAACGTAACTATGATCAGTGACTCTTTCATTTCTCATCAAGCCACTCTACAAAATGCCATAGAAAATAAAGTTGAAAACATTACTCTTATCAACGCAACGGATCAATTCCCCAATAACATCGATCTCGTCTTACTTAAGTTGCCTAAAAATAACCGTTTACTAATATGGCAGTTACATCAATTAAGGAATCAGTTAACGGCGAATTGTCCTGTTGTTGGGGTCAATAAGGCGAAAGAAATTCATACTTCAACATTAAAACTGTTTACTAAGTATCTCGGTGGCACCAAGACCTCGTTAGCGTGGAAAAAACACCGTTTAGTGTTTAGCGAACCAAACAGTACTGAAATAGCTTCGATTGACCCAATTAAAGAGTGGCCAGTAGAGGGAGAAAATTTCTTTCTCAAAAATCACCCTAATACTTACTCTGGAGAAAGTCTCGATCTTGGCGCGCGATTTATGTTACGTCACCTACCAGGCGATGATAGTTATCAACATGTTATTGACTTGGGTTGTGGCAATGGCGTGTTATCAGTCAAGCTATCTCAGCTTAATCCTTCAGCGAAACTGACTTGCGTTGATGAAAGTTATATGGCTCTAGAATCAGCAAAAATTAATGTCACTAGAGAACGCTCTAACATTGAAAATTGTCAATTTATTGCCAATAACTGTTTAGATGGTTTTACCAACGACAGTGCCGATTTGGTTGTTTGTAATCCACCCTTTCATCAAAACAACGCCATTACTGACCACATAGCATGGCAAATGTTTTGTGATGCAAAGCATGTTCTCTGGCCAAATGGAAAATTAATAGTTATCGGAAATAGTCACCTAGGCTACGATGAGAAACTATCAAGACTATTTGGTCGTTCAAAAGTTACCCAAATAGCCAGAAATAACAAATTTGTTATTTTACAAGCAACTAAGTAATTACTTAAGATGGTGAAATGGCGTATTGTAACCACTATCTTCAATTGCATAGCATTTAAAGGGACATTATTTATGAAAAAACTGTTTTTCACTGCATCAATACTACTATTGGCTGCCTGTTCTTCTACTCCAAAAGAACCTCAAATTAACTTCGAACCTCACACCACAACTAGCCAAAATAGAATTGTCGATAATCTAATGTATTCATTAGACAGTAAAGATGTTCGGTCTGCGCAGTACGTTGCGTTAGTTGATAGTGGTAGAAATAATATCCAACCTATTCACGCGAAACAAAACGTTAGAATAACACTAGAAAATGCGCTATTAGAGCAATTAAGCTCCCAAGGTTATCGTAATACAATCAATAGTGATAACAGTGTAAAACTTGAGATCCAGCACTTATTGGTCAACGTAAAACACAGCGTTACTTCTTATGAAATGGATGCCAATATTCGGCTTGAAATTAGCGCTGAAACCCCGACAGGAAAACTGGTAAAAACATTTAACGGCTCAGCAACCAAAACGGGTACCTTTAGTGCTTCTGATGCTCAAATAGAACAAATTGCCAACGATGTAACTAACTTAGTATTAAATGAAATTGCCAATGACAATGAACTCAAAAATTATATGAAGGAGCATTTTTAATGCGAAAAATTATATATAGCCTACTCTGCTTAGCCAGCTTTACTGTATTTGCGGCCCCAAACGTGAAAGTAGAAACGTCTCTGGGTAACTTTACTATCGAATTAGATTCAGACAATGCTCCAATTACAACAGACAATTTTTTAAACTATGTACAAGATGGTAGTTACGAAGGAACCGTTTTCCATCGTGTGATCCCTGGTTTTATGGCTCAAGGTGGTGGTTTTGATACTAACATGAATAGAGTCTCAACCGTTGCACCGATTAAAAATGAAGCCTACAACGGCCTAAAAAACAACAAAGCAACGATTGCTATGGCAAGAACACAAAACCCTGATTCTGCTACTCGTCAATTTTTCATCAATTATGCTAACAACGATTTTCTGAACAAAACCCAAGAGAATGCAGGCTATGCTGTATTTGGCAAAGTAACACAAGGTTTTGACATTGTTGAAAAAATGGCAACACAGCAAACTGCATCGCTAGGAAGTTATCATGATGTACCTGTGACGGCTATCGTGATCAATAAAATGACGGTACAAGAATAACCTATAAAAACGGAACAAATCCCTCTGGTCTAATTTTTAAACCAACGATGCGTTCCGTTATTTTAGACTAACAAGGTATTCCCTTCTTTTTTGGCTAACAAGGATAGTTACATGGACAATCAAATGACTTGGGCTAAAACACTCAAAAGCTACTTAGATAGACGGCTGTTATGGGTGATGATGTTAGGTTGCTCAAGTGGTTTTCCTTGGGTATTAATTGGCTCTAACATGTCCGGATGGTTAAAAGATGCAGGGCTAACTCGTGCGGCAATCGGTTACTTTGGTTCTGTATTTGCGGTATATGCCATTAATTTTTTGTGGGCCCCATTAATCGATAGAGTTAAATTACCGCTACTGCATAATCAGCTAGGTCAGCGACGCAGTTGGATTTTTTTATGCCAATGTATCATTCTGATCGGTACTGTTATCATTGCAGGAGTAAACCCTGCAACTGACTTGGTGTTTACCTCTATGGTAGCGTTAGGTATTGCTACCGCTTCGGCAACACAAGATATTGCCATTGACGCTTACAGAATTGATACTTTTCCAAAATCCGAAGCACACAAACTTCCACAAGCCTCTGCAATGGCAGTGATTGGATGGTGGACAGGTTACTCTTTACCGGGTTACTTAGCCTTTATTAATGCAGACTCGATTGGTTGGAACGGTGTGTATTATGGCATGGCTGGAATTATGGCTATTCTAATTATATTTACTCTTCTGGTCGGCGAACCTGTTACTCGCCGAGATGAACTTCAACAAATTGCCGAACATAAATACAACAAAGTCGTCAAATCCCATTTAGCTACTTGGATAAGTGTAACGGTTATTGAACCATTTGCAGATTTCTTCAAACGTAATGGTGTGCAAGTTGCTATTACACTTCTATTATTTGTGTTTCTTTTTAAAATAGGTGAAGCATTTCTAGGCAGGATGTCAATTACGTTCTATAAAGAAGTTGGATTCAGTAACGAACAAATAGGCCAATATTCAAAGCTCATAGGATGGTGGGTAACTATTTTCTTCACCCTTGTTGGTAGTATGTTCAACGTTAAGTTCGGTATTGTACGTGGCTTAATGATTGGTGGAGTCGCAATGGCATCGAGTAATTTAATGTTTGCTTGGATCGCCAGTGTTGGTCCTAGCGAACACCTCTTCTTAGCCACCATTATTGTAGACAACTTCACCACTGCTTTTTCAACTGTTGCTTTTGTCTCTTTTCTAACAGTATTAACTGGTCAAGCTTTTTCTGCCACACAATACGCTTTATTAGCATCTCTAGGTAACTTTGGTCGAACTACGCTCGCCTCTTTTAGCGGAGAATTGGTTGACTATTTAGATAATTGGTCACTGTTCTTTGTAATTACCGCACTCATGGTTATCCCAAGTCTAATCATGCTTTATTCACTACGACATTATTTCAATCGACTTTTAGAGAAAGCTAAAAACCGAACTGATTAATTAATCGAGATTGGGACAACTCCACTATAAATTTTAGCTTTGATTAAACGCTCGATGAACTCCATCGGGCGTTTGTACTTCTAGACAGCCATACTTTGATTTTAGAGTAAAAGACGGTTTTTCTAATTTTTCATTCAAAGTACATAAGCCATTAACCCTCTATCCACATCAAAATTATAAAAATAAAACTTGATATTCAATATATTACAATAACTTATAAATAAATTCTAAAAACCATTAATGACAATACTATCAAAATTAGTACTTGTTTATAAACAAAATAATAATTCATATTAATATAGTGAGCACAATCGAATAAACGAAAACAAAAAATTTATAGTGATACGAATCACATAAAAATGAAAAAATAATGAAATAAAAACAAAAAGATAACATCAATTAAAAAAATCAATCATAAATGAGAACTAGATCACATTAAATATGTCGCCTTGCATTATGCCCCATATTTTATTGCGAGCATTGTCGCTAGTATTTTCTGTAGAACAACAACCAATACAAATAAACCAACTAATTTATTTTACAACAGAGAGTCTACTTATGCGTAAATCACTTATTACTCTTGCATTACTGGCAGCAACATCTACACCTTCAATCGCTGCCGATTATACAGATGGCGATACACACAAAAATGATTACAAATGGATGCAATTTAATCTAATGGGAGCATTCGAAGAACTGCCAGGAGAATCCACTCATGACTATTTAGAGATGGAGTTTGGCGGACGTTCAGGAATCTTCGATCTCTACGGATACGTTGATATTTTCAACTTAACCACAAGTTCTGATAGTGACAAAGCGGGTGCTGCTAAATCATTTATGAAACTAGCTCCTCGTATGTCTTTAGACGGCTTATTAGAAAAAGATCTTTCTTTTGGCCCAGTACAAGAGCTTTACTTTGCTACCTTGTTTGAATGGTCAGGTGATGCCGAAAGTACTTTTGGCGTGAACAATAGCAAGGTCGGTATTGGCTCTGATGTGATGGTTCCATGGCTTGGAAAAATAGGCTTAAACCTTTACGGATACTATAACAATAACGCAAAAGATTGGAATGGCTTCCAGATTTCTACTAACTGGTTTAAACCGTTCCACTTCTTTGAAAATGGTTCATTTATTTCATATCAAGGTTATATTGACTATCAATTTGCTATGGATGATGCTGATGGAAATAAATTTGGCTCAACGGCAAGCAATGGTGGAGCAATGTTCAATGGTATCTATTGGCATTCTGATCGCTATGCAATAGGCTACGGACTAAAACTATACAAAGATATTTATGGCATTAAAGACACCAGTTCTTTTAAATCAACTGGTGCTGGTCATTACATTTCGGCTACATACAAGTTTTAATGTAACCAGTTTAACTTTCAAAAGGCACTTTTGCGCCTTTTTTATTTGGAATCATTAACGACTATCGCTATTCTTAGCCAAACTTTCATTTTAATGTGGCTGCTTTGAATATTACGATACTAGGTGCGGGAGCCATTGGCTCGTTATGGGCTCATCATTTAGCTAATGCAGGGCATAATGTTTCACTGTGGCTACGCCATTCAAACACATCATCATTAACGCTCACTTTGTTTGAAGACAATGAAATAGCCAGTACCAGTAAATACCTCGAAAAGAATAAGCAGGCATGTAATGAGTTTTTTACCAACAACCTTGCTCAGCTAAAAGCGTCTGACTTAATTTTGATCACCGTTAAAGCATGGCAGGTAGAACAAGCTTTAACGCCTATACTTGACCATTTAATACCAGAAACCATTTTAGTATTTATGCATAATGGCATGGGAGCAGTTGATGAACTCCCTGAACAAGTCGATAGACACCCTATTGTTGTTGCAACCACCACTCACGGGGCTTATAAGCCTTCAAACGATCAAGTACTCCATACAGGGGTAGGTATGACGATGTTGGGAGGAAATAACTTATTAGGTAAGCAATGTCATTTTTTAGCCGATGTATTTGATCACGCTTTAGCGTCTGCGTCATGGACAGGCTCGATTCAAACTGCCTTATGGCATAAACTCGCTATAAATTGCGTTATTAACCCACTAACCGCATTACATCAGTGTCTAAATGGTGCTTTACTGAACTATCAATATACAGCGCAAATCCAAACCATCGTAGCGGAACTATGTGCAGTAATGCAGGCAGAAAAAATCGTTATGACAGAACAAAATTTATTTGATCGCGTAATAAACGTTGTAAAAGCAACCGCTAATAATCATTCTTCCATGCAGCAAGATATTGTTCACCAACGTAGAACAGAAATCGACTATATTAACGGTTATCTGTGCCGAACTGCTCGGCAACACCAGATCAACGTACCAGCAAACCAAGATCTATACAGTAGAATCAAAACCATCGAACAATCGTGGAGTTAACTATGCCCTCGAATACTTTAGACACAAATTCTTTGCAACAGACAGGTTTGCAAAAAAACACCTTAAAACATAAAGTGTTAGTCCCTATTGCTCCGGGTTCCGAAGAGATGGAGGCTGTGACTATCATTGATATGATGGTTAGAGCGGGCTATCAAGTAACCGTTGCTAGCGCGGATTTTGCAGGTAATTTAACAATGCAAGCTTCTAGAGGCGTAACCTTAACCGCAGATTGTAGATTAGTTGATATTGCAGATGAAGAGTTTGATGTAATAGCAGTGCCAGGTGGCGTTGAAGGGAGTGAAGTATTTAAGCAGAGCACCGTGTTAATAGAAATGATTAAACAACAAAAATATGACGGCAGATGGATGGCGGCTATTTGTGCGGCTCCGGCACTGGTCTTACAAACTCATCAGATTTATCCAGAAGCGATAATGACCGGTCACCCTGCATTTAAAGATCAGATACCAGCCCAAAATTGGCGCGAAAAAAGAGTCACCATAGACATAAATAATAAGCTCATTACCAGCCAAGGTCCGGGCTCTGCACTTGAATTTGCCATGGAAATCATTATTCAAATATCAGGTAAAGCTCATGCATGGACGGTCGCTGAACCAATGGTAACATTACCCACCCTTCACTATTCGATATTGGGTAAAAACGATGTTTAATGCACAACAAGTAAAACAGCAATTTCCCGCTCTTAATACAGATAGTTCACTGGTGTATTTAGATAGTGCTGCAACCACACAAAAACCCCAAGCGGTTATCGACTGCATTCAACATTATTATCAAAAACAGAATGCCAACGTGCATAGAGGCAGCCATAGCCTCACTGCTAACGCCACTAGTGAATTTGAAACCGCACGAGAAACGGTCAAGCACTTTATCAATGCATCTTGTCAAAAAGAAATCATATGGACACGCGGTGCAACCGAAGCCATTAATCTTATTGCACAAACTTACGCAAAATCCGTTCTACAAGCCGGAGACCAAATACTGGTCAGCGAAATGGAGCATCACGCTAATATTGTTCCATGGCAAATCGTCGCTGAACAAACCGGTGCGGAAGTCATTAAAATTCCGATGAAAAAGGACTGCACTCTCGATATGCAGGCGTTTCATCAATTACTGAATAACAGAGTAAAAATTGTCGCCGTCGCCCATATTAGTAACGTCACTGGTACACGCAATCCTATTGAACATATTATCGCATCAGCACATAAATTTGACTCAGTAGTCGTCATCGACGGCGCACAAGGCATTGTTCATGAACCTGTTGATATGAAGCAGTTAGATGCCGATTTTTACTTATTTTCGGGACACAAGCTTTATGCTCCAACTGGAATTGGTGTACTGTACGGAAAATTAGATCTACTCAATATGATGCCACCTTGGCACGGTGGTGGAAAAATGGTTAACAAAGTCTCTTTTTCTGGCACCAGTTATGCGGAATTACCGGGGAAATTTGAAGCCGGAACCCCCAATATCTCTGGCGCAATTGCGCTTGCCTACGCAATCAAGTGGTTAACTCAATTTTGTAATGAAGAAGTAGAACAGCATCTACATTTGTTACAACAAACCGCTTATAACGCACTCATTGACATAGAGGGTATTCAAATAGTTGGTTTTCAAAAAAACAGTAACTTAATCAGCTTTGTCATGCCCGGTGTGCATCATCAAGATATCGCGACCTTACTTGACCAACAAGGTATAGCCGTTCGAGCAGGACATCACTGTGCTCACCCATTCATGGATGCGTTGAAAGTGAAGGGAACAATAAGAGTCTCTTTCGCAATTTACAATACATTAGACGATGTAAAAAGACTGGTCGATGCAGTCAATAAAGCAGTGAGTATCTTGTAAGCGATAAGTAAGTTGAAGCTATCCGTCAATCAGATTAAAAACGATAAATTAGGCTAAAGCAGCCTAATTTAATTAATTAATACTCGCTGTTTAATCGTGTCAATAATCGCTTTTAAGCCATTTCCTCGTGAAGGGCTTAAGTGCTGAACTAAACCGAGTTGCTCAAAATAAGTATCAACATCAAAAGCGGTAATCTCTTCGCTAGAACAACCATCAAACACAGCCATGACTAACGCGATAAGCCCTCGAACAATACGCGCATCAGAATCGGCACAAAAAAACCATTTACCGTCTATTTTCTCACCAAGCAGCCATACTTCACTCTCACAACCGGTCACTAACACTTGATTACTTTTTAAGTCATCTGGCATTTTAGGTAATGCTTTACCCCATTGAATAACCTGACGATATTTATCTTCCCAGCCTTTACAATCTTGCATGGTTGCAATGATATCAACGGTTGTTATTTCATTAGTAAATGGCGAACTGGGGAAATTCATATGCTTCCTTTTTTGCACTCGGTAACTTTATATTTTTATAAATAAATAGGGGTTTATCACTAAAAATAAATAGGCTTGTATTACGGTAGCTAGCAGATAATAAATGTCAGTATGGTTAGCTGTGTTTAGCAATCAGTTTTTCAATAATTCTAGACACAGCAACAAAACCAAAAGTAGCAGTCACGACCGTTGCAGCGCCAAATCCTGTCGCACAATCCATACGTTTAGGGCCTTCTGCTGTTGCTTTTGTTGTACAAACACTACCATCCACTTGAGGGTATTTTAGTTGTTCGGTCGAAAATACGCAGTCTATTCCAAATTTTCTTTGTGGATTCTTACTGTAATTATAAAAGCGACGCAAATTGTCTTTGATCTTCTTAGCTAGAGGATCTTGAATTGTCCGAGCTAAATCTGCCACCTGTATTTGAGTAGGGTCAGTTTGACCACCAGCACCACCAGTAGTAATTACTTTTATTTTATTACTTTTACAATACGCTAAAAGAGCGGTTTTGGGTTTAACGCTATCGATAGCATCCAAGACATAATCGTATTGTTTGGTGATGTGTTCTGCTACATTACCAACCGTAATAAAATCGTCGATAATATTCACTTTGCACTCTGGATTAATCAATTTAACCCGTTGCTGCATAACCTCAACTTTACTTTGCCCAACTGTACCAGAAATCGCGTGAATTTGACGATTGATATTAGTGACACACACATCATCCATATCAATTAATGTTAGCTCACCGACTCCAGTACGAGCTAATGCTTCTACAGCCCACGAACCAACGCCACCAATGCCTACAACGCATACATGCGCCGCTCTCAAAATCTCCACTTGTTGGTGGCCGTACAGTCGACGAGTCCCGCCAAAACGTTGCTCATAGTTTTCTGACGCTGGAGAATTAAGATCATTCATAATGTCGATTCCGAAACTGTATTGAAAATGAAAGAGTGCGTTTTATACGCACTCTTGCAACAAAAGTCTAGATTGATTTAGCGTTAAATAAATTCGCTTGATTGCTATTAATTATAAGTTGCTATTATTGAGAAGCGACTGTCAATTCGAGGTCGCTTGATAATTACTAGAAGTAAGCCAAGGTGACGCGGTAGGCTCTCCAGTTAAGCCTAGCTTCCACACTCGACCAAAATGTTTGTAATGTCCGGCCTCTGTGCCTGCTCTCGGTCCCATTCCATGATATAAATCTAAATGATTTTCTTTCACTGCTCCGCCCGTATCTAGCACAATTAACAAGCGTAAAGCATGTGCTCCACTCCAGGTTCCATCAGCATTAAGCAATGGAACTTCAGCTAAAATAGGCGTCCCCATAGGAAATAGGTTTTTATCTCCTGCAACTGAAGCCATTGGTAATAAGGGGATACCAGCGGCTCCCATAACTGCCAAGTCCTGTTTCGGCTCAAAGAACACAAACGAAGGATTTTGCTGCAATAAATGTTGTACTTTGACATCATCATTTTGCATAACCCAATTTTTTATTGCCCTTAAAGACATATCTTCTCGTTTGACTTGTCCCGATTCAATAAGCAAACGTCCTATGCTGACATATTCTTTGTTGTTCTTTCCTGCATAGCCAAAATATTGCAAGGTATTATCATCTGCAAAATGAACAAAACCACTGCCTTGTACTTCCATGATAAAAGGGTCAATCATATTTTCAGCATAACCTAACTCTAAACCTAACCCCTCTAAAGCACCGTTATAAATTTGGCTTCTAGTCGGACAGTCATCACTGCATTCAGGTAAACCGTATAACGGGTATTTAAATCGGTTATCTGCTTGATGGCGTAACTCTATCACTGGAGAAAAATAGCCAGTAAACAGAACGTTGCCTTTTTTATCTCCTCCACCTAGTTGTGCTATTTCAATGCCATAATTTGCAAGATCTGTTGGTTCACCACTTTGAATAACCCAATTGTTCAGTTGGTCATACAACCCTTGATAGCGCTTTGCCATTGAAGGAGAATGAGAGATAACCTGTTCTGCTTGTTCATAAAAATTAGAAAAATCACGGGGCTTATTAGAGTAAATACTATCCACTTGATTTAAATTAGAAGTGAAAGTCTCGCCGTTATATTGTTGAGCCAGGCTGGTTGATTGGCTACATCCTACTAAAATAGAAAAGCAAAAAATGAACAAAGTAGTACGGATATTATTGATGAGTTTATTGCTTAAAGGCACTTAAAACATTCCATTAGTTGTTAGTTGAGAGAAGATATTCACTGAATAAACAGCTTATTACCTAACATTAGCGTGCTTAAAAATAACTTATTTATATAAATCAGTAGAATCATTAGCTGATTTATTGGGAATGACCTTACCACGAATGTAAAAAATACTGTCATAGTATGAAGGGCTCATTCTCTTCATTTCGGTCACATTTTTATCTAAAACTTTATATTCATACGTTTGGCCTTGATATATATACTTTAATCTATTGCCATCGAACGTATAGTTTGTATCAACAATTCTATTCTCAACATAAATGGCATCTTTTCGAACTTCAAATATCTCTTGCGCATAGGGTGGTACATTCTGCTCCTCCCAAATCCCATATATTTTGCTTATTAACTGTTGATTTTCAAAAGAACGAGCCACTAATACACTTGCTATTACGGAGATAAATAACAACAAAAGAACCACGACCACAATTACGGTTCTTTTCACTCTGACCTGTTCTTTTGTCAATGACTTATTTGTTGGCTCAGACATACTTCCTACAAATTTACGCTCTGATAATAAATATTAAACCATATACACGCGCTAAGGGCGATAACAACCCTTAAAATTTCAAATGACCGGAAAAAACATTTGCTCAAATTTGAATTTTAATTCATTATATTCATATAATAATTCAACAAATATTTTACTATGAAGATGCGTAACACCGCTTTAGTTAAAGGTTTCCGACAATCCACTCCGTATGTTAACGCTCATCGAGGTAAAACGATGGTGATAATGCTCGGTGGAGAGGCCGTAGATGCTGCAAATTTTACTAATATAATTAATGATATTGCATTGCTTCATAGCCTGGGCGCAAAAATAGTGCTTGTTCATGGTGCAAGACCTCAAATCAATCGAATTCTCGACGCTAATAGCCTCACTACCCCTTATCACAAAGGGATAAGGATCACCGAGACGTCAACGCTTGGATTAGTAATGCAGGCAGCAGGGCAGCTACAACTAGCGATTACGGCTCGTTTATCGATGAGCTTAAACAATACTCCTATGGCTGGTACTCAACTTAATGTGGTTAGCGGTAACTTTGTGATTGCACAACCTCTTGGCATAGATGATGGTATTGATTACTGTCATAGTGGCAAAGTAAGAAGAATTGATACAGAAGCGATTAATCAAGTACTCGATCAAGGTTCCATTGTATTGATGGGGCCGGTTGCCAGTTCTGTTACTGGCGAGTGTTTTAACCTATTATCCGAAGAAGTTGCTACCCAAGTAGCGATTCGTCTCAAAGCAGATAAATTGATAGGCTTTTGCTCGGAACAAGGAATCAAAGACCAAGATGACAATGTCATTGCGGAGTTATTTCCAAATAGTGCTGAAAATATTTTACAGCAATTAGAATCAAACAATAATCATGCGCTCGATAATAGCTCGGGTACTTTGCGTTTTCTTCGAGGATCTATTTCGGCATGCCGAGCAGGAGTTAATCGAAGCCATTTGATAAGTTACAACATTGATGGAGCATTGATACAGGAACTGTTCTCTTTAGATGGTATTGGAACACAAGTGGTAATGGCCAGTGCTGAACAAATTAGAAGAGCAGAAATCGACGACATTGGCGGAATTTTAGAGCTAATTAGGCCACTGGAAGAGCAAGGAGTCCTCGTTCGCCGATCACGAGAACAACTCGAGCAAGAAATTCATCAATTTACCTTAATCGAAAAAGATGGCCTAGTAATAGGATGCGCAGCACTTTACCCATATTTTGAAGAAAAAATGGCTGAAATGGCGTGTGTTGCAATACATCCTGATTACCGAGATGGTAATAGAGGCCTAGATTTACTCAATCAGATGAAGCAATACTCTCGCCGTGTGGGAATAGAAAAAATATTTGTCCTTACAACCCATAGCTTGCATTGGTTTAGAGAACAAGGCTTTCAAGAAGTTGGCGTATCGCAGTTGCCAATGGGCAAACAAAATTTGTACAACTTCCAAAGACGCTCAAAAATACTGTTATTAGATGTATAAATTTCACTCAGACAAACAATAACTTATAATTAAAGTCGAATGTTCTGTATTTTTTCAAGCGTGGTTAGTTTTCATTTACTTATAACGCTGATATTATGCGCTAGTCAGATGGCTCAAGGAATCAATTTTTAACGATAAAATAGTTAAAAATTGAAAGATTATCTAACTTGAGTATTTTTATGAAAACTATCATATGTAATTCGGCCCAAAGCTTTATTGATATGGCCGAAAATAATTTTCTTAATGGATTAAATGTACATTGTGTGTTTCCCGTAGACGACAATGTCAAGAAAATGATTTTCCACTGTCAGAGAAGACATGGTATTAAAAACGTTTCTTTTTCAGAAACTGTTTTGTAAAACAGCGTAATAAAAGACCACCTAATAACATTAGGTGGTCTTAGCCAACCTACTCTTCAAACCGCTTAGTCTTTGCGTTTTTGTTTTCGCCCCTTTTATCATTACTTTACTATCTGCAAAAACGATAAGCTTATTTTTTGCCCGAGTGACTCCTGTATAAATCAGTTCTTTACTTAAAATACTAGAATGTTGATTAGGCAAAACCATTACCGTTGTAGGAAACTCACTCCCTTGAGACTTATGAATAGTCATAGCATAAGCCGTATCATGTTCTGGTATCCGACTTGGCAACACAGCTTTAACACTGCCATCAGGGAGTTCAAAAAACACTTTTAAATAACGACGTTGTTCGCCCATTTTATCAGTCTCTGTTACCAACATGGTAATACCAATATCACCATTAAATAACCCTAACGCATGATCATTGCGGCTAATCATAATAGGCCGTCCCAGATACCATAATTCGTCACTAGTATTAATCAGTCGAGCTTGCTTCAAACCGATTTCTATTTGTTGGTTTAATCCAGATAAACCAAACTTACCTTCTCTAACGGCACACAATAATCGACATTGAGAAAATAGAGATAATGCCTTTCTAGCATGTTGAGTAATGTGTTCAGAATCATCGTTTACCACCTTGTTAACGCAAGTGAGATAGTTGCTATACTCTGCGACAAGAAAATCAATCATCTCGAGATAACTATCTGTGGTTAACTGATGATGAATCACATCCTGATAATCAGAGTCCAATACCGATATTAGCGCAGGAATATCAGATTGATTGATAGCTTTAGCAAGCACGCCTATTCCTGAATTTTCGTTGAAACGATAGCTTTTTCTCAACAGACATAAACACTCTGACAAACGACTGCTTGTAGCACTGTCTTGTATAGAAGATGAGGCCTTTGCGGACAACCAAGCAGGATCAAATCCAGTAAGTTCAGCTAATAAAGAAGCTTGTTTTGCACTATATCCACCATCAATAAAAGCACATATATCCCCTAAGACTGCCCCAGCTTCAACAGAGGCTAACTGATCTTTGTCACCTAAAAGTATCAACCGAGCTTGTTTTGGCAACGCATCGAGTAATTTTGCCATTAGAGGTAAATCAACCATCGATGCCTCATCGACCACCAGTAAATCAAGATGCAATGGATTAGTTTGATTATGACGAAATTCAGCGTGATCTGGCATCGCACCTAATAACCGATGGATGGTACTCGCACTAGTGGGCATTAATAATTTGGTTTGCTCATTGTTGACTAAACTATCCACTGCGCCACCAATAGACTCGGTTAATCTTGCCGCTGCTTTCCCTGTAGGAGCAACCAGCTTAATTTTAGGTATTTGTCCTTTTTGCAAACCTTGTTCAATCAAGGCAGAAAGCAATTTTACTACGGTGGTCGTTTTGCCTGTACCGGGTCCACCAGAGATAACCGAAAGTTTACGCGATAATGCCACCCCAACCGCAACCTTTTGCCAATTGACTTCCTTTACTTGATCTGCCTCTGTTGGAAAAAGGCGATCTAACGTTTCGGCGAGCGTTTGTTTCTCTTCAAC
The DNA here is from genome assembly GCF_033101115.1 of Vibrio sp. TH_r3. Taxonomy (NCBI): domain Bacteria; kingdom Pseudomonadati; phylum Pseudomonadota; class Gammaproteobacteria; order Vibrionales; family Vibrionaceae; genus Vibrio; species Vibrio sp. TH_r3. The sequence continues at coordinate 59,700 of NZ_JAWMPW010000009.1, read as the reverse complement.
TGAAAACGGCATTGGTTCTGCTAAGTTATTGAGTTTGTCTGCCAAAAAGCATTCATAGTACCAATACCTTTGCAGGTACAATCTTTCTCCATCAAAAATCAATGGCTGTTGGCTATCTATTTCATCACCAATAGAAGAGGCACCAGTCAAAATTTGATGCCAGTTAACCTTGGCACATTCAGCCAACAAAATGTCTGCAGTTTGTCCGTAAAGGCCAAGAATGTGAGCTGGATTAAAGTCACTGAGTTTGATACAGATGTGCCCTTTAGACAGCTCATAACTTAATAAACCGGCAATGAAACCAACGTCGTTAGGTGAATTAGCTTCAATAGAAGCAATAAAACGAGCAAATTGTACATCAAGCAATCGGATGCCACTTGTTTCTTGTAACCACTCTACTTTATTCAGCATTGCTAACCTCGACTGACTTGCCATCTATCAATTGATCAAACTTATTTAAGAACGCTTTATCTGGTCGGTTAAAAAAGATGCCATTAGCGGATTTATTTTGATTTTGAGTACCATCTATACCACGAAGAAATAAGTAATATACGCCACCAAAATGAGTCTCATATTGGTAATTAACCACTCGATTACGTAAGAACCGATGTAAGGCTAAAGCATATATTTGATACTGGAAATCGTAGCGATGTTCTATCATTGCCTGTTCTAATGCGTCAGCAGTGTACTGTTGTGGATCATCACCTAAATGGTTTGATTTCCAATCCAGTACATAGTATTTACCTTGATGTTCAAACACTAAATCAATGAAACCTTTAAGCATTCCATTGACGTCACCAAAACCAAGCGAGGCTGCTTGTTTCGACAGTGGATCATAGTGACTATTTAAACGATTAAACAAAAACGAAGAGAGATGCTCAATAGGCAATAAAAACTCCATTTCTACCAACTTAGATGAACTATCTTTGTTGTTAAGTATCAAGTTCTGTCCGTCTAATGGTGTAGACAGTACATTATCAACTAAACGTTGCAGTATCGGTAACCACTTATCCTCGTATTGATGAGACTGCAATAAATCAGCAATGATTTGGGTGGTTTGAGGACTGCCTGCCGACAAGGTAAAATCAATCTGTTCAAAAATAGTATGTAAAAACGTACCAGGCCTCGCTCCACGAGGAAATGTGAATATACTCGGCTCTGGCTCTTCAACCACAACTTGCTCTGTATCTTGGGCCGAATCGATATCAAGTCCCATCGATTGAATTTCAATGTCTAGTGCAGTGTGAGCACTTGTCGCAGCATGCCCCTGCTTCGCGAGGCTTGAATAGCTGGTTATCCACCAGTTTTTATCTATCTCAATGGTCATATCACGCGCATTTAGATCATCATGTTCTTTTGGCTCACTATGATCTAAATACCCTGCTGTTGGCATATTATTATCACTGCTATTCAAAAACTCACCCTTTGACATGTTCTCGTCATTAGTACTCTCTTCATTAATATAACTAACGGTTACTGCTTGAGAACATTGAGATTCTTGCCTAATTATTTCACTCTCTAATTGCGTACAAGTCAGTGACTGCCCGTCTTTCAACAAGTATCCTACTGAATTCAGATGAGCGCTGGTCGGCTCTATTTTAGCTTTCCCTCTTCGCAAAGGCGCTACGCCAATAAAGCAACCGTAAACCGCACGAGTCACGGCGACATACAGTAAACGTAAGTCTTCTGCTAAACGTTCTTCATCCGATAACCGGATAGATTCCGCCTCTAATTTCAGGTCTAGAACGGTTTTCTGTTGTGAATCATCGTAGAACTGGCCACTTTTAGATTCCCGATAGGTTGAGATAAAAGGCAGGAAAACTAAATCATATTCAAGCCCTTTGGATTTATGAATAGTTACTATCTGTACTAAATTTCTTTCTGATTCTAATCTTTGGATTTCATCATCAACCGCCCCAATACCACTTTTGCCTTGTTGGATGGCTTCGGCAAACCAACGAATCAAGGCATGATCGCTATCGAGAGTAAGACTGGCTTGTTGTAACAATTCGCCGAGATGTAAAAAGTCGGTAATAAGACGCTCGCCAAACTGTTGAGTTAATAAGTTCTCAGCAATGCTCTCAGCTGTCATTATGGCTCTCAACATTGGCATGACACCGCGTTGCTGCCAAATTTTTCGAAAGCCTCTAAACTGATTTATCTTATTTTCTAGTTCAATTTCATCATCATTAAGATTATCTAATTCACGACTGGTTTTAAGTAAAATATCAGATGCAAGTGCCGCTCTTAGTAACCGTTCATCTTCTGGATAAAGTACCGCTTGTAACAAACGTAATGTTGCCGTAGCCATGCTACTTTGAAAAACACTGTCTCGGTTGGATAAATACACACTCGCGACACCATTATTAGCCAACTCTCGTCGAATAAGTTGCCCTTCCGAACCAGTCCTCACCAGTACGGCGATATTACCGGCTTCGATTGGTTGATGTTGTTGTTTGGCATCGACAAAATAGGTTTTCTGCTGATTACTACTCAATATTTGGCTGATTTTTTGTGCTGTTTGAGCCGCCATAGTATTTAAATAAGCGTTTTTTGGTATCGGTTGCTCGGCATTGTCGAACCAATAAGTCAGCGCTTTTTGTTGTTCACCCGCTAACCACCAACGACGATATTCAGCATTTGGGCTCGGATTAACTGGATAAAATGGAATATCTTTATCGTACATGAAAGGCGAACTGGCTTGAGAAAACAGTCCGTTTACCGCTTCAATCATATCGGCACTTGACCGCCAATTAGTATCGAGAGTGTAATGATTTTTCACTTCATTTCGAGCACGGATATAAGTAAAAATATCCGCACCACGAAAAGCATAAATCGCCTGTTTCGGGTCGCCAATCATAAATAATCCAGTCTCTGGATTATCCAAATAAATTCGACTGAAAATACTGTATTGCAGCGGATCGGTATCTTGAAATTCATCAATCATGGCGACAGGATAAAGTTGGCGGATTCGACTAGTCAGAATACCAAGTTCATCGCTATCAATTGCAGCCGAAAGATTGGTCAATAAATCGTCAAATGACAACCAATGTTTTTGTTGCTTGACCTGCTTCAACTGCTCTCGGCACATATGTATCGCGTGGGCAAGTAAAGGCTCTTTTAAACTTGGTTTGTTAGCTATAAATTCACTGGTTGCGGAAAATAATGGGTGTTGAGGCACCACTTGATCTTGCGCTGTTTTATCTTGTACAAATTCGTCAGTGAATTTTTCCAGTTTATCGGGATAGCGATAATCCGTGGTAGGTGAATTAGCCCATCTCAATACTTCATTGAACCACGCGGGGAGATTTTTTTTACTAAATGAGCGCTTACTTACGTTAGACTCATTAATAACTTGAGGTATATCAGCTGAATTTTTTATCCAATTGGCTTTGAATTGTTCAATAGACTCAATATTTTTTTGATGTAAATGATTTAATGAATTTTCCATTGGGGCGACGGTAAGCGCTATTGGCGCACCGGTTAGTAACGATGAGATGTCACCGAGCAAGTTATCTGGTGATTTCCATATCGTTCTTACTTCATTAGCCAAAGAGACTGACAGCGAATAGAAATTTCGACGCCAATAATCGGTCACCACTTGCGCTTTAAGTTTACTTTCATCGGTAACAAATTCGTTACTGAAACGGCTGCCCGACTCAAAAGCATTTTGGGTAAGCATTCTTTGGCAAAAGCCATGAATGGTAAAAATAGCCGCTTCATCCATTTGACGCTCGGCATTTAGCAAAATATCTATCGCCCAATCGGTATCTTTTACTTCAATTAATAACGACTTAATAACTGGATCGCTACTCTCTTGGCGCAAAAATGCAATTCGCGCGTCATGGATTTTGCTCCGAATGCGTTCTCTTAATTCTGCCGTAGCAGCTTCGGTAAAAGTCACCACTAATATTTGATCAACGGTAAGAGGCATTCCATGAGTGGTCTCTTTATCACCGTGACCAAGCAACAAACGTAAGTACAAACCAGAAATTGTGAACGTTTTTCCTGTTCCTGCAGAAGCTTCTATTAGCCTTGCGCCGTGAAGAGGAAAAGTCATTGTGTTTAGGGTTTGTGGCATAATTTCAGTTCTCGATTATCCATTGTAAAAATGATGTGTGAGCTATAACAAATATTTAAAATATCTTTGTCTTTATACAAAACTGCTGTCTGATAGCGAGACGATCGTCACTGTTAACCAATTAGTTTGCCTTTAGTATCCTAGCCAATCGATTTACGGAGCATATATTTAATCAAAAGCTCGCATCAACAGAAAAATTCTTGGTCCCTCTGACCTTTGGCCGTACTGTAAACACCCTACAAATAATAATGATTTACAGGCGGCCCGCTTTGCGTTAGCTCTTTATCAGTCATCGCGGTACACATACGCTAAGATTCCATCTCATCTCGGTCTTTGATCTGCTTAAATGCATTTGATAATACTTCTACAGCGATATTGGTCGTTTGCTGACACAAATGGTCATTCCATTCCGGCCAAACTCGATTGATATATTGATTGCTGCCTTCGCCACGAAATTGATAACCATCATTAAAAGTGGTGGCCATCTGCTTCTGCGCATCATCTTTGCTTGCCATGATCCTCTGCACTCCGACCAGAGCGGTTTTTGGAAAATAAGCTAACGGTTGATTCAACCCCTGAAAATAATATTCAACTAATTCGGCCAAATATTTACTCGCTTTAGCTTTCTCGACTGGCAAGATAACTTTATGCTCAAGGCCCGATTTATTATTAAAGCCAATAAGGTGAGTCATTTTATTTTGCCCATTCAAAGCCAGGCACAAGTGTTCTATCCAAGCATTAAGATAATCTTGACTACGAATAGTACCGCTGCGATGACGGATAAGACCCGATTGATAGTGTCCACCTAACCAGCCAGTTAAATTAATCGATTCGTTCAATTGATCAGATTCGATTTGCAAATCAACTTCAATATCGTCTAACGGGTTTTGACAAAGAAAATAAAGAACCTCAACCATTTGCTCGGTTTTATCTAAATTAGCAGTCATTTCTAGTTCACCAAAAGAACCAATAGGCAAACTGCCTTTAGCTCTTTGCTCTTGAACAAAATTTTGATAAACCAATGACTCATCTTGTTGATTAAGCCGGGCATCCAATAATGTTTGTAATAGTTCATGCCTTATCTGATAATTTTGCAAATTATCTAATAAAAACGGTTCGTCATCTTCCATCGTTGGAGCAAAATCTTCAAAAAACACTTTTAGTCGTCGATTAAAGAAATATTGCACCGGTAAACGCCAAAAGCGTTGCAATTCAATCAGAGGCAGCGAGTCTTTTAGCTCAGAGACTATTTGATAATCGGGCAACTCTTGTATGAATTTATCCGCTTGTCGTCCTTGTCTTTTTGCTGCTGGTAACCATTCTTTAGCATAACTACGATAATCACCACTAAATGCACTTGGACTAAACGGAACTAAAGGATAACGGCAAGTTAAATGCTCAACCAACGCGAGATAAGATTCATCACTCGTTAAATCTTGATGTCCCGACAAACAGAAGTTTTGCCCACAGTAATCAAGTAATTCAGATACCAATGTAGAAGGTGAGCGCTCACTATTATCCTGAATAGAACGAGCCACGTAACTAATATACAAACGAGTTTGGGCGGAAAGTATTGCTTCTAAAAACAGATATCGATCATCATCTCGTCGTGAGCGGTCACCCGGTCTGGCTTGCTGGTTCATTAAATCTAAACCTTCTTTTGGCATCACTCGAGGATACTCACCATCGTTCATTCCTAACAGACAAACCACAGAAAAAGGGATAGATCGCATCGGCATCAAAGTACAGAAGTTAACTTGTCCGGCGAGAAAACGCTGACTAACACGAGAACTGGATAACTTACTTTGCAAATATTCAACCATAACATTGGCTGACATTGGTTCACTATAAGCCGCATCTTTTAACTGAGAAGATAATTGTTGCAACACATCTCGAATGGATTTCATCGCCACTTCGCCTTCTATGCCAACTAGGAAAAAGTCATCCATTAGGCGATAAAGCAGATCCAACCAATCTTCAAGCGATTGTGTCCTAGAAAGTATGCCGCGATACGAAGAAATCTTATCAATGTAACTGGCCAATTTACCGGCTATTTCGGCATCCATTCCCTGAACTTCATTATAAGGCGCGATCAAGCCATTGGGGGCATGATAAACATCCGTACTGCTATGCATCGCGTAACCAAGTAACATTCTTTGAATGCCAAACAACCAAGTATTCTGTTCTGTGTCAGGTAAATCAAATTCACTTCCTGTTGATTTATCTAACCCCCAACGAATGCCACACTCTTCAACCCAGCGTCGAGCTCGTTCAAATTCATTGTCATTCAAGTCGAATCGATTCAATATTTCGGGTGTTTCTAACAGTTCTAATATCTCAGGAGCACCACAACGACTTTGTGGTAAAGCAATCAGCCGAAGAAAAGCATTTAAAATAGGACTCTCTTGAGTCGCACTTCTATCTGAAATAGAAAAAGGAATACTTCGCTTGCCTGGTGCGTTACCAAATACCGCCTGAATCGCTGCACTGTAGTTATTGATATCTGCCACCATAACAATAATATCTCGTGGTTTAAGGTTCGGATCTTGTTCAAACATTTCCAATAAACGGTCGTGCAGCACTTCCACTTCGCGCATTGGGCTATGGCAGGCGTGCAAACTAAGCGAGGTATCATTTACAACTATTGGATTTTTGTGTTGGCTCGACAATAGGTTTTGATCATCTTGTCGCTCTTCAAGATTTAAAATATCAGCTTGAATTTGATGCAAGACACTGTCTCTGTTCACCTCAACAAAGGCTTCAATTTCATTCGAAGCCAGTTGAGATAATAACAACATATTATCTCGACCTAATTTTCCCATTGAAGCAAGTAAACTATTGCCAATAACATCAGTATGAAGGGGTTGCTGTTCTGGCGACTCATCTGAATCGCTCACGACACGGTCAACCAATTCATCTGGTTTTTTATTTTTCGCCGCTAGTTTGGCGACATATTTTTTATCCCTAACATCACCCCAGTAAAAACGACATGGATTGGTAAACATTAAATGTACATCAATATGGCGTCCTAGAGCAGCTAACGCATCCATGTAACGTGGCGGAATAGACGATATACCAAAGACAAACAACCGATTAGGTAATGATTCAAGGGTGCCGGTGTAATGCTCTAACGTGTCAATAAAGTCATCATAAAGGTTGGCCCGGTGATAGGGAGATTGGCCTAGATTAACCGTGTGATCATACATGGCTTGCCACAATGTTTTTTGCCATGCTTCTTGTTTACCAAGATCAATGACTGGTTTGTCAGAGTCGGTAATCGATTGACCAAGATCGGCCACCAATTGGTCTTTCTCCCACTGAGTAATCCATTCTGGACGATAAACTAAATAGCCATCCAAGATATCGGCTATTTTCTCTGCCAATTGATACAGTTTAGACTGATCATCGTCATCAACTAAATAGCTTTGTAATGGGACAAAATCTGGATTATTTAGTTGCTGAGGAAGCACATGCATTAACTTCCAAATCATTGATTCTTTGGTGAATGCGCTTTTAGTCGGGACATCATCGAGCACTTTTACAAACATTGACCAGATAAACGTAGCGGGCAAGGGAAATTCAATATTCGCCGCAATACCCAGTTCTTTGGCTAACTCAATTTTTAGCCATTGAGACATACCTGGACTCTGCACCAAGATTTGCTCTTTATCAAATGGATTATCTAAAGGGTTAGCTCGAATAAGTTCAGCAAGAAGAGATTTAAGAACATCAATTTGGTTGGAGTGATAAACAGTAAACAAGGCAAATCCTCTGCCCATTAAAGCGAAGATCAATGAACCGATCGCTCAATGGCTACGACATAACGAAGTTGGCATCATAATATACAAGAAGATTAGCATATTGCTTTAAGCAAGTAACCTTAGGGTTAGAAATAACCTAACCTATCGATAAATAAAAAAATCCCCTCAATTCAAATTAAGGGGATTGATGTTTTTATCAAATTGATAAGACTAATTGACAAAAAACTACAGGCTTTTTAGACCCCACTTTGCAGCTGTTTCTTCAAAGTAACCTTGTGTTTTTTTCAATTCAATCCAGTGATTAATATAGTTAATCCATACCTGATCATTTTGTGGAAGAAGCATTGAAATAGGTGTCGGCTTACGAGCTTGTTCTACTGGAACAATCGCGAGCTGTTTGAAACGTTCAACCAATGTGGCCGCTTCAACATTTGAGGTAACGGAGACATCCGCTCTTCTGGCAAGCAATTCCTGAAAATCACGAGCAGGCGCTTCAATTACGATATGTTCAGCGTTAGGGAAAAAGTCTTTTACCATTTTTTCTTGTACCGTACCAAGTGTTGCTGCAACCTTAACGTCCGGTTTATCAATATCTTGCCAATCGGTAAATTTATCTAATGATTTTTTTTGCACGACAGGAACGAAAGCCAAATAGAAATAAGGTTGGCTATAACCCGCCACTTTAGCACGAGACATGTTTAATGACGCACTGCCTGTCATATCGTATTTATCCGCCGTTATGCCGTTAACCAATGTTTTCCAATCGGCGGCAACATATTCAATTTCAACGCCTAAATCTTTGGCTAACTCAGTCGTCACATCAATATCGAATCCCTTGTAACTATTGGTTGTTGGGTCTTTTACCGTCATAGGGTTCCAATCCCCTGTCGTCCCAACTCTGAGTACACCTGAGCTTAATATATTTTGTAAGCGGCTGGTTTCTGCCATCGCATTAGTTATGCTTAACGTGGCGGTCAAAAAAAGTAGCATCCATTTCTTCATGTTTATTCCCATATGATTTAGGTTATTCCCGTATGATTTATGCTTTTTTTCTATAAGTTGTTAACATAACACTTACACTTTAAATATCTAGACTCTATTCATGCTGTTTTTTCATAAGAAATACCTAATTCTTACTTTATCTTTGCTAGCGTTAACAGGATGCAGTGATTATCAATGGGGTTGGTATGTACTCGATCCAAATACAAAGCAAGGCTCAGCAAACCTTAATTTTTTAGTGTCTGGGTTCTACGACACGATTACCATTTCATTAATAAGTATGCTGTTTGCTATGATCATTGGTTTAGTTGTCGCGCTGTTCGCTTTATCTAAGTGGCGAATTCTACGAATGCTCAACCGAGCGTATGTTGAAATAATACGAGCGATACCAGTATTGGTACTACTATTGTGGGTTTATTATGGCTTACCAACATTATTAGAGATTAGTCTTAATCATTTTTGGGCTGGCATTATTGCGCTATCGATTGCTGAAAGTGCCTTTCTGGCAGAAGTGTTTCGAGGTGGAATTCAATCTATTTCACAAGGCCAACATGAGGCAGCCAAGTCACTTGGTCTCTCTTATTGGCAAAAAATGCGTTTGATTATTTTACCGCTGGCGTTAAGGCAAATGCTGCCTCCTCTAGGTAATCAATTTGTCTATATTCTCAAAATGTCGTCGCTTGTCAGTGTTATCGGTTTAAATGATCTCACCAGAAAAGCGAATGAATTGGTCGTCAATGAGTATTTGCCATTAGAGATTTATAGCTTCCTTGTTTTAGAATACTTAATTCTTATATTAATTGTGTCTCAAGGCGTCAGGATGTTAGAGAAACGGCTTGAAATTCCGAGTTATTAATAATTGGTAACTAAGTCAGTCGTAGACTTGTTGCTTGCTCTAAAAACCACAGATGATTGTGGACTTAACCAGTAATAAGCTGTATAAAAGCACAGTAACAAATAGGATAATATTTAAGGAATAACCATGGCTGTAATCGTCAAGTACGTGGTCGAGCGCAACGGAGAAGAAAAGATGACTTTTACCTCTAAAGCTGAAGCTGACGCTTATGACAAAATGTTAGATATGGCAGATGAGCTTTTTGAGCTGATTGGTAAAAGTGATCTTGTTGAAGATGAAGCAAAACAAGAAGAACTTTCACTATTTTTGGCTCAGAACAAAGATGAAGTACTTTATGCTCTAGGTGCAAAACGCAAACCAGCGCCTAAAAAACCGAAAAAAGTCGCTGCGGTCGAAGAGACACAACAAGACTCACAAGAAAACGCCGCTTAATCTAAGCTTAGCAACGCCAAGAATGACCTGACAAAAAACGCAGCAATCGCTGCGTTTTTTAATGCGACGAACCAATTGATTACTGAAAATAGCTTTCTTTTTAAAGAAATATATCGCTAAAAAGACAAGCCATATCAATTTGCAGACTTTATACTGTTTAGCTCTTTAATCTCGGGTTCGCTATCTTTATGATGGCAAACAGAGCAAAACCTAACTCAAATTGCGTTGGATAACGCCGTAGCGCAAAGCCCCGTAAATTGGATGCTTTCTTCTGTGGCAATCGAACCATCACACTTATATTTGGAGATACAACAAATGGCTTATTTTTCTCTCGCATTCGGCACGGCAACCAAAAACCGTGAAGGCAAAATTATTGAAGCGTTTTTTCCAAACCCAGTTTTAAACCCTAGCGAGTCACTTGTTGCTGCACTAAGCAAATTAACAGGTTATGAGTCTGGCAACCAAGCAATTGAAGTTTCTAATGCACTCAGCGCTGAACTTGCTACCGCATTTGCAGCAAATGCAGATGTTGAAAATGCCGCGTTTGCAGAGAAAGCAGCAGCGTCTGAACAAGCATTAGTTTTGGTTATCTTAGAATCCGATGAAAAACCACAATCTGTCGCGGAAGGATATTTGAAATTACAATTGATTTCACATCGCTTGGTTCAACCTCACGGTACCGTTCTGGATGGCATTTTTGGTCTAATGCACAATATTGCATGGACGAATAAAGGGCCAATCGACCTACCTGAGTTAGCGGAACGTCAAATAGAAGCTCGTCTAGCGGGTGAAGCGATCGTCGTTGACTGTGTAGACAAGTTCCCTAAAATGGTTGATTACGTTGTTCCTAATGGTATTCGTATTGCAGACACTTCTCGTGTTCGTCTAGGCGCTCATGTTGGGGAAGGGACAACCGTTATGCACGAAGGTTTTATCAACTTCAATGCAGGAACCAGTGGAGTAAGCATGGTAGAAGGTCGCATTTCAGCTGGTGTTGTGGTTGGTAACGGTTCTGATATTGGTGGTGGTGCTTCTATCATGGGGACGCTTTCTGGTGGGGGTACGGTTGTTGTTTCTATCGGCGAAAATAGCTTATTAGGTGCCAACTCGGGTCTTGGCTTCCCACTAGGTGATCGCTGTACTGTTGAGTCCGGATTATACGTTACCGCAGGTTCTAAAGTACGCATGCTAGATGCTAAAGGACAAGAAGTTGAAGTCGTTAAAGCAAGAGATCTTGCCGGTAAATCCGACCTTCTTTTCCGTCGTAACTCTGTAACGGGTCAAATCGAGTGTCTAACCAACAAGTCAGCGGTTGAACTTAACAGCGAGTTACACAACAACTAATTCACAGCCTTAAATGCTGCAAGCATTATTTTATAACAATAACTCACTCGCACAATTTGCCAAATTAAGTTGATTAACTTAAAGGACTGGATTACCAGTCCTTTTTGTTTTCAAGGTTACGCGCTACTATCAACAAGAATGACTGTTTAAACGTTAAAATCACAACTCATTGCTCTATAAAAATGGTACCGAACCATGCTTCTTGATCATCAGTTAGCCCAACAAATTGTTGACCGTACTATGCTTATCATTGGCAACAATATCAATGTAATGAACCACGCTGGTACCATTATCGCCAGTGGTGATAATGACCGAATAGGAAAAATACATGACGGTGCTTTATTGGCACTTAAACATGGCGATACCCTTGAAGTTAATCACGGTGATACCCCTACCCTAAAAGGCGTTAAACCCGGTATAAATTTACTGCTTAAAGTTTCACAGCAAGTGATTGGAGTGGTTGGAATTACCGGCGATCCCAACTCTATTCGTAGCTATGCGGAATTAGTTAAAATGACCGCAGAAATGATAGTGGAACAAGCCAAACTCATCGAACAACTTCAATGGGACAGACGCCACAAAGAAGAATTTATAACCGCGTGGGTACAAAACAAATTATCCAAGACGGAGCTAGAGGATTGGTCATCTCGACTCGAAATTGATCTATCTGTACCTAGGGTGGCCGCTATTATTCGCTTTGAACGGTCAGTCGTTCCAGTAAGTCAAGAGACTATTCGTAAAGTGGTTGAATTACTTGAATATCCTCAAGGAGACGATCTTGTGGCGGTGTTGTCGTTTAATGAGATGGTGATTTTAAAGCCGTATCAGGTTGACAATGCTCGCGACGTCAACGAACAAGATCAGCAAATTCTTGAGCAACTTTTTCAACGTTTACGACACCTTTTGCAAAATTTACAACATAAGGGCATTGGTAATGTGAATATCGCTCTAGGCAAGTATTTCAAAGGAGCTGAAAATATAGCTATTTCATTCAAAAGTGCTCAGCAAGTGATGGCATTTGGCCAACTGCATCAACCAAACAAAAACCTGTTTCTATTCGATGAAGTCAGATTACCAGTCCTGCTTTCGCCATTAACCGATACATGGCAAGGCACGCAACTGTCCGCTCCCTATTCTCAGTTACTAGCCGCTGACAAATCCGGACAGTTAGTCAAAACGTTACAGGCCCTTTTTACTCATCAAGGTAACCTAAAAGCTTGTGCTGAATCACTGTTCATTCATAGAAACACTTTACGCTATCGTCTAAATAAAATAGAAAAAATAACGAACACTTCACCACATGAATTTTCTGGATTAGTTGAACTTTACTTAGCGCATATGCTTTCTAGTTAATCGGTTTATTTTAGTAATAACGCAAAATTGCCATTAAAATTATTCACAAGCTCAATAATTGGATAAATAAATCCAAAATAATTAGTCACTTGCACAAGGATATTTGACCGATACTTCTGCATAATAAGTGAGACTAATTACCTTAACCAATGCTCCATTATGAATGAGGATATATTGTGAAAATAGTTATTGCGCCAGATTCATTCAAAGAAAGTCTCACTGCCAAGCAAGTCTGTCAGTCTATAGAAAATGGTTTACGCCGAGTCTGGAAAGACGCAGAAATATTGCATGTCCCGGTTGCCGACGGCGGAGAAGGCACGGTGCAATCTCTGGTCGATTCAACCAATGGAAAAATTGTTCACCTAAGTGTGACTGGGCCATTGAAAAAAAGCGTTAACGCATTCTATGGCATGCTAGGTGACGGAGAAACTGCGGTCATAGAAATGGCGGCCGCCAGTGGTTTACATCATGTAGAAAATTCATTACGAGATCCAAAATTAACCTCAAGTTATGGCACGGGCGAATTGATTGTGCATGCTTTAAATGCTGGTGCGAAAAAGTTAATCATCGGCTTAGGTGGTAGTGCAACCAATGATGGGGGTATTGGAATGCTGGACGCACTTGGCGTTAAATTTTTTGATGCTCATAATCAACCAGTAGAAACCAACGGCGCCGGACTTGCCGATATAAATACCATTGACTGTTCTGCTATAGACACTCGTTTTGCAAATTGTGACATTCTCGTTGCTTGCGACATCGATAATCCATTATGTGGGGAGCACGGCGCCACAGCCACTTTTGGCCGACAAAAAGGCGCAACCGATAGCGATATAAGTTTACTTGATGCAGGTATGCTCAACTTCGGTAATAAAGTACAGCAGCAGCTGGGTAAATCAATTATTTCCGCAGCAGGTGCAGGTGCAGCAGGCGGTATGGGCGGCGCTTTGATCGGTTTTTCTAATGCCGAACTCAAACCAGGCATTGAGATTGTTATCGATACCGTTAAGTTAGATAAGCAACTCGTGGGAGCCGATCTTGTTATTACAGGTGAAGGCCGTATTGATTGGCAAACTGCGCATGGAAAAACGCCAATGGGTGTTGCTCAAGCTGCGAAAAAGACCGATATACCTGTCATTGCGATGGTCGGGTGTGTAGGTAACGATTATCAAGCTGTCTATAACTGCGGTATAGACGCGGTATTCGTTGCGATTCCACGAGCGTTTGATCTCCGTACTGCGTTCGCTGAAGCTGATATTAATCTTGCAGATCTTGCTGAAAACGTGGCTAGACTCTGGCGTTTACCTGAATGCTAACTGTGGATAAAAAATGCTATACGTTTACAAAATAATAGTTTTCAATAAAACAGGAAGTTAGGTACTACTTATTGATTATGCGACACACCGCATTGCGTTATTTTCACTTACATTGTTAAATAAAAGACACTGAGAGTAGAGGTAACTTATGGCAACGATCAAAGATGTAGCAAAGGAAGCCGGTGTATCCGTTGCTACCGTTTCACGGGTGATAAACAAATCACCTAAAGCAAGCGTCACCTCTGTAGAGGCAGTAAAGCTCGCAATGCGTAAGCTGGGCTATAGGCCAAATGCCAACGCCAGAGCGTTGGTTAACCAAACCACTAATACCGTTGGTGTACTGGTCTCTGATGTTTCTGACCCATTTTTCGGCACCGCAGTAAAAGCGATTGATAATATTGCGCAGCAACACGGTAAACATATTCTTATTTGTAATGGTTACCATGATCTAAAACGTGAAAGAGAATCAATAGAACTGCTTATTAATAGTCGTTGTGAATCGTTGATTATTCATTCTAAAAGCCTAACAGATAAAGAGTTGATTGGGTTTGCTGATGAAGTACCCGGCATGGTCATTATTAATCGACACATTCCTGAATTAGGCCACCGGTGTATTTCACTCGATAATCGAAAAGGCTCATATTTAGCTACTGAGTTTCTGATCCGTCACGGACACACTCAAATTGCCTGTATTGCTTCTTCCCATGCGATTGAAGATGTAGAAGAGCGTATCGAGGGTTACTTAACCGCAATGAAAGATAACGGATTAAATCCGTCGCAAAGCTATATCGAATATGGAGAACCTAACAGTGAAGGTGGCGAATACGCCGCAACGAACTTATTAGCCAAATCGATTCCTTTTTCCGCTGTAGTAGCATATAACGATTATATGGCAGCAGGGGCGATTTCTATTTTTGAAGAAAACGGCTTACAAGTCCCTGAACAAATGTCCATAGTAGGCTTCGATGATGGATTAATCGCGCGTTATATTCACCCAACTCTCACCACAATACGCTATCCAATCCAGTTAATGGCCGAAAAAGCCGCTCGACTTTCTCTTTCTCTGGCTAAAAAAGAACAAATTGAAGTAGAAGCAAATCGATTTTCTCCAACCATCGTTCGTCGAGAATCTGTCGCAAAACCAAAAGATGATCGAGCGACATAAGGATAGTAAAAATAACCGACCGTTATGACCCTATCGCCAAAATCATTAGCGTTCTATTCAAGCAACAAACTAAACACCATAAGCACAGATTGACTCTGTGCTGAACGAGAGTAGCATAATCAACACAGCGTCACCTTAAGTATCATAAGGAAATAGACCAATGAAAGACAGCCACTCAAAAAAACAATTAGCAGCGGATTTTTTTCATGGAGAACAAGGATATAACTGTGCTCAGGCAGTATTAAAGGCCTATCAAAATGAGTCTGGTATGTCTGAGTTAACCATTCGTTCAGCTAAAGTAATTGGTGGTGGACGAGCTAAAGAAGGCACTTGTGGTGCACTTTACGCCGCTCATATATTACTAGGAGAAAATAACCAGAGTAAGCAAGTCACTCAGCAATTCTTACAAACAACTGGATCGACGCTATGCAGTGACATTAAACAGTCTGAATGTGGTTGCCGTGGTTATGTTGCCAAAGTGGCGGAACTCACCACTGAACATATACAACACATAAATGGCAATAATGCAGAATATGCTAATAGCAGAGAAATAAGAGAGCGAACAATGATTCCTTGCCAGTCATGTGTCTAAAATAGGTTTTGCTAAAACACCTATTCCTAAAACCGTTTTTTCTTACACGAGGTATGCAGACAAAGGCCTTCTAAGATCACTAAGTAATTTACAGAATTTCCTAACGGTTAATAAACTCTGCGCTACTTCTCGCTCATTAGCTTTTGCTTATTTCAAAAGCCATAGTAAGTTCAAAAGCCATAGTGAGTTCAAAACCATATCGCGTCGATGTAATTTGTGATTAAAACTCAAAGGCATATTTAGTTTGGTAGCAATACTGCTCACCGGGACGAAGAATTGAGCTTTCTTGTTCCCATTCTGGATGATTTGGTGAATCAGGTAAAAATTGCGTTTCTAAAGCCACCCCTGCGTAATCTTCATATTGACCAGCATTTCTATCATTTTCACCACCAAGCCAGTTACCTGTATAAAGCTGAATAGCGGGTTTGTTAGTGTAAACTTTCATTGAAACACTTCTATCTTCGGTGCTAACAATAGCAGCACATGCACCGTTGCGACACTCCGCATTCAAATAGAAGGAGTGATCGTACCCTTTAGGGGACTGTTGTTGTTCATCAAGCAAAAAGTCTTTAGCTATTTTTTTCGCCACTCTGAAGTCAAAACCAGTATCAATTACTGGCGCTAATTCTCCTAAAGGAACCCCTATATTATTGGTGGGTAAGTAATGGTCTGCATTAATATAAAGTGAGTAAGATTTACAGTCGGTACCTGATGACTCACCTTGCAAATTAAAATAGGCATGATTGGTTAAATTGATTGGCGTAGCTTTGTCAGTTGATGCTTTATAGCTAATGATAACTTGGTTATCTTCTGTCAACTGGTAGGTAACAAATACATCTAGGTTTCCAGGGAAGCCTTGGTCTCCATCAGGTGACGTTAGGTTAAACTGGACATAGTTTATTCCCTGAGACGCGATTTTCCAGCGTCTGTGACTAAACCCATCAGGACCACCATGTAGGGTATTTCCTGATTGATTGATTGAGACTTGATACTTCTTGCCATCGATCTGGAACTGTCCTGCTGCAATACGATTAGCAAACCGCCCCGCGGTTACTCCCATATATGACGACATTTTTTTATAATTAGCCATTGTTGACGTGCCTAGTAGCACTTCACGGCCTTTATTATCAATTGGTAACACACAGCTAAGCCAAGTAGCACCAATATCCATTAAAGTAATCGACATTCCACAAGTATTGCGAAGCTCAATTAACAATGCAGGCTGCCCATCGAAGGCAGCCTCACTTGTCATTGTTTGTTTTAACGTTTCGACCATGACAGTTTTATTCCCTCATTTTAATAATCTAATTTTATTAATGACGATGCTCAGCAAGTAATAACATCTATCAATTGAGCCTAATATCACTGAACAGCTAGGCCGATGTCATTGAACAAAGAATGGCATCATTAAAGCAATCCTGCGCCATCTGTTGCTTGGCACACATAAATCGATTCTTTAAGACCAGTTGCAGCCTGATATTTTTCTTCTATTACTGCGCGTACCTTTTCAACCAGCTCTGGCGGCACTAAAGCAACGATACATCCACCAAAACCACCACCAGTCATTCTAACGCCACCAGCGTCACCAATAACATCTTTAACTAGCTCAACCAGAATATCGACTTCTTTAACGGTAATTTCAAAGTCGTCGCGCATAGAGGCATGAGATTGAGCCATCAGCTCTCCCATTCGCTTCATATTGCCAGATTTAAGTACTTCAGCTGCTTCTTCGGTACGATCATTTTCTGTAATAATATGCCTGGCTCGATTAGCAACAACAGGATCGAGTTCCGCTTTACGCGCCTCAAATTGTTCAATAGTGACATCACGTAACGCTTTTACACCAAAGAAACGAGCCGCTTGTTCGCACTGTTCACGACGAGCGTTATATTCACTATCAACCAATCCACGTTTTTTATTCGAATTGATAATAACAACTGACATGTCTTTTGGCATTGATACAGGTTGGGTTTCTAGTGAACGGCAATCAATCAGTAAAGCATGATTTTTTTTGCCTTTAGCAGAAATCAGTTGATCCATGATGCCACAATTACAACCAACAAATTCATTTTCGGCTTGTTGGCCATTGAGTGCGATGTCGGCTTGACTTATTTGCAGTGAATACAACTCTTTAAACGTCTGACCAATAACAACTTCGAGCGCAGCAGAAGAACTTAAACCTGCTCCCTGTGGTACGTTACCACTTACCGCAATGTCGACGCCTTTTAATTGATAACCGCGTTGAATTAAGCAATGAACAACACCACGAATGTAATTGGCCCACATGCGCTTTTCATGAAAATTAATTTCCTGAGTCAAATCAAACTCGTCAACTTGATTATCATAATCAACCGCAACGACACGAACAATATTGTCGTCCCGTTTTGCTGCTGCAACTAACGTTTGGTAGTTAATTGCGCAAGGCAACACAAAGCCATCATTATAATCGGTATGTTCACCAATTAAATTAACACGTCCCGGCGCTTGAATAAGATGCGTCGGTTGATATCCCAGCTCTTGGCTAAAAGACGCTTTAACGCGGTTTGATAATGTAGTCATAGTCTCTTTCTCTTTTAATTTTCAATTCATCAGGATCAGATTTAAGCAAAATTTATTTGTTGTTTAGGTGTAACTATTTCGATTTACCTGTAACCAAAGCAAATAAAGCTTGAACACTTGTCCACAAGTGCTCAAAACGACTCGCTACCGATACCTACGATTAGTCTTGCTGCTTAAAGTGAATATCACTCACTTGACGTAATTTTTCTGCCGCTTGTTCGGCAGTTAAATCTCGTTGAGATTCAGCCAACATTTCATACCCCACCATAAACTTACGAACGGAAGCGCTACGTAATAACGGCGGATAAAATAAACAGTGCAGCTGCCAATGATCTATATTCGTGCCTTGCTCAAAGAAAGGAGCATAATGCCAGCCCATGGAATAAGGAAAAGAACATTGAAATAAATTGTCATAACGACTGGTTAATTTCTTAATGGCAAGCGCAAGATCATCACGTTGTTGGTCGGTTAATTCGCTCATACGGCGAATATGTTCTTTGGGTAACAACATAGTTTCAAATGGCCATGCCGCCCAATAAGGGACAACCGCTACCCAATACTCGGTTTCAACCACAATGCGTTCGCCATCTTTTAATTCGGCTTTAACGTAATCACAAAGTAAATTTGAGCCTTGAGTTTGATAATATTCTTTTAAATGCTTTTCTTTGCGTTCAATTTCATTAGGTAAGAAGCTATTTGCCCACACTTGTCCATGTGGATGAGGTTGAGAACACCCCATAGTTTCACCCTTATTTTCAAACGCTTGAACCCAAACGTAATCTTTACCTAGCTCTTCTATTTGCTCGTTCCATGTATCAATCACACCACGTATTTTATTCAATGGCAGTTCGGGCAAGGTTTTACTGTGATCGGGAGAAAAACAAATCACTCGGCTCAACCCACGTGCGCTTTGCGTTTTAAATAATGGGTTATCAGATGTAGGGGCATCAGGAGAATCTGGCATTAACGCTGCAAAATCATTACTAAATACATAAGTTCCCTCATAATCTGGGTTTGTATCACCAGAGATACGAGTATTGCCTGCACACAAAAAACAGTTCTTATCGTAGTGAGGGAGTTCTGCCGTATTAGGGACTTCATCCTGACCGCTCCAAGGACGTTTAGCTCGATGTGGAGAGACTAGTATCCACTGACCTGTCAAAGGATTGAAACGACGATGAGGATGATCTACAGGGTTAAATTTAATTTCAGACATACAAATTCTCACTGCAATTGAGTTGAATGGCTAAATACCTAATTATTAGTATTAGGGAGTAATGTCAGATATCTAGCCTTAGATTTTATTTATAACCTTGTGGGTTTTTAGATTGCCAATTCCATGTATCTGTTGTCATTTCGACAACCGTACGGGTCGCTTTCCAACCAAGGTCTTTTTCTGCTTTAGCAGTACTTGCCCAACACTCAGCAATATCACCAGGACGACGAGGGCATATTTCATAAGGAACAGGCTGTTGGCTTGCTTTTGCAAATGCATCCACCATCTCTAAGACACTAGATCCTTTACCTGTACCTAAGTTATAAATATGCAAACCTTCTTTTTTACCAACAGAATTTAGCGCGGCAATATGGCCGTCGGCCAAGTCCATAACATGAATATAGTCACGTACACCAGTACCATCAGGTGTAGAATAATCATCACCGAACACCGACAGTTTTTCACGTCGGCCGACTGCAACTTGTGCAATGAATGGCATTAAATTATTAGGGATACCCTGTGGGTCTTCTCCCATGGTGCCTGAAGGGTGAGCTCCAACTGGGTTAAAATATCGAAGTAGTGTGATACTCCAATCGGGTTGAGCTTTAAAAAAGTCGGTTAATACCCCTTCAACCATATACTTGCTGCTGCCATATGGATTGGTTGTTGCACCTACTGGAGAATCTTCAGTAATTGGCACAACATCAGGGTCACCATAAACGGTCGCAGAAGAGCTAAATACAATACTTTTAACTCCTGCTTTATGCATAGAACGTACAAGCACAAGAGAACCATTTACATTGTTATCATAATATTCAAGAGGTTTTGCAACAGATTCACCGACCGATTTCAAACCAGCAAAATGAATAACAGCGTCGATATCATGTTCTGAAAAAACGTTATCCAAAAATGCTTCGTCACGAATATCACCTATATAAAAAGCAGGACGAGCACCCGTTAGTGCTTCAATTCGATCTAGTACAGCGGTTTTACTATTGCAAAGGTTATCGACAATAATTGGCTCAATACCAGCATCCAACATTTGGACACAAGTATGGCTGCCGATATACCCCATCCCACCCGTAACTAAAACTTTCACATTAGCCTCTCTTTTACGCAACTACGCGCTAAAAATTAGAATCTATTGGCGTTGTAATTCAAATCAGTACACTCAATAGACGATGAATGAAGTGTAGAGGCTATCAACCTTAATTGCTGTGATCAAACTCAAATAGTGTAAACGTTTCCACAAATAAATCATTATATCTCATTAAAGGCGAAAAAATCCTCAAATATGTAGAATTACTTGAGGATTTTTCATGTAAACGTAAATCATTATTAATAGCGCATCAAAATAATATGTGCTGCTATTAACCAGAATTGAGAGCTTTAGTTTATTTAGCCGCTCTCACTGCTTTAGCTAAGCGAGCGGGCGCGTTTTTAGGATCAGCAGATGGATCACTAAAAAATTCACTAATGACATCTATCATCGCGTCACGAATAAAGCTGGTTGTTGACATGTCCGCGGAAAGGCTAGGTACTAATGTGTGATTGTTTTCCGCTTGGGTAAATGCATTCCTAGACTTGAAGGTACATTCATCAAACCCTTGCATAGACACATCATTGCGAGCAGGAAGTGAGCCTTTACTATAATTAAATTGCTGTTGAAATGTTTTAGACATGATTGTTTTAGCTAACTCTTTTTGCCCTAAACCTCTTGATGGATCATGAGATTTAAAGAACACAAAACTGTCAATATTGTAGCTGAATATATCTTCTGTTCCTGGAGCGGCAACACACAAATAATCTTCTCCGGGTACTTTACCAGCAAATGTCATTTCGCCTTTTACCCAATCGCCCATTAACTGCATTGCGGCTTCACCATTCATGACCATTTGAGTCGCCACATTCCAGTCTCTACCGAGTGCATTTTCATCAATGTAGCTCGCGACTTTCTTGAAGGCGCTAAACACCTGCTGCATCTTTTTACCGGATAACACATCGAAATCAAGTTCAACAAAAGCGTTGTAATAATCTTCTGGCCCAAGTATGGCAATGGCTAACGATTCGAAAACAGTCGCATCTTGCCAAGGCTGTCTCCCGTGAGCTAAAGGGATATAACCCGCTGCCTTTACTGCATCTGCAACAGCAAAAAATTCATCTAACGTTGTAGGGACAGGCACCCCAACTTGTTGTAAAACTTTAGGGTTAATCCAAAGCCAATTAACTCGGTGAATATTCACTGGAGCCGCAACGTAACGACCTTTATATTTCATTATTTCGGATATCGTTGATGGTAAAAGTGAATCCCAATCGTCTTCTTTTGCTACATCATCCAAACTGGTCAGAAAACCTAATTTTGTCCACTCTTGGATATCATAACCTTTGATTTGAGCCGAAGTTGGAGGATTACCAGACACGGCTCGAGCTTTGAGTACCATCATGGCACTTTGTCCACCACCGCCAGCAACCGAAAAATCTTTCCAAATATGTCCCCTACTTTCGATGCCTTGTTCTAATAGTTTCGCGGAACGAGCTTCTCCACCAGAAGTCCACCAGTGCAGTACTTCCACTTCGGCCGCGTTGGCAATAGGGCTAATTAACAAGCTGAACCACGCAGAGCACAACAGTAACCTTGCAATATTTTTCAGGGTTGCCAACGCTTTAATTTCAGGAATAATGTTAAGTTTAGCACCAGATTTAACGGTTATTTTTGATGGTAATATTCTCATCTTAACGCCACTCTTGGTAAATTTACTTGCACTTGTAATCCACCTTCATCTAAATTGCACATAACCAATTGCCCACCTAATGAGTGAACAATACTTCTCGAAATTCCTAGCCCTAGCCCGTGTCCATCACTGTCGTTAGCTAATCGCACATAAGGCTTAAATACTTGTTCCATTTTGGTTTCGGGGATACCAGGGCCTTGATCAATGATATTGATTTCCAGTTCTTTGGCACTATCACGTATAGTAATAGTGACTTTACTACCGTACTTGACGCCATTACCAACTAAATTAGATAAACATCGTTTTAACGCTAACGGCTTACAAACCAAAGGAATACTTTTAGACGTTTGTAACAACACGTGCTCTGTTTTTGTGTTGTATTGCTCAGCAATAGTCTTGAGCAACTCTACTACATCAACTTGGACTAAGTTCTCATGGATATCGGTGTCTTTTACCGTTTGTAAGGCACCTTTTACCATCAACTCTAACTCATCCAAATCGCGGTTAAATTTAAGTTCTCTCTGCTCATCTTCTATTAATTCAGAGCGGATCCGTAAACGAGTAATGGGTGTTTTTAAGTCATGGGAAATCGCACTAAATAACCGCTCTCTATCATCTATATACTTTTTCAAGCTTTCTTGCATACGATTAAATGCGCGGGTTGCGGTGACCAATTCACTTGCACCTTCTTCAACTAATGGCGGTTGATTGATATCAGTACTCAATGCATTTGCTGCTTTGGCTAAGTTTTTTAAAGGCTTAACTTGCCGCCTTACCATAATGTAGGTAAAACTCATTAATAGTGCGGTGATAAAAAAGATAAAAAACAGTTGTTGATTAGTAATCACTTCATCTTCTAGCATAACGTAAGGCGACGGCAGTAACGCGGCAATATACAGCCATTCATTAGCGGCTAACTTAATTTGTACCACTAAAATGGGCGGATTTAGCGGTTCTAAACGCAGAGTATAATGTGCCCAAGATTTAGGAAGATCACTTAACAAAGTATCGTTGGTTAGCACATGAAGATTTTCTGGCCGAGAGAATTCAACTTTAATATTTTCTATATCATTAATCTTTTCTAATTTCTGTGCCAAAACCGACTCAAATACCTCAACGGTCGCGGTTTTCATTTCACTACTACCGGCTGGATCAATCGTTATTTGCTCTTCATTAAATGAAACGAAAAAACGTGTTCCTCCGATATTTCTTAATTGATTCAATACCATATGTCGATATTGTAAAGGTAAAGATTGGAAAAAATTGGCGGTTGAAGCAAAGTTATTTGCCATACTAGTGGCAGTAGATTTGAGCCCTTCTAACTCTCTATCTTTTGATTGGGCATACCAGATCGTGGTAGCAATAAGTTGCGCAAAAATAACCGAAAGTAATGTAAGCCATAACGTACGAGAGACGAGAGATCGAGGAATGATGGAGACACATTTTTCCTTCACTTTACAGCCTAAACGGGTAAACTTAGTGCAAAATACATAGCCCATATTTTTGTTAGTTTCCATCGATGGTACTCGTTTTCATAATGAGCGTTATTTATACATTTGTATATCGTAATCAACATTTAGTATGCGGTATTAGCACTGGCAAATAGCATCAATCTTCATAAGTAACATCTGCAGAAAGTATGTAACCGTCTCCACGCATAGTCTTAATCAGTTTGGGTTTTTTACCACTGTCGCCGAGTTGATGACGCAATCGTGATAACTGTACATCAAGTCCTCGCTCTGTAGGCAGCGCATTTCTACCTTTGATTACTTGCGAAATACTGTCTCTATCAAGAATTTGATTCGGGTTTTGCAAAAATAGCATTAACAAAGTGAAATCTTTTCCCGATAATTCAAACTCATTGTTTGTTAACTGATTGGTTAACGTATGCGACTGAACATGTAATTTCCAATCAGCAAACTGAATATACTTCGGTTTTGGTTTTTCTGGTGCAGAATCGGTTACTTGTGTGCGCCGCAGCATGGCTTTAATCCTAGCCGTTAACTGCCTTGGACTAAATGGCTTAGCGACATAATCATCTGCGCCTATTTCTAATCCAACAATTTGGTCGGTTTCGTCAGAAACTGCGGTCAGCATAATAATAGGTACATTGGAAGACTTTCTTACGTACTGACATAAAGTAAAACCATCATCTCCAGGCATCATCACGTCAAGTAATATTAAATCCGGTTCAGCTTCTAAAAGGCGACGTTTCATCTCTTCACCTTCAGACGCTAAAATAGCGGTATAACCTGCTTTGGTTAAATATTCCTCAAGAAGATCGCGAATTTCTTCATCATCATCCACGACTAGTATTCGTTTATTTGCATACATAAGCTTACCTCTTCTCTTATTATTTTTTACTATCAGGTAATCGTAAATTATCTGCTGTTATTAACATCATTTTCTGAAGTTAAAATTCACATTATTCACTGAAATCGCCTTTGTAACGTATATTCGACACATCTTACCAGACTCTTACTCGAGTATTGCATTATGTTACGTTTTGTTACGTTCAGCGTGACAGTTAACTCGTTCAGAGCATTATGCCTCAGGTAATATACTCGCCGTAAACGAGATATATATCTTCTATTTAAATGTATTAAAAATAAATTTTTAGCGCCTTAGTATCGCTTCCTTTTATTAATACGTTTAAATCAATATTTATTAACTTTAACAAATAAAACAAAAAATTTAATTTAATCATTCTATTAATTAATTGATTAACTATTATATTAATAAGGAGTTCTAATGAACTTATTTAGTACAATGCAAAAAATGGGTCGCAGTTTAATGCTACCTGTTGCCTGTATGCCAGCTGCTGGTATTTTACTTGGTATTGGTGGTAACTCAGAAGTTGCAAAATTCTTGCCTGACATCGTAGCGCAAATAATGACCGAAGCAGGGTTAGGTGTATTTGCTAACATGGCACTTTTATTCGCTATTGGTGTAGCACTTGGTTTTACTAAAAATGATGGTGTAGCGGCACTTGCTGCGACACTAGGTTACCTAACCATGACTCGTGTACTCGGTGTTGTTGCTGAAGGTACGGATACGGGGGTATTTGGCGGGGTTATCATGGGCTTGGTTGCAGCCGAGCTATTTAATCGCTACCACGCAATTAAACTCCCAACTTACTTAGGTTTCTTTGGTGGTAAACGATTTGTTCCAATCGTTACGTCACTTGCAGCTTGTGTGGTTGCGGCTATTCTTGCCATCGTGTGGCAGCCTATTGGTGCTGGTATCGCTATGTTTTCTGAGTGGGCGGCTTATCAGTCTCCAGAAGTGGCATTTGGCATATACGGTCTGGTTGAACGAGCACTAATACCTTTCGGTCTACACCACATTTGGAATGCGCCATTCTTCTATGAAGTAGGTGAATTTACAACAGCAGCTGGTGAAGTAGTTCGCGGTGAAATACCTCGTTATTTAGCAGGTGACCCTACAGCGGGTAACTTAGCGGGTGGTTATATGTTCAAGATGTTTGGTCTTCCGGCTGCATGTCTGGCTATGTATGTAACCGCAAAATCGGAAAACAAAATTAAAGTGGCTTCAATTTTAGGGTCTGCAGCGTTAACGTCATTCCTAACTGGTATTACTGAACCAATTGAATTTGCATTCCTATTTGTTGCGCCACTACTTTATGTTGCTCACGCATTACTTGCTGGCTCAGCCTTTGTTGTAATGATTCTGTTAGGAATTAAGCACGGTACAACATTCAGCCACGGATTGTTCGACTTTACATTGCTGTTTGGTAATTCAACGAATGGCTGGATGCTGCCGGTAATTGGTTTGGTTTATGCCGTAATTTACTTTGTAGTCTTTACTACTCTAATCAAAACGCTCAATCTAAAAACACTAGGTCGTGAAGATGAAAGTGAAGCAAAAACAAAAGCGAATACTAGTAACGATGAGTTGGCAATTGATATCATGGCTGCATTTGGTGGCAAAGCTAACATTAAAGAGTTAGAAGCTTGTATTACTCGCTTACGTATTACTGTACACAACGCTGAGCTTGTTGATACCGACAAACTAAAAGAACTAGGCGCCGCGGGTGTATTTGTTAAAGGTGATAATTTCCAAGCAGTATTTGGTACTCACTCTGAAATAATTAAAGGTCAAATAGAAGCTCTTTCTTAATATGACTCTTTAATTAAAAACCCCCGAACCTCTATTTTATGAAGTTCGGGGGTTTTATCTATCTAATAAGCTCTTTTTTTAAACAACGCTAAAAAATAAAGTTAGAACAATCAGATTCAACTAAGTTTAATTTGATATCGACATTGTTTCTCTTCAATTAAGTATTCTTTATGGACACTTGGACTCCATGAGTCATCACCGCCAACTCCCATATGTTTATGGTCTAAACGCAAATACACAATATTCTGTTTCACTAATTCATTCGGATGTTTTGCTTGATTCAATTGCAGTTGATCATATTGGTTTACGGTAAAATGAAATTGCCCGTTTGCCTTTATTCCATCTAAATCAATACAGCTAGTATCACATCTTAAGCCACTTTCCGTTGGGAAAATGTAAGGGGTAAACATGTCTTCCAGTGGAAGTTGATAATGCCCTAGCCGTGCAGCAGATAAACGATCAGGATAATTTTCAAAAGGCCCTAAGCCATACCAAGAAACATTGTTACTGATTGAATCAGGACATAACGGTATTTCGAGCCCTATTCGTGGCAATGGTGGCAAGTGCTCGTTTATTTGCACTTCAATATCTAAGGTAACTTGACCATTTATCGTAACGTATTGTTTCCATTTCGTCAGCGCCATAAGTTGATTGTTATAACGATAAGCGAACTGACTAGTAATCAATACCTCATCACCAATCGTTGTGAGCTGAGTTGAAATACATTCTTTTTGCCATGCCCCTAATCCAGCGTCATTCCAACGTGCAATCGGTGCATTAGGATCGAGAAAATCAGCTTCACTGGTGCCAATATCATTATCTATCGGCGCTCGATAGAAGTTATCTTTTATCGATTCAGCTAACATCGCTTTTCCAGCTTTGCTCCAGCTAACAAGCTCCCCACTGTTTCTATCCCAGCTAAATTCGGTATTATTGACTGTAACAATCCAACTATCCGGTTGTTCTGTTATCTCAATACTTGAATGAGCGTTGGTACACACGCCACTCTCTAGTGATAAACGATTTTTATTGGTTACCTTAAATTGCTCTGTGGCTACAACATGACCCTGTTCTGCCCATTGCGTTTCCTCTTTGAGTTTGACATCAATATTAAGCCAATAATCACAACCAATCTTCAGTTGATAATCACACTCAATCTGCCATTGGTATTGGTCATCAGGCTGTATTGTTAACTCTGATTCGCCTAGTGACACTGGTTTACCATCTTCTAGTAACGTCCAAGTAAACCGATCATTGCTGGTTGTACGGAAAAAGTATTCGTTAGTTACTTGAACTGTCCAATGAACAGACTGTGCTATTTGTTGGCTATTAATCAGGGAAAATTGATAAGGTTGTTGACAATACTTGACCTCAAATAAAGTCGGATGAGGCGTTCTATCTGGAAAAATGAGGCCATTAATACAAAATTGTCGATCATTATTTACATCGCCAAAATCACCGCCATAACCCCAATATTTAATGCCGTTCTGATCAACTTTAGTTAAACCTTGATCAACCCAGTCCCATATAAATCCACCTTGTAAACGAGGGTACTGCCTGAATGCTTGCCAATATTTATTAAAACTGCCAATACTATTTCCCATTGCATGAGCATATTCACACAATATTAACGGCCTATTTTCTCCCGGTAGACCAATCCATTTTTTTATCGCCCATTTAGGTACGGCAGGGAACAACTGATCCTGATCGACTCTAGAATACATAGGACAAATAATATCGGTCGCAGTACTATCCGCACCGCCGCCTTCATATTGCACAGGACGAGATGGGTCGCGCTCTTTTGCCCATGCATACATGGCATTATGAGTCGCACCTTGTCCTGATTCATTACCAAGCGACCATATAATTACACTAGGATGATTCTTATCTCTTTCGACTAACTGAGTAAAGCGCATCATGTAAGCCGCGCTCCATTGAGTATGAGCCGATAATCGTTCCATTGGAAACATACCGTGTGTTTCAATATTCGCTTCATCAACTAAATACAACCCGTATTCATCACATAATTCATACCACCGTGGATGATTCGGATAATGCGCGGTACGCACCGCATTAAAATTCGATTGCTTGAGTAATTTGATGTCGGCAATCATGCTGGCTTCGCTGATAGCATGGCCGTTATCTTGCTCATGTTCGTGTCGATTAACTCCTTTTATCAATAGAGCTTTGCCATTCACGAGCAGTTGCCCATTTGTAATTTCAATATTTCTAAAACCAACATCGTAGCCTTCAACATCAACTACTTTGCCATTTTTATCAATGAGCGATACCACAAATCGGTATAAATTCGGCGTCTCCGCTGTCCAATGTTTAGGTTGTTCAATCTTTAAGCTGAGAAAAACTCGGTCGTCCCATCCACCTTTCTCATCAACAATCCTATTTTGCACTTGCCCTTCTACTGGCTCTGTTACTGCTGTCTGCCCATCAAACAATTGAATTTGTACTTTATGCTGCTTTGGATTGGCTAAAACAACTTCCGTGGCAATCGTACCGTCACGAAAACAAGCATCGAGTGAAGGGGTGACAAATACATCGGCAATGTGCGTTTGAGGCTTGTACAACAAAGATACATCCCGAAAAATACCGCTTAACCACCACATGTCTTGATCTTCTAAATAACTACCATCACTCCAACGTAATACCATGACCGATAACGTATTAGTACCTGACACTAAGTGGTCAGACAGATCAAACTCAGCGGGTAACCGACTATCTTGTGAATACCCAACCCATACTCCGTTACACCACAAATGAAATGCAGAATTAACCCCATCAAATATAATGCGGGTTTGCGCTTCAAGATCCGCTGCGTTCATTTCAAAAGAGGTTCGATAACAGCCTGTTGGATTATCTTTGGGTACAAATGGTGGGTTAACATCGAATGGATACTTTATATTTAAGTAGATAGGATGATCTAATCTTTGTGGGTCGGCACCGTGCATTACCGTAATATCTTCACCTTGTAACTGCCAATTACTTGGCACCTTGATGCTATTCCAAGTGGAATCATCAAAATCGGCGGCAGCAAATGCATCGGGTACCATTTCCGGCTGAGAAAATAGTTTAAATTTCCAATGACCATTTAAACTCATCTTGGCGCTATTTTTCTTGATTAGTGCATCTTCCACGCAGATAAAATGGTTGAGTGGACTATGAGCCTCTATCTGATTAGTTTGAAAACAGAGTGGATTCTCCCAATCTCGACGTGCGATCAAGGCTTCAAAAGTTATCATTGGTTATATCCTCTATACTGCTTGAATACTAATTAACATGGCGGTTTCAGGATCTTGAATAGGCATACTTAAACCAACTTTATTAAGTAATTCACCACTAAATATGCGGCTTTCATGCATCCAATGTGGCATCTGTTTCATCAACCCTTTGCTGGCTTGTGGAAAATCAATTACGTCTACTTTGTATTGCTTATTGGGCTGCAAGTAAGCCAAACGAATAGGTTCTGCATTGGCGTAGTCAGGCATAGCAAGTTGGCAGACAGTAAGGAGCATTTCATTGCTATTAGTGACTCCGTAAACGGTACGATTGACGTCATTGGAATCTAAATAGAACTGCTCACCAGAGTGCAATAATGTACGGAAACGCTTATGTAAGGCTATATAATGTGCAAAGCGTGATTTTTCTTGATCACTCTCTTTCACTGGATCCAACTCCACCCCCATGTGACCACCCAGTGCGGTAATTCCACGTAAATTAATATCGTGCCGACGACGAGTAGTGTGACTTTCAAATGGGCCAATATGAGCGCCCATTACTTCAGGTGGGAAAAAATAGCTCATCCCTTTCTGAATGGTTTGTCTTTCTAATGCATCATTACAATCTGAGGTCCAGAAACGGTGTGTGCGCTTGAGTACTTCAAAATCAATACGCCCACCTCCAGAAGAACATGATTCAATTTCGACGGTTGGATGCTTATTACTTAACTCATCCAGAAGTCGATAATATGCTTTGGTTTGCCCGTTAACGGCCGGGCTGCCTTCGTGTGCTGGTTGAACTAATTCTCGATTCATATCCCACTTGAAGTAGCGAATATTATAATCAGTAAGTAATGCATCTAGGCAATTGAACAAATAATTAAAGCAGTGTGTATTTTGCAAATCCAACACATATTGGTATCGGCCACTTGGCTGCTCATAACCATCAAGGCCAAGTATCCAATCTGGGTGTTTACGGTATAAATTCGAATCAGGATTCACCATTTCTGGTTCCACCCATAAACCAAACTCCATACCCAATTGATTAACATGTTCGATCACCGGTTCGAGCCCATCTGGGTATTTATTTTTATCTAAGAACCAATCACCTAATGCAGATTTTTCTCCATGTCTGCCAATAAACCAACCATCATCAATAATGAAACGTTCAACACCGATGTTGGCAGCTTCAGTTGCCATGTTTTTAATATAATCTGGGTCATGGTCAAAATAGATCCCTTCCCAGGTATTAAGATGTACGGGTCTAACTGTATCGGTTGGAAATGCAAGGATATTTTGCCGAACAAATCGATGAAATTGTGCTCGAATACCGTTCAGCCCTATGTTGCTATAGCATGCATAGAGTTCTGGTGTCGTATAAGATTCACCTTGCGCAAGGGATATTTCCCCTGCCAAAAGTAACTCGCCCATTTGAGCAAAACGTCGACCATCACTTTTGCTTTCACAGCGAATATGATTATTGCCACTCCAAGCTAAATGCATTCCCCATACTTCACCGTTCTGCTCTGAAAAACCTTTATTGCCCACCATCATAGCCGGAAAATATTCGTGAGATGTCCGCCCGCGTCGATTATCTTGGCTAAAAGCGCCATGTTGCAAAGAGACTCGTTGAGTTTGAAATTCTCGGCTCCAACGGCCATGAAAGCTCATCACTTCATCCGCACGATGTGGTAACGGTAATGTATTAACTAAACGATTCAAGTGATAACACGTTTTACCACTATTCTTTATACACAGCGTTTTTCTCAACACCCCAGAGCTGTCCAAATACAATTCGATCGTAAGTTGTAATTGCGCCATTTCATCCAAGCAGGTCAATGTTGCATACTTCTCATCAGCTTGAACTTGTGTGGTTTGGAAAACAGGAGCCCAATCAACATTTCGCCCTTGTGGATCCGTGCGAAAACCTTCTAACCCTGCCGTACTAAATAAGCCTCTGCCATTTTCAGGACACAGTGATAAAGGAATATCTATATCTAGACGTGCTTGTGAAACCGCTCGTTCTGTTAATAATGCAATCGAATCATCACACTGATCGAGTTTTTGCCCCCAATAGAGAATTTGTGGTGTGGGTTTTGTAAGAATAACAACGCTGGTATTGGCGCTAAATAAATGAATAGTGTTCATATTCTATAACCTGCAAGTGATATCAATTGGAGAAATTAATTTAGACTCAAGGGGATAAGTGACGTGTGCTTGAGAGATAATTAACCTCTCCAATAAATATAAAAAGAGGAAAAAACCGCAACCAAATTGGCTGCGGCTGTTTCATAGTCAGACTCAATTAAACAGAAGTTATTTGAACTCTCTCTGACGTACTTTTTCCAGACGTTTTAGAATGGCATCTAAACGTTCAGGTTTAACCATAAATTCTTGGAAACCTTTCATACCTTCTTTTGCCATCGCAGGGCTAGTATCACGGTCGTAGAACTGTGCAGTACCAGCTGATTCCGACAGCATTTTTACACCGATATTGAGGAATTCATTATCGACCGCTTTCGCTTTACTGTTGGTTGGGATCTGCAACATTTTACTGTTAATAAGCTGTTGTATGTCTGGCTGAGCAACAAATTTAAGGAACTTACGTGCGTCAGCTTTGTTTTCTGCTTTGGCAGGAATATGAATAGTATCCATTGGTGCATCTTCGGCCATTGGCACTGAAGGATCAATTACTGGGAATTGGAAGAAGCCCATTTTGTCTTTGATCTCTTCTGGGAAATTAGGCGCAATAAAGTTACCGATTAGATACATAGCTGCTTGACCATTATATAAGAACGGTTGAGCTTCTTGCCAAGAATATGACGCATGATTTTTCAAATAATAACCAGGCTCTACCAGTTCTTTCCAATTTTCAAAGGTCTTCTTAACTCGCTCATCAGTATAAGGTACTTTTCCATCCATTAATTGAATATGGAAATCTAAACCGTTTGTACGTAAGTTAAGATAATCAAACCAACCGGCTGCTGTCCAAAGATACTTAGTCCCGATAGCAAATGGGGCAACCTCATTTTTCTTCAGTGTTGCTGCAGCTGATTTTAGCTCTTCAAATGTTTTTGGCTCTGCAATACCAAATTTTTCAAACAGGTCTTTACGATAGTACACCCCCCATTGATAGTAAGTATATGGAACACCGTATTGCTTTCCATTTACCGTCATTGCTGGAGCGGCAGATTTAAAGTCACTCATCATGTCTTGTTCTTGCCATAAATCACTGACATCTTCAATTAAGCCGCGATCAACAAAAGTTTTCATACGATTACCGGCATACCAGTAAACAACATCTGGTGGTGAGGTCACTAACCAGTTACGAATTGTTGTTTTATACGCTTCTTTATCATAAAGATTATATTTTACTGTAATATCCGGATTTGCAGTCTCGAACCGCTGAATAATCTCTGCCCATGCGGCTTTTGGTGCCGGATCAGCTTGATCGGAGTTAATAACGAGTACACCTGCAAACGCAGTCGTCGATACAGTTGCAGCAAGCAGTGTAGAGGTAGCAATATGTTTCACATATTTCATATTGAGGTCCTTGTTTTTTGAGCTATTGCTCAGGTTGGTCCGATTTCTAATTATATTGTTCTATTTGTTTCACGTTTCTTTTTCAGAAGTGAGTTAGCTTACGTTATCTAGAGTCTTTGCTCTTTGAACGGTCTCTCACTCTGGTGTTCTAATCAACATTTTTTTAACATTACCCTTTGGTCGCCCCTAACGTTAATCCAGCAATAAAATGACGTTGCATAGTAAAGAACAAGATAACGGGTGGTACAGCGGCAACAACTGCACCAGCAGACATAAATTGCCACGATGCTAACCATTGTCCTTGCAAAGCACTTAATCCGGCGGTAACAGGACGAACTTCATCACTTTGTACTAATACCAACGCCCAGAAAAAATCATTCCAGATAAAAGTGAACACCAATACAGCGAGTGCCGCCAAAGCAGGCCTTACCAGAGGTAACACAACATGCCAAAAGATTTTCATTTCACTGACACCTTCGACTCGTGCCGCCTCAATAAGTGCGTCAGGGATACCAACCATAAAGTTACGCATAAATAAGGTACAAAATCCGGATTGAAATGCGATATGGAAAAAGATCAGCGCCCAATGCGTGTCATAGATGCCAAAGGCAATGGTAATATCGCGCACTGGAATCATCAAAATTTGGAAAGGCACAAAGTTACCGGCAATAAACAGCGCAAATATCCACAAATTAGCTTTAAATTTATACTTAGCTAAAGCAAAACCCGCTAAGGTAGACAGAGCCACCGCTCCTGCAACCGCAGGAAGGGTTATCATTAAGCTATTTATTAAATACTGGCCCATTGGAGTAGCGGTGAAGACTTGGGTATAGTTTTCTACCAGATTAAAATCTGTCGGCCATCCCCAATAATTACCTTTATTAATATCTTCCATTGAGCGAATAGACGTCATCATCACAGCCATTAGCGGCAATAACCACATACCTAAAGCAATGGGCAAGGCAACACGATAACTAATATTGGTGAAACGACCTGATTTTTCAATTGGTTTTGGAAACATTATTTTTCACTCCTTAACATACGCCACAAGAAGTAAGCGATATAGACATCCATAATGAGGAATAACATCACGGCAACCGAAGCACCGTAGCCCATACGATAGTTAAAGATAGATTCTTCATACATAAGGTAAGCTAATACCGTCGAGCTGCCCCATGGTCCGCCAGATGTCATGGTAGCCACTAAGTCGAAAGAGCGTAATGCGCCAATCACAGTCACAACGATAGCAATGAAAGTAGCTGGTCTTAACTGGGGAATAACAATGTACCAAAGCATCTTGAATTTTTTAGCACCATCTAATCGCGCCGCTTCCAGTTGTTCTGGGTCTAAGTTGTTCAAACCAGTCAGGTACAAAATCATACAATAAGAGATTTGTGGCCAAAGGCCGGCAGCGATAATACCGTAGGTTACCCAATCTTCATCGGCTAGTACCGATATCGGTTCAATACCAAACCAACCTAAAGCAATATTGAGCAAACCAAAACTCGGGTCATAAAACCAAGCAAACACTAGACCTACGACAACTTGAGAGATAACAAATGGAAAAAAGAATAACGACTTTACTACTCGAATCCCTCTAACTTGTTGATTTAGGAACAGCGCTATAGCTAACCCTATCGGCGGTGCTAACATAAAAAACATCAGCCACAGCAGGTTATTTTTAATCGCGGTATAAAAAGCACCTGAATCGAACAACTCGACGTAGTTATCGAATCCAACCCAAACCTTTTCACCCAGTCCATCCCACTCGAAAAAACTTAACCAAATACTGGAGAGGATAGGATAAACGACATAAATAGCAAAAATTATCATTCCAGGTGCTAAAAATAGCCACGGTGACAATTTAGAACTGATTCGCCTTTTGTTACTTACCGAAGGCATACGGTTTTCTGGGTAGATCGTTTTCACTGAAGGCTCCATTAGTCCGACACTCCCACTAATAACATCGTGCTATTGCTTGATTCGAATATTTGTAACACAATGTTTTAAATAATAAAAAATAGTATTTTGAATATTTAAAAACAACATCGAATAGTGGCTAAAAGCTATAAAGTACTCACTATATTGCACGACGGATGATTGATTTATAATAGATCTAAGGTAAGTTATTTGCACAAGCAAGATGTCATTTTGTAAACGTTTTCACAAAAATAGCTTTAATTCACTCTATAAATATGACTGAGATCAACAATTCAAATTTCCTTACTAACAAATCTTATTAAAACGAGTATGTTTTATACAAATATTGCTTTATCTAAATAAAGCTTTCTATAAATAAATACCGAGCGCAATACTGATGCGAAACACTATTCATCAGCGCTGTAGTAAAGGAGTCGTAATGGCGGACATTACTCTAAAAAAAGTCATCAAACGTTTTGGTGATGTTCAAACTATTCATGGGATCGATCTAGAAATAGAAAACGGAGAGTTTGTCGTATTTGTTGGCCCATCTGGTTGTGGTAAATCGACCTTATTACGACTCATTGCTGGTTTAGAAGATATTACTGAAGGTGAAGTACATATCGACAATACCCTAGTTAATGACATTGATCCTGCTGAACGCGGAGTTGCGATGGTATTCCAGTCTTACGCACTTTATCCACACATGACCGTAGAAGAAAACATGGGTTTCGGTCTTAAAATGAACGGTGTTGCCAAAGAGCAGATACAAAAACAGGTAGATATTGCAGCCAAGACATTACAACTTGATCCTCTGCGTAAAAGAAAACCTAAAGAACTGTCCGGAGGGCAACGTCAACGTGTTGCTATTGGTAGAGCAATTGTGCGCGATCCAAAGGTGTTCCTATTTGATGAGCCATTGTCTAATCTCGATGCAGAGCTTAGGGTTGAAATGCGTTTGCAAATAGCAAAACTACATCAAGAGCTACAAAATACCATGGTGTATGTCACTCATGACCAAGTAGAAGCGATGACTTTAGCGGATAAGATTGTTGTCCTGAGAGATGGTCGAATCGAACAAGTCGGTTCTCCACTCGATCTCTACCATCGTCCTGGTAATTTATTCGTGGCTGGTTTTATTGGTTCGCCAAAAATGAATTTTGTCCCGACAACAGTTACTCAAGTCGACTCAGAGCAAATAACATTAAAAGCAACAAATGGCGATCATTTCTCTGTGCCGTATAACAAAAAAACGCTAACAGTAGGCGACAAAATTACTTTTGGGATTCGTCCTGAACATTTGCTTCTTAATGATCAAGCCGATATAAACATAGCGTTCCAAAGTGAAGTGGTTGAAAGACTTGGTAACAGCACCTATATGTTTGGGCAGTCATCTGGTATCGATGGATTTACTGTTCACTTGCCCGGTGACCAAGAAATTAAAAGTTTCCAAAAAGTTACTCTCAGCTGCGCATCATCTGACGTGCATTTATTTGACGAGAATGATATTTGTATTACGAGTAACTAGGTAAAATTTAATCACGTAGCTCACTCAGTTTATACTTACGGCGGACCTTTAGTTCGCCTTTTTACTGCCTGCCGCAACTCTTTTTACCGTCTACCGTAACTAAAGCGGAATATTGATCTTACTCACTAATCGACTAATTAGGTATTCAAACACCAGTTTAAAAGCCACTAAGCAAAGTCATACATGCTAGACTGAATTAACAATATTATAACAAACTAGCGAGAATGTTATGAGCTTAGATGGCCGTGACCAGCAAATATCAACAGCAGAAAAGTCCGTAAGTCTTTGTGTATTACCACCACCCAATGAGCTCATATTAAAATGGGCAGCCTCTAGGCCTGATGATATCTACTTGAAGCAGATTATCGATCGAAAATTTGTTACTTACACATTTTCTCAAGTTGCGACTATGGCAAGAAAATTGGTTACCGCCTTACGTAAACAAGGTCTTCAACCTGGTGATAAAATAGCACTCATTTCCAAAAATTGTGCTGAGTGGTTTATTACTGATTTGGCCTTAATGATGGGTGATTTTATTAGCGTCCCTATCTTTCCAACTGCTGGCGCAGAGACAATTGAATTCTGCCTTCAACACAGCGAGAGTAAAGCTGCTTTTATCGGTAAATTAGACGATGCATCCGCAGTCGAAAAGGCGCTTCAGTCTCACCCGCAACTTATTACTATTTCTCTCCCCTATAAAAGTGCAGCCAAATGCCAGTTGACCTTTGAGGAAATGATCAAAAATTCAATACCAACTGAAGATCGTCCTGTACATTCTGATGATAAGTTAATGTCTATCGTCTATACATCTGGCACTTCCGGTACACCCAAAGGCGCAATGTTAACTTATGGAGCATTCAGTTGGTCTGCTCAACGCTTGGTAGAACATTTAAATATCACTAAAGAAGATCGAGCTTTTTCATACTTACCTCTCGCTCATATTACTGAACGTGTCTATATTCTCGGGTCTTCCATAGCGGGCGGTGTGCAAGTCGCCTTCCCCGAGTCGCTAGATACCTTTATTGACGATGTGAAAATGCATAGGCCAACCCTGTTTATTTCAGTGCCTAGATTATGGGCTCTGTTCCAACAACGAATTCAAGACAAAATGCCACAGAAGAAACTTAATCTTTTATTGAAAATTCCATTCATCAGTTCGTTAATTAAGAAGAAAATTATTGAAGGTTTGGGACTAAATGAAGCCCGAATTTTAGGATGTGGCTCTGCCCCTGTTTCACCTGCTCTATTAAAGTGGTATCACAGTATAGGAATCAATATTACTGAAGCATGGGGAATGACGGAGTCTTTTGCTTATAGCACGCTTAATTATCCGTTTAAAGCAGATAAAATTGGCACGGTAGGAAACAGTGCGCCTGGTATCGAATTAAAGATTGCATCAGACGAAGAAATAATGGTTCGCAGCCAAGGCACGTTCTCTGGTTACTATAAAAACCCATCGGCAACCGACGAATCTTTTGACGAGCAAGGTTGGCTTCACACTGGTGATATAGGCTCAATTGACAACGATGGTTATCTTACTATTCAAGGACGAAAAAAAGATACATTCAAAACAGCCAAAGGCAAATTCGTTGCACCAGTCCCTATAGAAAAAAAACTGTACGAATATAGTCGGATAGAGATGATGTGTTTAGTTGGTTTAGGTATGCCTGCGCCAATATTATTAGCAGTACCTCATCAGTTCCCAAACTTTGACAAACAACGTTATCAAAAACGACTAGAACGCGTTATTTCAACAATTAACCAAGAGCTCGAGTCTCACGAAAAAATTAAAGGTGTGCTTATGATAAAAGAGCCTTGGAGCATAGAGAATACCATCCTAACACCAACGTTAAAGATCAAACGTCATGTGTTAGAGAAAAAATATCACGACATTGGAGTTAACTGGCCAAAAGATAAAATAGTCGTGTGGGAAGAGTGATGATTAAAACTATCAATGGATGCCTTGCAAGCTAACTAACCTGCGATTAAATATCGTATAATATATAAAAATAACCGACTAGGCATATTATCATGCAACCGAACAACCCTCTACACGGCATAAAACTGGAAAAACTGCTAACTGATCTTGTTGAGCACTATGGCTGGGAGGAATTAAGCTATATGGTCAACATTAACTGTTTTAAAAAAGATCCGAGCATTAAATCAAGTTTGAAATTTTTACGTAAAACAGAATGGGCCAGAACAAAAGTTGAGGGTATTTGGTTAGATTTACAATAAAAATTAATTAACACTGATTAGTTGATACGGTTTGAGTCGCTATCAAATCAGCTTTAGTTATTAATCTCTTTATTTTTTAATGGTTAATAAAAAACCCGAAAGTATATACTTTCGGGTTTTTTCAGTTCAGATTTGAAAACGAATTATTTCTTTTCGTTCTCTTTATCTTCTTTAACTTTAGCAATTACTGCTTCTGCCACGTTCATTGGACATGGAGAGTAGTTAGCGAATTCCATTGAGAATTGGCCACGACCAGAAGTGATAGTACGTAGGTGACCGATATAACCAAACATCTCAGAAAGAGGAACATCTGCTTTAATACGAACACCAGTAACACCAGCTTGTTGATCTTTGATCATACCACGACGACGGTTAAGGTCACCGATAACATCACCAACGTGGTCGTCTGGAGTAAATACATCAACATTCATGATAGGCTCAAGAAGTTGTGCACCAGCTTTAGGCATTGATTGACGGAAAGCACCTTTTGCTGCGATTTCAAATGCGATTGCAGATGAATCCACTGCGTGGAAACCACCATCGAACAATTCAATTTCAACATCTAACGTTGGGAAACCAGCTAATACACCGTTTTCCATCATGCTAGCGAAACCTTTCTCTACTGCAGGCCAGAATTCTTTAGGTACGTTACCACCAACAACTGTTGATTTGAACGTGAAACCTGAACCTGGTTCACCTGGCTTGATACGGTAGTCGATTTTACCAAACTGACCAGAACCACCAGACTGTTTCTTATGCGTGTAGCTATCTTCAATTGCTTTAGTGATCGTTTCACGGTAAGCAACTTGAGGAGCACCAACAGTTAAGTCAACACCGTAAGTACGCTTAAGGATATCTACCTTAATGTCTAGGTGAAGCTCACCCATACCTTTCAAGATAGTTTCGCCAGTTTCTTCGTCAGTTTCAACTTGGAAAGAAGGATCTTCTGCAACCATTTTACCAATTGCGATACCCATTTTCTCAGAACCACCTTTATCTTTAGGTGATACAGCAATTGAGATTACTGGAGTTGGGAATACCATTGGCTCAAGTGTTACTGGGTGCTTAGGATCACAAAGAGTGTGACCAGTTTGCACGTTCTTCATACCAACAATCGCGATGATGTCACCCGCTTGTGCGCTAGTAAGTTCGTTACGATCGTCAGCTTGCATCTCAACCATACGACCAACACGTTCTGTTTTACCAGTGAACGAGTTAAGAATCGTGTCACCTTTGTTCAATTTACCAGAGTAAATACGAACAAACGTTAGTGCACCAAAGCGGTCATCCATGATTTTAAATGCAAGAGCTTTAAATGTTTCGTCAGCAGAAACAATAGCGTGATCGCCTGTTTCTTCGCCTTCTTCGTTCATTAGAGGTTGAGGTTCAACTTCTGTTGGAGAAGGTAGGTAATCAACAACTGCGTCAAGAACGATTTGAACACCTTTATTTTTAAAGGCAGAACCACAGAAAGTAGGGAAGAATGCAAGATCACGAGTACCTTTACGGATACAACGCTTGATATCTTCAATAGAAGGCTCTTCACCTTCCATGTAAGCTTCCATTAGATCATCGTCTTGCTCTACTGCAGTTTCGATTAGCTCTTCACGATATTGATCAACATCGTCAACCATGTCAGCTGGGATGTCTTGAATTTCGTAGTTTTCAGGAAGGCCAGTGTCATCCCAAACGTATGCTTTACGAGTTAGTAGATCTACAACACCAACGAAGTCATCTTCGCGGCCGATTGGTAGAACCATTACAAGCGGTGTCGCACCTAGAACGTTTTTAACTTGATCAACTACGTTATAAAAATCAGCACCCATACGGTCCAATTTGTTAACGAAGATCAAACGCGATACTTCAGATTCGTTC
Organism: Vibrio sp. TH_r3; assembly: GCF_033101115.1. Lineage (NCBI taxonomy): Bacteria > Pseudomonadati > Pseudomonadota > Gammaproteobacteria > Vibrionales > Vibrionaceae > Vibrio > Vibrio sp. TH_r3. The sequence goes on along the minus strand of NZ_JAWMPW010000009.1, from coordinate 18,823 downwards.
GCATAACGCCAGTTAGTTTCAGATTGAGGTTCAACACCACCAGAACCACAGAATACACCGATACCACCATCGAGTACTTTAAGTGAACGATATACTTCTACTGTGAAGTCAACGTGTCCAGGAGTATCGATAACGTTCAAGCGATGGTCGTTCCAGAAACAGCTTACTGCCGCTGACTGAATGGTAATACCACGCTCAGCTTCCTGTTCCATGAAGTCAGTTGTAGATTCGCCATCATGAACTTCACCAGTCTTGTGGATTTGACCAGTTAGTTTAAGGATACGCTCTGTTGTAGTAGTTTTACCCGCATCAACGTGCGCGAAAATACCAATATTTCTGTATTTTGATAAATCAGTCATTGTCTTACTCTGTTAATAAGGTATAAAAATGCGCGCAGAGTATACCACAATCCCTCAAGACTGATACCCTAACGTGCGTTGATTCTATAAAAAGTGGCTCATCTTACCACGTACATCTAATTGTGGTTAGAATTTATTTACGGTTAAACAAAAAATTGATGGCTCTTTTATTAATGCGTACATTACTTTTTACAATTAAACTTCGTCAAATGCTTCGATAGCTTCTGACAATTTTTTTACTCCATGGATTTTCATTCCTTGAATACCACCTTTTGGCATATTTGCCGCCGGTACAATAGCCGTCTTAAACCCATGTTTTAACGCTTCCATTAATCGTTCTTGGCCATTAGGTACAGGCCTTATTTCACCAGCTAACCCTACTTCACCAAACACAACGACATCTTTGGCTAGCGGCCTATCTTTAAAGCTGGATAATAACGACATAATTAACGCTAAATCGGCACTGGTTTCGGTTACTTTAACGCCAGCGACCACATTAACAAAAACATCTTGGTCTGCCATTTGTAATCCACCATGCTTATGCAGAACAGCAAGCAATAGCGACAAACGGTTTTGGTCTAAACCTACGGCCACTCGTCGAGGGTTTGCTTGTTGGGAATAGTCAACTAAGGCCTGAATCTCAACTAATAAAGGACGAGTACCTTCCCATATCACCATCACTGAACTGCCTGAGGTCTCTTCTTCTCCGCGAGAAAGAAAGATAGCTGAAGGATTACTGACTTCTTTAAGCCCTTGTTCAGTCATCGCGAATACGCCCAACTCGTTAATTGCACCAAAACGGTTTTTGTTACTGCGTAATGTTCTAAATCGGCTATCAGAGTTACCATCAAATAAAACTGAACAGTCTATAATGTGCTCAAGCACTTTAGGTCCAGCAAGCGACCCATCTTTAGTAACATGACCAACAATAAAAACCGCTACATTATTTTGTTTAGCGTACCGAGTTAGAGTTGTTGCAGACTCTCTTACTTGAGCAACGCTACCTGGAGACGACTGAACATCAGAAACATGCATAACCTGAATTGAGTCGATAACCATAATACGAGGTTGTTCTTGCTCTGCAATTTGACATATTTTATCAACATTAGTTTCAGATAGCATCTTAAGATGCTCTTTCGGTAAACCCAAACGAGAAGCACGCATCGCAACCTGTTGTAGTGACTCCTCGCCGGTTACATACAGCGTGGGCATCTGAGAAGAAAGTAGACACATTGTTTGTAAAAGCAATGTAGATTTACCTGCACCAGGAGATCCACCAATTAAGATAGCCGCACCTGGTACTATGCCACCACCAAGCACCCTATCAAACTCTTTGAAGCTACTCGAAAAACGAGGTACTTCTTGCAAATCAATTTCAGAAAGGACTTGTACCGTTGACTCGGCTGCGCCTGCATATCCAGCTAATCGCTCGTTTCTTGCAACTTGAGGAGATGCCGCCATACGCACCTCCGTAATTGTATTCCAAGACCCACAGGCATTACATTGCCCTTGCCATCGAGGGAAATCCGCTCCACAATCGTTACATACGTAGGCTCGTTTTACTTTTGCCATAATTCCTCAATAAGTTATGGCTACTCTATCGCCCTAATCATTTGACAAGGAGTCAGTAACAGTTAGCCTAAATTTACATGTTTATATTTTTCAAATAAATGGTTATAACTTTAAAATACATTATTTATATGTTTTAAAGTTAACCAATAAATTGTCGATATATAGCTATACCAACTGATTCAGGACACTCTAACAGAAAAGATGCAACAATCTGAAATACTCTCTTTAGTAGAACGATTAATTCCAGTTTATGGAGCCCCCGACTTCGAAAATGTGTTAGCTCAGCTAACAGAAGGCGAGCCGGCCTCAGCAAAAGTAATTGCAAAAATGGAATTAAACAGATTAATGACCCCTTGTACAAAATCAATTGATTTGAGAGGGCGAGTTCAGGGTGAGTGTCGAGAATATAAACTGGATGGCAGAACACACTGGTTAGACGATGTTGCCATTAATTCCTACCATAAAAAAATCAAACGATTTGGCAGTTATACTGAAGGCGTTTATGAAGCGATGGTCAACACGAGAAATAATTTTCGTGTCATGCATCAAAATGCCAAAACACCACCTGGTCCTTCTATTGAAGATCAAGAAAGCCCGTTTAATGTAGAAGCAATAAAGCTTGGCCTAACTCTTAATCGACAAGAGCAACGTTTAAGAATGGCCACTCAGGTTGATATTTGTCTGCAAAGTGGCCAAGAAATTTGTGCTACTAGTGTCGATTTATCTAACTCAGGCGTAAAACTCAAAGTACCGAGTGCATTCGAATACAATCTTGGCGAGATAATCGACGCAAATTTTGTTCAGATACTAAAACAAAGTCATTTAAACGAACTCAACACACCAATAAAATACAGAATAATTGGCATTGATGAGTGTCATGAAAATGAAAGTATCCGCTGGCTAAGAGCCATTAGAATCTCGGATACAACTATCATCGCGAGAGCGATAGAAATCATGCTCGATAGCTATTCAAAAAAAGCCAATCACGACAATCAGGATAAAATACTAAGGGCCAGAACTCACTGTTACGAATACACGTACATCAAATACACACTCAACTTGCCACTGTTTTTCTCTGGCAACGAACTAAAGTTTGCATTGTTAAACGATTTCAACAAAGAAATTTGGGATTACTGGCATGATGAACGTGGGCAAGCTTCTTTTGGTTCTCTTTTCAACCCATCCAGAATGGCAGAATTAACTAAATCAGGAGTGAGACATTCTAGTAATGTCGTATATTCTTTTATACATGACCATCAGGGTAAAAATTTATATTTCTCACTCATGTTACCAGAAGCAACTGGCACGGAAAGACATCTTTTCTGGCATAGTGGAGCCAGACGTAAAAGTTGGAAAGTATTCCGTATTCACATGTTTGAGCTGAACGAAGAGGAGCTGACTCAATTTTCAACAATAGCTTCGGCAGACGATGAACAGCCATTAACTCATTTTGGTCTATTACAAGAAATCTCGGACACCAGTTCAATCAGAGATTACCTTTTGACTGAAAAACCAAATATCAACTCAAGTGTGTTGAATAAATTTAGGCATCCAAGAAAAATAGTTGGCCAACCTCGTGGGCTTTATTACGATACAATTTCACGGCGAAAAGCTCAACGTTACCAATTCAAATCACCGGTTAAATTAGGCCAGAGCAATCAAGAACAAATTTCAGGTGAAACCATCAATTTTTCGGCACATGGTTTACTGATTGCTCTATCTCAACCTCTAGAGGCAAAAGTAAACGACCGAATAAATGTCAGTTTAACTGAACTACAGCGGTATGATGAATCAGCTCTTCTAACTAACGTTGTTTATAAAGTTGTGCGTTTTGACCCCAAAACCTTGATATTGCACCTTTCTTTAGAAGAAACATCGCAAACAATGCGTACCATCAATTTTTTGAAAAAACTGATTAATCATAATAAGCATAAACTGCCACCGACCAATGAAGGGCTGCCTAGCAATGATTTATTGAACGCTATGTATGACGTTCTACTATCAAGGTTAGCAAGTACCCCAGTCTATATGTCAAAGATAAAAAGTGTACTTCAACCAGTTGCTATAGGGGTAAATTTTCCACTGCCTTCTTATGTGAAATTGCTACAGAAACCAGAAAATCGAAATGCTTTTTCTTTGGAGTGCATTTTAAAGCATCGTACAGCAAGACTATTAAAAGACCCACTTCGTCCAGTACCTGAGGCGAAACCAACTTACCATGATATTTACATAGCAGTACTCAAAAAAGACAACGAAATAGAAGCAATTCATACCAAGTTGTATGATGAATTTCAAACGTTGCAGGAAAGAATTAGGTTTATCAAAAAGTCCAAACAATTAGGCGAATTCTTTGCATTGAGAATGACCGGTATGCCGGCAGGTAATAAATCAACGCAAATTTTAATGAAAGAACTAATCGAACTCGCCTCCTCTACAACGCATCATGCTAGAGCGTTAGAAAAGGAATTTAATTCAATTATTGGATTTGGTGAACTTATTGACATAACTGAAGAAATACTAATACGCTTGGAGCTAACATAATAGCTCTCACCTCTTTAGAGAAGTATCGAGGTGAGAGTTTTTCTGGCTTAGAATTCAAATTAAAACGCGTTATTTATTATAGGGTTATTTTTTTGCTCTTAGCTAATTGCCCCGATAAAATACAAAGCACCCCACCAAGGCCTGAATAACTAACGGCTGTTTGTGCTAATTTTGTCACTTTAGGCTTGGCATGATAAGCAACACCTAATCCTGCTACTCCCATCATCACTAAATCATTGGCACCATCGCCAACTGCAACGGTATTCGATAGTTCAATATCATGGTCAAGTGCCAGCTGCTCTAAAATTTCGGCTTTGGTTTGTGCTGAAACAACCTCTCCAATTACCTTTCCTGTCAATTTTCCATCTACAATTTCTAACATGTTGGATTGGGCATAATCTAGCGATAATTCATCTTTTAAATAATCTGAAAAATAAGTAAAACCGCCCGATGCAATCGCCGTTTTCCAACCAAACTGTTGCAAGCTACTGACTAACTCTCTAACTTCTGGCATAAATGGTAATGTTGACCGAACCTGTTCAAGTATCGATTCATCTGCACCTTCCAACGCGGCGACTCTTTGTCTTAAACTCTGCTCAAAGTCAAGTTCACCTTGCATGGCTCTTTCTGTCACTTCTGATACTTGTTCTCCTACGCCAGCTAAGTAAGCAATTTCATCTATACACTCTATTTGAATAGCCGTTGAATCCATATCAAAAACAATTAAGCCTGGTTGAGATAAATCCGGTACATCAGTTAAACAAGCGTATTCAACATGAAGAGATTGCAGTATATTTTCATGCTTAGCCGTCAAATTGCCATCCATCAGTGCGACTTCATACTGTCCTACTTTCCAGGTATCTAAAACGGCATTGAATGTGTCGGTATAAAAATCAATATCATTAAACAATTTTGGCGAAAGATAATCGGAAAAAATAATCCAATTAGCTTTTGATTTATCCAACTGGCTCGAAAAACGAGTTTCAGGTAGACGTTTAAGAAGTGTCGCGTGTTTTTTTATTGGTAAAGTTTTCACTGCTTCCATGCCCATTCATTTAAATTCTATTAGACGTTACCCTATTGCAATTTCAAAAGGCAAGCCCCAATATGTGATTACCCAAAAAAATAATCAATAATGGTTGAATATGAAACGATCGCTTTTCTCAATACGTCTATTTTTGAAGAGTATTGCCATCATCCTTTTAGTATTGATGTTTGGTTACACCGCTAAAAATAGCATCGTTATTAGTAAAGGAAATGAACAGATTCAATCTCATCAACTAGAAACATTGACGAAAGTTCTTATTTCTCAAGCTTCTCTTTCTGCTAGCGAGATGATTACCAATAATGATCAAGAAGCCTTATTGCAATTAAGTAATCAATTAGCTGAGGAACGTTTAGTGTTCGATGCAACGATTTATGATTCCGAAGGGATAAAACTCGCAGCTAGCCAAGATGCAAAATCAACCCGTGAGATTTTAGGCTTAGATACGCCTTTAGAAACAGCCAGTATTGGTCGCTTACAACTTGTTGAACCTATTTTTTCCGAAAAAAGCCTCATTGGCTATATACGTATTACGTTTGAAAAGGGCATGGTAACCGCGGTATCCGATCATCATTATCGCAATAGTGATCGTTATATGTACATTATGATAGTAATGAGTTTTTTAAGTGGGATGTTGATTACTTTGATACTGAGTAGAAAGCCTAAAGACAAGCATCAGAACCTGCTCATTCAAGATATAAAATAGTTAACTAACCATTACTTACTTGGCTATATGTTTATTTGCGAAACTATTTACCTAAATAAAAGCTCTGATTAATGACCAGAGCTTTTTTATTTATACGCGGACAGAGCGACGACTAATCTTCATCACCAAGTAACACTGAATCTAACGCGATTTCCATCATATCGTTAAAGGTGGTAGCTCGCTCTTCCGATGTAGTTTGCTCACCTGTTTTAATATGGTCTGAAACAGTACAAATAGCCAGTGCTTTGGCTCCGTATTCAGCAGCAACGCCATAAATACCAGCCGCTTCCATTTCTACACCAACAATACCGTATTTGTCCATTACATCAAACATACTTGGATCAGGAGTATAGAAAAGTTCAGCAGAAAATAAGTTGCCTACTTTTACGTCAATACCACGAGCTTTAGCCGCTTCTTCTGCTGCTTTTACCATTTTGTAATCTGCAATAGCAGCAAAATCATGACCTTTAAAGCGAATACGATTAACTTTAGAATCCGTACACGCGCCCATACCGATAACAACATCTCTAACTTTAATGTCATCACTTACAGCACCACAGCTACCAACACGAATAATCTTTTTAACGCCAAAATCTTTGATAAGCTCAGTAACATAAATCGAGCATGATGGAATTCCCATACCATGACCCATCACTGATACTTGACGACCTTTATAGGTACCAGTATAACCAAACATGTTACGTACATCGCATACTTGTACTACGTCTTGTAAAAACGTGTCAGCAATGTACTTAGCGCGCAATGGGTCGCCCGGCATTAAAACGACATCTGCAAAAGCACCCATTTCAGCGTTAATATGTGGAGTTGCCATTAATTTATTCCTTGGTTGTTTTTAAATCATTACTACGCCCGAGAATACCGGGACAGTCTCATTTGTAGGGCACGTAAACGCGCCCTACTCAATTCTATTAAAAATAGTTTACACGAGAAAAATTACAAAAAGCTTTTGCCGTAATCCATATCAGATGTCGCAAAATATTTAGCTAAACTTTGTCCTATATCGGCAAAAGTATCTCTGCGACCAAGTGAACCTGCCGGTATATTTTTTCCATAAACTAATACAGGGATATGCTCTCTTGTGTGATCGCTTCCTGGCCATGTGGGATCGCAACCATGATCAGCGGTAAGAATCAATACATCGTCTTCTTGAAGAATGTCCAACATTTCAGGAAGACGTTTATCGAAATACTCTAATGCTGCAGCATACCCAGCCACATCACGACGATGGCCATAAGACGAATCAAAATCAACAAAATTAGTAAATACAATAGTATTATCACCCGCTTCTTTCACTTGCTCTAAAGAAGCATCAAACAGATCTTCCAATCCTGTTTTCTTGATTTTTTTAGTAATACCGCAATTGGCGTAAATATCTGCAATTTTACCAATAGAAACCACTTCACCATTTTTCTCTTCAACTAATTTCTGTAAAATAGTGGCCGCAGGAGGCTCAACTGACAAATCTTTTCTATTACCTGTACGAGCAAATTCACCAGCCTTTGCGCCAATAAATGGACGAGCAATCACTCGACCAATATTATAGTCTTCAAGCTCTTCTCGAACTATTTGACATAATTCAAGTAAATTATCTAATCCATAAGTCTCTTCATGACAGGCTATTTGGAATACTGAATCAGCCGAGGTGTAAAAAATTGGCTTACCAGTTCTCATGTGTTCTTCACCAAGCTCATCTAACACAACGGTTCCCGATGAGTGACAGTTACCTAAATAACCAGGAAGTTTGGCTCGTTTAACAATTTTATCTAATAATTCATCTGGAAAACTGTTGGTTTTATCAGAAAAATACCCCCAATCAAATAACACTGGCACACCAGCAATTTCCCAGTGACCAGATGGCGTATCTTTACCTGATGATAATTCTGCAGCGTGACCGTAAGCACCAATGATTTCAGCGTTTTTATCCAGTCCTTGAGGAAAAGTCCCTGAAGATTCTTGCCCAGCCAACCCTAATCCCAATTTAGAAAGGTTAGGTAAGGTTAATGGTCCTTTTCTTGTGTCGTTATCGGCTAAGCCTTTTGCACAATGTTCAGCAATATGACCTAAAGTATTTGAGCCTACATCACCAAATTTATCAGCATCTTGTGTTGCACCAACACCAAATGAATCTAATACTAAAATAATTGCTCTTTTCATTTTTACTCTCCGTCAGAAGCTGTTTGTACATCTACCGCTCTAATTTGGCGGTAGACTTCTGGAGTTGAAATATAAGGTTCACTACCCACTGTAATTGCATTGAGTAGTGCGTTTGCGGCTTCTTGCCATTGTTGTTCTGTTCTGGCGTGTATGGTTGCCAACGGTTTATCTTCGTTTGCCGTTTCACCCAAACGAATAAAATGGTCAAAACCAACAGCGTAATCAATCATGTCCGAAGCGACTTTACGTCCCCCACCCATACCAACAACGGCCATGCCAATTGCACGAGTATCCATAGCACTAACAATGCCATGTGTTTCAGCATAAACAGGTCTAATAACTTCAGCTTTATCAAGATAGTTATCGTAATTCTGGACAAAATCCTTCGGACCACCTAGACCTGCAACCATTTTCCCAAATCGCTCCGCAGCGCTACCACTATCTAATACGGTTTGCAGTTTTTGACGAGCATCATCTGAATCTTTAGCTAAATTAGCTAACACCAACATTTCAGCACAAGATGCCATCGTGACTTCATACAAACGAGGATTACGGTATTCACCTGTTAAAAACCGCACCGCTTCTCGAACTTCTAAAGCATTACCTGCCGACGAAGCTAACACTTGATTCATATCAGTCAGTATAGCGGTGGTTTTGGTACCTGCGCCATTAGCTACTGCGACAATAGATTTTGCTAACTGTTCCGATTCTTGGTAGGTAGGCATAAATGCACCGGAACCAACTTTTACATCCATGACAAGAGACCCAAGACCCGCAGCTAATTTTTTTGATAGAATAGAAGCCGTAATCAAGGAAATATTGTCGACTGTTGCAGTGATATCTCGAGTGGCGTAAACCCGTTTATCTGCTGGAGCAAGATCGCCTGTCTGTCCAATAATTGCCACACCGGCTTGTTTAGTAACTTCACCAAATAATTCATTGGTCGGCGTTATATTGTATCCCGGTATCGATTCGAGCTTATCTAGAGTTCCGCCAGTATGCCCTAAGCCACGACCAGAAATCATTGGTACATAACCACCACATGCCGCTATCATAGGGCCAAGCATTAATGACGTAACATCACCAACACCTCCTGTGGAGTGTTTGTCTACGATAGGCCCATCGAAATTCATATGAGCCCAATCGATAACCATACCAGAATCTCGCATGGCACAAGTGAGGGCAATGCGTTCGGGCATGGTCATTTCGTTAAAAAAGATAGCCATAGCAAACGCTGCTATTTGACCTTCAGAAACACTATTGTCCGCAACACCTTGAATGAAAAATTGAATTTCTTGCTCAGTTAACGTTTCACCGTCGCGTTTTCTACGGATAATTTCTTGAGGTAAATACATTAGAATTGTCCTACTTTTAAAAGAATAAAGTAACCGCCTCTTCTAACATAGCGACCATTTAAAGATGCTAGATTATGAAGAGGCCACCTTTTGATTAGTAAGCGTTTGGATCCGCAACGTCTTTCGTTACTTCTAGTGTATTAAGTAGGCTGGTCAGTAGACTCGATGCACCAAAACGATAATGCATATTGTCAGCCCAATCAGGCCCTAAAATTTCATCTGCCATAGCTAAAAATTCAGCGGCATCTTCAGCAGTACGCACGCCACCTGCTGGTTTAAAGCCTACGGTTTCAGCAACACCCATATCTCGGATAACTTGCAACATAATTTTAGCGGCCTCAGGTGTAGCATTTACTGGTACTTTACCCGTGGAGGTTTTAATGAAGTTAGCACCTGCTTTTATCGACAATTCAGAGGCTTTTCTAATAAGGGCTTCTTCTTTTAATTCGCCAGTTTCAATAATGACTTTTAATAAGACGTCACCACATGCTTCTTTACAACGTTTAACTAACTCAAAACCTGTTGTTTCATCGCCGGCAATCAATGTGCGATAAGGGAATACAACATCAACTTCATCGGCACCATACGCTATCGCTGCTTTTGTTTCGGCAACGGCAATATCAATATCATCATTCCCATGTGGGAAGTTAGTCACCGTTGCAATACGAATATCTTCTGTACCCTGCTCGCGAAGTGCTTTTTTAGCAATGGGAATAAAACGCGGGTAAATACAAATTGCTGCGGTATTGCCAACGGATGTTTTCGCATCACGACAAAGCGCGACAACCTTTTCATTAGTGTCATCATCATTTAGCGTGGTTAAATCCATAAGTTTAAGTGCACGTAGAGCTGCTACTTTTAAATCGCTCATTTCTATCTCCGATCAAAAAATTCAATTTGTTAGTCAAAAAGTATTCTGTGCTGACCTAGTTAAACATACTAGGTTAGTATTTACTTTTTAGTTACGAAATGAACGGACTTGGTTCCTTGAAGACTTAATAGCTCATATTCAATCAGACTATTAATTGCCATCCCTGTCACCGCCAGTACCAATATCATTCGTGGTACAACAATCTATGATTGCGGTATTTATCTAATTTATTAAATGCCATACACCATGTTTGACATTGTAAAAATGCACCAAAACCTTTAATCAATCACTCAAGTAATAATGCTAGGCAGTTAAGCGATATAGGTAATTGAGATGATTTTTTCTTAACATTTAAGATGTATACATTATAGACGTTTCATTTAAATGTGATAGATGCAACATTTAAAGCAAACGTTTCCCATCTCAAAAAAAAACAAATAATCTAACAATCACCGTTAAATTAGCGGCATCCACTCCAATTTAGAGCTTAAAAACAAAACACGGTCGCAATTTACTGCGGCCGTGTTTATATAAGGCTTAAAGTTATATTGTTGTGACTAAATTACATTGCCGCCAATGATATGCAAAAACCTGCGATCGTCGCTGCCATCAAGTTAGATAATGTACCAGCACAAACCGCTTTTACACCCATACGTGCGATATCATGGCGTCGACCAGGTGCAATACCACCCAAACCACCAAGCAAAATAGCTATCGAGGATAAGTTTGCAAATCCACACAAAGCAAAAGAGATAATTGCTGTTGTTTTCTCTGACATAACTTGACCTGTTGCTGCAACTACTTGTGCGTTTTCGCCAACGTAAGGAACAAAATTCAAGTAAGCAACAAATTCATTCACGATGGTCTTTTGACCAATGAAAGATCCAGCCAATGTTGCTTCCTCCCAAGGAACACCAATAAGGAAAGCAAGAGGAGAGAAAACCCATCCTAAAATAAGCTCTAAACTTAATGATTCATATCCGAACCAGTTGCCAATGCCACCCAACATACCGTTGATCAATGCAATCAATCCGATAAAAGCAATAAGCATCGCGCCAACATTTAGTGCGAGTTGTAAACCAGATGAAGCGCCACCTGCTGCTGCATCAATAACGTTAGCGGGTTTATCGTTGCCGCCCTCTAAATCAGCCTCAATGTCGTTATCAAACTCTTCTGTTTCTGGCTTAATAATCTTAGCGAATAGTAGACCGCCTGGAGCCGCCATAAACGAAGCCGCCACCAGATATTCGAGTGGTACCCCCATAGATGCGTAGCCAGCTAATACACCACCAGCAACCGATGCCAAACCACCACACATTACCGCAAATAGTTCAGATTGGGTCATTTTAGGTACAAATGGACGAACGACTAACGGTGCTTCTGTTTGACCAACAAATATATTAGCCGCTGCAGACATCGATTCTGCTTGTGAAGTACCAAGCGCTTTTTCCAATGCTCCGCCTAGAATTCGAATCACCCATTGCATCGCACCAATGTAGTAAAGTACTGAGATCAATGATGAGAAAAATATCAAAGTCGGCAAAACTTGAAAGGCAAAGATAAAACCAAGTCCATCGACAGAAAAGCTCACTAGGTTACCAAATAGAAAACTGGTTCCGCTTTTACCAAAGTCGATAACACTGGCAACTCCGCTAGAGAAACCTCCTAATAAATCTTTACCCCAAGGCACATAAAGTACAAATGCACCAAGGATAAATTGGATGGCAAATGCACCACCCACGGTTCGTAAATTAATTGCTTTGCGGTTGTCGGATAGAAGTACAGCTATTGCAATGAGTACAACCATGCCGATTAGGCTCATAAACAGGCTCATGGTTTATGGCTTCCTTATTTTAGTTAAGTGGCGTGTGACAAAATGGAGCTTAAAAGCGAGGCGATTATAAACAGACATCAGAAAATAATTCAGTGCGTAGATCACACTTATCAATTAAAAAAAATGTAACAAAATACAAAAATGAGATTCATTTCACACTTACATCAGTATTAGTTCATTATTTATTATATTTACTTGCAATTAATAATTAATATTATAGGCAAGTAGACTATTGTCATAAACTTGCTTTGCAACCGTTTGCTCTGACTCACTTCGCAACAAGATCAGCTCATTTAGCGTAATTGGCAGATTTTTAGGGTGATTTTTTTCCCCTTGATAGCCATTAAGCGGCATATCGGGTGAATCAGTCTCAAGAACCAATGATTCTAGAGGTAATAAAGATATCGTTTTTCGGGTTTTCTTCGCTCGACTGTAGGTAATAGATCCGCCGACACCGATATAAAACCCCAAATTAATATAGTCGAGAGCTTGCTGATAACTACCAGTAAATGCATGTATTATTCCTTTGCCTTCAAGCGGATGTTGCTTAAGAAGCTTAATCATATCTTGGTGGGATTTTCTGGAGTGCAAAATAAGCGGCAGTTGATATTTATTAGCTAATCGAATTTGTTCTACAACATAATGTTTTTGAAGCTGCTCATCATTGCGCGTTTGATAAAAGTCTAGACCGCACTCTCCAATAGCAACACATTTCTCATGTTTTTTCGATAACTTGGCATCAAGTAAAATTAAATGTTGGTCAAGATGCTGGTCGATATAATAAGGATGTAAACCTAGTGAGAAATAAAGATCTGGGTACGTTGAGCAGAGTTGTTCTATTTTATCCCAGTTAAACGCACCGCAACCTGGTATGAGAAACTTATCTACACCCACTGACTGCGCCATTTGCAATTGTTGCGCAAAAGCATCATCGCTACAAAAATCAGCTCGGTCTAAATGACAATGGGTATCAAATAACCGAAAAGAACTCTCATTCATCTTTTGTCTCTTTATTATCAAAAACATCTTGTTTTATTATCGGCACACAACAACTTTTTTGCTCAGGTAACAATCCCATTCTCTTACACCAGTCATCGTAGCGCTTAATTAACTTATTAAATTTATCAAACATACCGACACCTCCCAACTGACACTTTAATTAATAGGTAAATCACATTTATTATAAATCATTCATCTAAAAAAAAGTTCATTGCGCACTTATTAGCTATATTTGTATTAATTGGATCAATTTACATTAACTTAACTATATATAGTTCAACAAAGAACATTGCATTTTTATTAATTTGTATAAAATCAGGCTTACTGCGGGGTAAATCAGAGAAAAAACGTGACACTGATCACATTGTCAAATGCTTAAATGTCGTGTTAGCTGATTTAGGTGTGAGCAAAACGCTTTTTTTTTTAGCACGCAAACGATAAACTGGGGAGTGATAACTGTTTATGTGTAAATTTCGCAAAAACAGATAACACAGTTGCATATAAATACAAATAAAACTCATTTATTAGTTATCAATTTTGGATTTCAACATAGGGATTATACAGTGAAAAAAACTACTCTAAAGCTAACTGCACTTGCGCTAGCCGTTTCTTCATTTAGCGTATTTGCAGCACCAACACCAGCCGTTATTTATGATACAGCAGGCAAATTTGACAAATCTTTTAACGAAGCAGTATTTCAAAACGGTGTAAAAGTACTTGAAGCTGAAAAAGGCATTAAAGTCCGCGAATTTGAACCACAAAATGAAGCCCAACGTGAACAAGGACTTCGTCGTCTAGCAAGCCGTGGCTTTAGCCCTATAGTAGCCGTTGGCTTCAATATGGCTTCAGCAGTAGAAAAAGTTGCTACAGAATTCCCAGACATCCAATTTACTATCATCGATATGGTTGTGGATAAGCCGAACGTACAGTCAATTGTATTTAAAGAGCAAGAAGGATCTTTCCTCGTTGGTGCTTTAGCCGCTAAAGCTTCTAAAACAGGTACCGTTGGCTTTATCGGTGGTATGGATATTCCACTGATTCGTAAATTTGCTTGTGGTTATGAGCAAGGTGCGAAATATGCAAACGCTGATGCTGTTGTTCTGCAAAATATGACGGGTTCAACACCTGCCGCGTTTGCTGACCCAGCAAAAGGCTCTGAACTTGCTAAATCTCAATTTTCTAAAAATGCAGATGTAATTTATGCAGCTGCAGGTGGTACCGGCCTTGGTGTGTATCAAGCAGCTAAAGATGCGGGTAAACTGGCTATAGGGGTGGATTCAAACCAAAACCACCTTCAACCAGGTACAATGCTAACATCAATGGTTAAACGTGTTGGTGTTGCAGCAAAAGAGACTTGGATTGACAGCATGGAAGGTAATTGGGAGCCAGGCATAAAAGTTCTTGGTCTTAAAGAAGGCGGTGTTGCTTGGGCATTAGATGCAAACAACGAAAGCCTGATCACAGAAGACATGAAAGCATACGCTTCAGCTCTTGAAGCCGATATTATCTCTGGAAAAATCAGTGTTCATGATTATATGTCAGACAATACTTGCAACTACTAACTCTAGTATTATCAGTAGTTGAGTAATCTCTACGCCGTTGCTTTTGAAAAGTGTTAACTTTAGGCAACGGCGTACTTATAATTATTTTGTAGTTTAGGAATTCCACGTGACTCAAGCTCAAAATTTTGCCATTGAACTAAAAGAGATCAATAAGCGCTTTGGCGCCGTTCATGCTAACAAAGATATTGATCTAAAAATTCCCGCAGGCACTATTCACGGAATTATTGGTGAAAATGGTGCAGGAAAATCGACTCTAATGAGCATAATATACGGTTTTTATCTCGCCGATACTGGTTCAATGCTCGTAAATGGTCAGCCTTATAAACCCGCTAATTCTCAAGAAGCAATTGCTGCTGGTATTGGCATGGTTCATCAGCATTTCATGCTCGTTGAAACTTTTACAGTACTAGAGAATATAGTGCTCGGGGCCGAAAGTGGCTGGAAGCTGCAGGAAAGTTTGAGCTCTGCTAGAAAAAAACTTGTCCAAATTGAAAAAGACTATGGCTTAGAGGTTCCCCTTGATGCAATTGTTGGAGAATTACCAGTAGGATTGCAACAACGGGTTGAAATTCTAAAAGCGTTGTATAGAGACGCCAAAATACTCATTCTTGATGAGCCTACCGGTGTTTTAACACCACAAGAAGCTGACCACCTTTTCTCTATTCTTGATAAGCTTCGAGCTCAAGGCACAACCGTTATGATTATCACGCATAAACTGCGTGAAGTTCTGGCAATTACGGATAATATTTCCGTTATGCGTCAAGGCACAATGGTTGATCATGTTGTGACCGCGCAGACCAATCAAGATCAATTAGCCGAACTTATGGTAGGAAGAAAAGTCCTCCTTAAAGTTGAAAAAGAAGCAGCAAAACCGAAAAAAGCCCTGATTGATGTTAAAAATTTAAGTTATTTCGATAGCAGTAATGTTCAACGAATCAAAGATATCAGTTTTTCAGTTCGTGAAGGTGAAATTGTGGGTATCGCAGGGGTCTCGGGCAATGGTCAATCTGAAGTTCTGAGTTTATTGTCAGGAATTATAAAACCTGCCTCAGGAACTATCGAACTTAATGGCCATATTCTCAGCCCTGAACAACCTAGTGATCCTCAACAAGTCAGAGCGATGGGCGTTGGGCACATACCAGAAGATCGCCACAAACAAGGTTTGATCAATAAGTTTGAAGCACAAGAAGCTTATATTCTCGGTTATCACAACCTGCCTAAATACAACAACGGATTACTACAAAATAAACAAGCAATTCGAGAACTCTGTCAGTCCAGTATGGATAAATGGGATGTTCGTCCTAATGATGTTTCTCTCAAAACCGCTAATTTTTCCGGTGGTAATCAGCAAAAACTGGTTATTGCACGAGAGATGGAAGAAGATCCCAATGTATTACTTGTTGGGCAGCCAACTCGTGGCGTTGATATAGGTGCCATTGAATATATCCACCAGCAAATTGTCGCTACCCGCGACGCTGGAAAGGCCGTGTTATTAGTGTCGGTAGAGCTCGATGAAATAATGAGTTTAGCCGATAGAATTATTGTTTTGTTTGATGGCAGTATTGTTGGTGAAGTACTACCTGAACAAGCCGATGAAAAAACATTAGGTTTAATGATGGCGAATATCGTACCAGATCATGTTAAATCCCAAGGAGACCTATAATGAGTCAGGCCAAAATTCCTGCTTGGGTAACCGTTGCTTTACTACCAGCAATCAATGTTGTGGTTGCGTTTTTGGTTTCGGCATTACTCTTTGTTTATATCGATATTAGCCCTATTGATGCGGCAAAAGTTATGTGGACAGGTGCCTTTGGTTATGCCGAAGGATTCGGTTACACCCTCTATTATGCGACCGGTTTTATCTTTACTGGTTTAGCGGTGTCAGTCGCTTTTCATGCTGGATTATTTAACATCGGTGGTGAAGGTCAAGCTTACGTAGGTGGTTTGGGTGTTGGATTAATCTGTCTAACACTTGGTGAATACGCACCATGGTACATCGTCTTCCCTTTCGCCATTATTGCTGGTGGTTTATTTGGCGCAGCATGGGCATTTATACCCGCGTATTTACAGGCAAAAAGAGGGTCTCATATCGTTATTACTACGATTATGTTTAACTTTATTGCCGCGTCTTTAATGGCTTATCTATTAGTTGATATTTTAAAACCTGAAAATACAATGGCGACGGAAAGTCGCGTATTTGCGGTTAGTAGCTGGTTACCGAAAATGCACCAATTACTTTCTGTTTTTGGTATCGAAATGGCCCCTAGCCCACTCAACTTGAGTTTTATTTTTGCCTTAATCTGCTGTGTTTTTGTATGGTTATTTATTTGGCACTCTCGCTGGGGATACGAGATCCGTTCAGTTGGTGCTAATGCGTCAGCAGCTGGATATGCAGGTATTAGCTACATTAAAATTGTGGTCATAACTATGCTTGTATCGGGTATGTTAGCTGGCTTTTTTGGCTTAAACGTACTTCAGGGTGAACTTCATCAAATAAAACTCAACTTTGTTGAAGGGTTTGGTTTTACCGGTATTGCTGTTGCGCTAATGGGAAGAAATCACCCAATAGGTGTATTGCTGGCAAGTTTACTTTTTGGCTTTCTATACCAAGGCGGAGCAGAATTAAGTTTCGAATACGGTGTTGATAGAAACATTGTTGTGGTGTTACAGGGTTTAGTTATTTTATTCTCCGGAGCATTAGAACACATGTTTAGACCCACTCTAGAACGAACTTATTTAAAACTGTTCGTTAAATCAGAAAACGGAGCGGCTTAATCATGTTTGAGACGATTATATTAATGCTTGACGCGACCATACGGGTTGCTACTCCACTTATTCTTGCTTCTTTAGCCGGTATGTTTAGTGAGCGTTCTGGTATCGTTAACATCGCGCTAGAAGGTAAGCTTCTTGCCGCAGCTTTTACTGGCGCTGCACTCGCTCACGTAACAGGATCGGCGTGGCTTGGTCTACTAGGTGGTGTAACTGTATCTATATTACTTGCTTTACTACACGGTTTTGCTTCTATTACCCATAGAGGAGATCAAGTTGTTAGTGGTATGGCTATCAACATACTAGCAGCTGGGTTAACCGTTACCCTTGGGCGTCACTGGTTTCATCAAGGTGGACAGACCCCAGCGCTTTCTGGTGATTCTCGATTTGCTCCAATCAACTTACCGGGTGCTGATGCACTAGCGGATACACCGGTAATAGGTCCACTCTATTCTGAACTATTAAGTGGACACTCAGTATTGGAGTATCTAGTAGTACTGATTGTGCCTATAGCGTGGTATGTATTGTTCAAGACTCGTTTTGGTTTACGTCTACGTGCCGTTGGAGAATCACCCAATGCGGTTGATACAGCTGGTATATCGGTAGTTAAAATGCGTTATAGCGCTATGATCATATGCGGAACGTTAGTGGGTATTGGTGGCGTGTACCTTTCTGTTGGTCAAACCGCGCAGTTCATTCCTAATATGAGCGCAGGTAAAGGCTATATGGCATTAGCGGCTCTTATCTTTGGTAAATGGAAACCGTTTACCGCTATGGGGGCATGTTTGCTATTTGGTTTCTTAGATGCGTTAGCGATTCGTCTGCAAGGCGTAAGTATTGGTGAGTTCCAAATCCCGGTTCAGGCTATAGAGGCAATTCCTTATGTATTAACGGTATTCCTTCTTGCAGGATTTATCGGTAAAGCGATCGCACCAAAAGCAATAGGCGTGCCTTATACTAAGGAACGTGAATAACGTTTAATATTAAGTTTGCTTTTAGCGATTATTATTAACAAAAAATGGAGCCAATTGGCTC
>NZ_JAWMPW010000008.1:0-154742 GCF_033101115.1 Vibrio sp. TH_r3 | reverse complement strand
GAGCATCCTTGCTCTTCTTTTCCTAACGCCATTGATACTATTTCACTTTATTCATTTTCATTAGTATGAATGAATCAATATCAACAAATTATCAGCTGCGCTCTAAATGGCTTTTTGCACGTTTACTGTTTGGCTAACTTTAGCGTTTCTTTTTAGCAACCAACCAATAAACACTATTGTCCCCGCGCAAAGTGCAAACGTCACCCGCCCCCAAATTGGGTTTGGAATTAATACCATTAAGAATAGGCCTGCCCCCATACATAGCACCATAGAACCCAGTTTCTCGCGCTGCTCTAAATCATAGGTATCTTGTTGTTCATCGGCAATAATTGGCGTTTCAACATCTTTGAAAAATTTATCCGTTTCGACGCGGTGTTTATCAGCACTTTCTCGGTAGAAGAAAGTGGTTGAACAGAAGAAGCCCGCAGTAAAGAATAGATGCGCAGCAATAGTCCACATTACACGCGTTTCGCTAAACTCACGACGAGTCAACTCCTCGATACCAAACCAAGAAGCAACAATATCCGCCGTTACCACATTAGTTACCATCCAAGTCACCCCTGCACCGACAATAACGGTAGCCCAAGGTGCCCATTGAGGAGTACGTTTTACTAACAATCCAAAAAACAATGGCACAAGCAATGGAACTTGAATCATGGTAGACACTGACATCATAAGCTCAAATAAACTAAGCTCTTTCAATGAATTGAAAAACAAAGCAACCACGATAACTAATGTACCACTCAGTAAACTCACAAACTTACCCACTTTGAGCATTTCTTTATCGGTCGCTAAGCCTTTCTTGATGATTGGTAGGTAAATACTTTTAACGAAAATACCAGAGTTACGATTAAGTGCTGAATCCATAGAAGACATCGTTGCAGCAAATAAACCTGCTAACAAAAGACCCACCGTACCGACTGGCATAGCATTTCGCGCAAACACCAAATACACAGCATCAGCGGCTTTACGACCTAATTCAGGATAAGCGGACGCCGCATCTGGGTACAAAATAGCCGAAGCCCACGGTGGAATAAACCACACAAAACTACCGACTCCCATCAAGACCATGGCAAACAAAGCAGCTTTACGTGCGTGGTCGGTATCTCGAGCATTCAAAAAGCGATAAGAATCCTGCAAGTTATTGATACTTTGCAGCTGTTTCACCAAGAAGAACACAAATGAACAGACTAAAAGCAAGCTGTAATTCATGTCTGGTCCCATGATAAAATCGCTTGGGAATTGAGTGACCAAATTAGTTGGGCCACCAACCATCACCAAAGCAACAATCGCACAGGCAACAGACACAACTGCTACCACTAACGTTTGTACAAAATCGGAGGCAACCACACCCCACGCGCCAGAAATAACAGAAACTAAAATAACCGCTAAGCCTGTGATCACAATAGTTAACGTAATATCGGCGTTAAATACCGCACTGGCAAACACACCCAATGCATTCAACCATACACCCGCACCAATAAAGCTAAAAATAATCAGTGCCCAAGAGAAAAACTGTTCATTTTCAGAACCAAAACGACGACGAACACCTTCTGTTGGGGTATCTACCCGCATCTGACGAAAACGATGCGAGAAATAGACATAACCACAAAAATAAGCAAAAGTATTGGCTAAAAAAACTAACGCAACAGCAAAGCCATCGTTAAACGCCTTACCAGCTGCTCCTGTAAAAGTCCAAGCAGAAAACTGAGTCATAAACGCGGTAGCACCTACCATCCACCACAACATACGACCGCCGCCACGAAAATAATCACTAGTGGAACGGTTTGCCATTTTTTTAAATACGACACTAACTCCAACAATCAAAGAGAAATAGCCGGCAATAACTAGATATTCATAAAACATAAGTTTGTCCTATTTTATTTGCTGACGTCGATCCAACGGTCATTTTGTCGAATAACATCAATCAAGACTTGATATTCAGCGCCTTGCTCGAAGGTTTGATAAATTTCAACATTTTCACCTTGCACATCTTTAACTAATAATCCGGCTAAGTGCGTCCAACTTCGCAAAGTATCGTCTTTAATAGCGGGCAAACTGGCACTAATATCTTGTGGTAACTCTATTTCACGCCAAGATTCTTCATCTTGTTGAGAGAAATAAAATAACGGACCACTTCCATAATGCCCTTTAATATAAATAGACCCTTTAGAACCATGAAAAACGATATGATCATCGTTAAAGTTTGGCACTAAACCGCCATGTTTAAACAATACGGAAACAGGACGCTCTGCTGGAACTCGACTTTCTAACTGGGCCAGTACAGTATAAGACCATTCAACATCGGCTTGTTTCCACTGCAAGTTAGGATCATTAATATCTTTAGGAATGAAGTTACGACGTTGCGTAAAATTGTGTACTCCATCAACAACGGGTGCTTTTGGCATATCATTTCTAACTTCACCGTTAATAGCTAAAATATTTTCACCCACAACAGACGTCACAATAGACAATAAATGAGTGAAATTATTATTTAGACGACCACCACCAGCATCGACACTATGTGACCAACCAAATGGAATGTTGGGATCTAAATTAAAGTGAGACATGCACTCAACTTCTCGTGGTTCACCTATCATCCCTGCGTCAACTAAACGTTTGGCATGGATAATTTCTGGCATGTATCGGAAACTAGCAGCAAAAGCAGTTTTTACCCCTTTCTCTTTGGCCAATCGATTCAGTTCCAATGCTTTCTCGCCACTTTCACACAACGGTTTATCACAGAAAACATGACAACCGAATTCAATGGCCTGAGTAATCGCTTCCACATGCGCGCCACCTGGTGTAGCAATAGAAACGATATCAGGACGACACGCTTTCAACGCCGCAAGCCAATCTGTACCGGCATAAGGAATATTCAACTCTTTAGCTACGTCATGCACCACTGATTCAGTTCGGCCAACGATCCCCACTACTTCAGCATTATGGTATCGAAAGGCTTCTGCGTGACCTTGACCAGCGAATCCTGTTCCATAAACTAAAACTTTTACCATGGTATTTTTCTCCTACTATTTTAAATTCGTTAATTCAAAGCTACTCGATTACCAATGCCACAACGTGCCGTCTTCTAAGCGACTAACTGGAAGATAGGAACGTTTATACGGATATTTTTTCGCTTCTGTTTCATCAAATTCGACACCAAGACCCGGTTTATCACTGACATAAATCATGCCATTTTCTAAGCGCATTTCGTGTTTAAATATCTGTTGCGATTTTTCATTACCAAAGCCGACAAACTCTTGGATGCCAAAGTTAGGAGTTGAGATATTGAGATGCATATGTGCAGCAAAACAGATGGGTGATAAATCAGGTGCGCCATGAGGTGCAGTACGAACATTATAAATCGAAGCAAAATCAGCAATACGTCGCATAGCAGTAATGCCACCCGCATGAGTAGCGGCCGCTCGAATATAATCAATCAGTTGATTTTGAAGTAAATCTTTACAATCCCAGATGGTATTGTAAGTTTCCCCTAAGGCTAATGGCGTCGTTGTATGCTGACGAATTAATTGATAATTCTGTTGATTTTCAGCGATACTTGCGTCTTCTAAAAATAAAAGATTATACGGTTCGAGTATTTTACCTAAACGAGCTGATTCTATTGGCGTTAAACGGCTATGTACATCATGACAAAGCTCTATCGAATCACCAAAGCGTTCACGTGCTTTGGCCATTAACTCAGGAACAAGCTGAAAATATTTAGTGGTAGACCACTCTTGTTCAGGAGGAAGTGGACGCTCTCCTTGCAACTCAAAGTAATCTTTTTTATCGCCAAGAATGCCATACGTTTCACTCAAGCCCGGAATAGCGGTTTGTAAACGTACCGCTTTAAAGCCCTGTTCAATATATTCAGCTACCTTGTCTAGCGTATCTTCAATATTATCACCATTGGCATGCGCATATAGCGTTACCGCTTTTCGGCTTTTACCACCCAATAACTGATACAACGGCATACCTGCCACTTTGCCTTTAATATCCCAAAGCGCCATATCAACTGCTGCAATCGCGGCCATGTTAATCGGCCCACGTCGCCAATAAACACCACGATATAAGTACTGCCAAATATCTTCAATATTGTGTGCGTCACGTCCAATAATACAAGGAGCAACGTGTTCTTCTAAATAGGTCGCGACCGCTAGCTCTCTGCCATTTACTGTGGCATCACCTACACCGTAAACACCAGATTCAGTTGTAATTTTAACGGTCACAAAGTTGCGACCCGGATTGGTTACAAACACCTGTAAATCTGTAATCTTCATTCTTACCTCTATGGCTTAACGCAAGCTATTCATTAGTGGTTTTCTAGGCTAATTATGTACCAAATTTAAAGTAAATCGTTCTAGTAAACCGTTTTACCAAGAAATACTAAACCCATTAGGTAAGATGTCAAGATCGTAAATTGGATCGACTTAACAAAAAGAATAAGTTATGAAAAAAGCTAAGACATCCCCCTCTACTTCTGCTTATTTATCGTATAATCACGCTAACATTAAACAACTGGATGCTTATGTAATGAAAACTATTTTATGCTTTGGGGACTCAAACACTTGGGGCTACTCACCTGATTTACCACGCCGGTACAACAGCACAGAAAGATGGACAATGCTTCTACAAGACAAATTAGCCACTGAATATCGAATAATTGAAGAAGGGCTGAATAGTCGAACCACCGTATTTGAAGACCCTTTTGAACCGGGTAAAAAAGGGCTCGATTATCTTTTGCCATGTTTGCAAAGCCATCACCCCGATTTAGTTGTGATCATGCTTGGCACTAATGATCTAAAATCACGTTTTAATCTTAGTGCGAGCGATATATCAAAAGGTGCTGCTAGATTGGTACAAGTCGTTCAAAGCTTTCATCACGACTTCAT
Source organism: Vibrio sp. TH_r3 (assembly GCF_033101115.1). NCBI lineage: Bacteria > Pseudomonadati > Pseudomonadota > Gammaproteobacteria > Vibrionales > Vibrionaceae > Vibrio > Vibrio sp. TH_r3. The sequence continues at coordinate 149,850 of NZ_JAWMPW010000008.1, read as the reverse complement.
ACCTAAGCCTCCAGAAGTTTTACTTGTCTCACCGGCGCACGTTTTTGAAGTCACCCCGGCCAAAGAAGGCTTCACCCATGCGGAAGCGAAATCGAAGGAATTTGCTCATTACTATAAACTTCGAGCGGAAGAGTTAGGATGCCATTTCATCGATGCAGCGGAATTTGTTCAACCATGTGCCAAAGAAGGTCTCCATTGGCAGCAAGATCAACATAGTAAATTTGCTGAAGCATTAGCTCAGAAAATTCCAACGATATTATAACCCCGCATTTTCTAGTTTTACCCAAGCATTTTCAAGTCGTGTATCATAAGATCGCTACATGATTACACGACTTTGATGCCACCTAGGCTTTGCTGGTAATCATTGAGAATAAAACGACACTCTTTGGCAAAATCACATATAGAATCAACATACCAACAGACTCATATCAGTAAGCAACATTAAACCTGAGTATTTTCATTGACAAAATAGTAGGTTACTTGATAAGTCTGTCTGATTAGTTGAAAAATTATAACAATAGGAGAATATTGTGGCTCAAGGGTTTGAATTGGATGTAGACATCGGTAACCAACACATAGTAATTCAACGTCGATATGAGGCTTTAGGCGCACTAAATGACTTATTGATTGCTATTTGGTTTTTAATTGGCAGTTTTTTCTTTTTAAATGAATCACTAATTGAAAGTGGCACCTGGTTATTTATAGTAGGAAGTGCTCAGTTAATCATTAAACCATTAATCAAACTCACCAGCTTGATCCATGTTGGTCGTGTTTCTCAAAAGTCAGCATAACGAATAGACGACTTTTCTAGTGCTGCCCTGGCTCTACTGTGCTTGCTTGACACTATGTTTACTTAGAAACTATGCTTACTTAGAAACGATGCATTAAAAGCGCTAGGTGCAACTCATGATCTCTTTTAACAGCCATTGGATACTATCTTGGCTGTCATATAACTGATGAGTAAACATACTCAATGACAGCGGTGGAATGTCCCGCGGTAACTCAACAATTCTAATAGGCAACATCTGTTGTAATTCAAGCGCAATCTTCAAAGGCACACACATCAAACTGCGAGTTTGTGCTGCCACCATTCCACCAACCGCAAAACTTTGCACGATCATGGTTATCTGACGCGACTGATGCTGTTGATGTAACCACCGATCAATAGGGTCGGCACCAGAATTAATCAAAGGCAGATGTATTTGGGGGGTCTCTACAAAGGATTTTAGCGTTAACTTATCCGCTATATTGACGTTGTTAGCCACAATTCCCACATAACTATCGGTTAACCAATGGTATCGATTGTAATAGCGGGGCATAAGCTGAAGTTCATCAACGGCAAGAATAACATCAATGTGGCCTTGCTCTACACGTTCCATTTGCATATTTTCTGTCAAAATATCTATCGCAATCCGCACATTAGGAGCAGATGACTCGAATCTTTTGGCCAACTTAGGTAACGCATAAAATTCAAAGTAATCAATCGCGCCAATATAAAATGTTTTGGCATCCACCATAGGATTAAATGGTTTTACTTTATCGAACGCCATATCAATAGCATTCAATCCTTTTTGTATATCTGGCAAAAGCGCTTTAACTAAAGGGGTAGGCTCCATACCTGTTCTGGTTTTAATAAACAGTGGATTATCAAAACGATCACGCAGTTTAGCAAGCACATGACTTGCAGCAGATTGACTGATAAAAAGTTTTTTAGCTGCTTGGGATAAATTTCTTTCCTTTTCCAACACAACTAAAAGACGAAGCTGACTGATATCCATGTCCATAGGTTATCGAAATCCTTCATATTAGAATAAAAATAATGCATTTCCATAATAACCTAGATTCTATGAAAATGATAAAAAGGCAACAAGGATACGAGGACTACAATGAGAAAAGTGACAGTTGCAGCCACCCAAATGGCATGCTCATGGAACGTAGAGCAAAACATCGAAAAAGCAGAAAGATTGATACGTGAAGCCGCTAATAAAGGCGCACAAATCATTCTTATTCAAGAATTATTCGAAACCCCTTATTTTTGTATAGAAATTAATGAGTCATACCATAACTTGGCAACAGTATTAAATGAAAACCAAGCTTATCAGCGTTTTTCTTCCCTAGCTAAAGAGTTAGAAGTGGTGTTACCGTTTAGTTGGTTCGAAAAAGCAGGCAACGTTAAATTTAATTCATTAGCAATGATTGACGCCGACGGTTCTTTTCTAGGTGTCTACAGAAAAACACACATTCCTGACAGCGATGGTTATCTTGAAAAATACTATTTTAGTCCGGGAGATACGGGCTTCAAAGTTTGGGACACTCGCTACGCCAAAATAGGTGTTGGCATATGCTGGGATCAATGGTTTCCCGAAACGGCTCGTAGTATGGCACTTCAAGGAGCAGAACTCCTATTTTTTCCAACCGCTATTGGCAGTGAACCAAGCCAACCAATGATGGACAGCCAACCACACTGGCAATGTGTTATGCAAGGCCACGCGGCTGCAAATCAACTACCCGTTATTGCATCTAACCGCATAGGTGTGGAAAAAGCCAAATCAAGAGATCTAACCATAACCTTCTATGGCAGCTCATTTATTGCCAACTATAATGGTGAAATTCTCGTAAAAGCCGACAGAACAACCGAATGTGTATTAGTGCATGAGTTCGATCTAGACGATATTGCTTTCCAACGCAGTGCATGGGGAACGTTCAGAGATAGACGACCAGAACATTATCAACATCTACTGACCCTCGATGGACAATTGAAATAGTAATGAGACTCAACGACAAAGGACATTGGTATGAGTAAAAAATTAACCTCACAACCAGCAAGTGATAATTTTCGCATGCCAGGCGAACACGAACCACAAAGTGAAATATGGATGGCTTGGCCAACCAGAAGTGATAACTGGCGTCACGGTGGAAAGCCAGCGCAGCATGCATTTGTCGAAGTCGCTATAGCCATTTCCAAGCACACTCCTGTCATTATGCTAGTCCCTCATTCACAATTTGCTAATGCTCGCAAACACTTACCTTCTGAAATCACCGTAGTAGAAATGTCGTATAATGACTGTTGGATGCGAGATATCGGCGCAACCTATGTAGTGAATCAAAACGGTGAACGTAGAGGTATAAATTGGACGTTTAACGCATGGGGTGGTTTGCTCGATGGGCTCTATTTCCCTTGGGACTTAGACAATGCCGTTGCAGAAAAGATGCTAAATTTAACGCAAGATGACATTTACCCAACCTCATTGGTTTTAGAAGGTGGTTCTATTCATACCGATGGCGATGGCACTTTATATACTACCGAAGAATGTTTATTGCACCCAAGCCGAAACCCTGATTTATCAAAAAAGCAAATTGAACAACAGCTTAAAATGTTATTAGGTGTAAAAAAAATAATCTGGTTGCCACGCGGATTATATAACGATGAGACCAACGGTCATGTGGACAATATTATGCATGTGATAAAGCCAGCTGAAGTCGTGCTCACATATTGTGAAGACAAACAGGATCCTCAATATCAAATTAGTCAGCAAGCGTACGATATTTTAACCACGCAAACCGATGCTAAGGGTCGTTCAATTAAGGTACATAAACTGCCAATGCCAGGGCCTTTATTCATGACAGCGGATGAAGCGGCAGGTATCGATAAAAGTGAAGGAATGGAACGCCAAGCTGGAGAACGCCTTGCCGCCTCGTATGCAAACTTTCTGATTAGTAATGGACAGGTCATTTTTCCTCTGTTCGGCCAACCTACCGATGCTGTCGCACAATCAATCTTAGCAGAGGCTTTTCCCGGCTACACTGTTCGTGGGGTCAACACTCGCGAAATCGTACTCGGTGGAGGCAATATTCACTGTATCACTCAGCAAGTCCCTAGAGTTGATGCTTCTGTTGAGTGAATTAAGACAATCGTTCACTTAAAAAATCAATTAACAGTCGAACTTTGGGCGATAAATTTTTATTTTGTGGGTAAACCGCCCAAATACCTTCCTTATCATTTCGATAGTCACTGAGCACTTCCTTCAACTCACCTTGTTCTAGTGCCTCTTTTACATAATAGTCAGGGAGCTGAACCAAACCAAAATGACGTTTAGCCGCATCTAAAAGTGACAATCCACTATTACATCTTACTCTCCCGGAAACTCTCAAACTTCGCTCTCTACCTTGTTCGTTAAAACGCCAATACTCTAGAGACCCAACCAGACAACTATGCTGATTTAACTCTGAAAGCGTATGAGGCTCTCCGTTGTGTTCTAAATATTTAGGGCTGGCACAAACGTATAATTGGCGCTCAGATAGACGTTTTGCCACCAAACTAGAGTCTTCTAACCGGCCTAAACGTATCGCGACATCCATCCCCTGTTCAATAAGATCTAACTTTTGGTTGCTCAAAACTAAGTCAACATCAATCAACGGGTAAAGAGTCATAAACTGATAAATCAGTGGAGCAATACGTGTTTCGCCGTACGTGACTGGCGCGGTGATTTTCAATACTCCTTTGGGAGAACTCTGCATTTGCATAACAGAAAGCTCTGCAACCTCTAATCCTTCAATTAAATGTCGACATTGTTGATAATAAATTTGCCCCGCTTCTGACAACGTAACCTGTCGTGTTGTCCGATGAAGAAGCTTAACCGCCAAGCGTCCTTCCAAGGCAGAGACTCGACGGCTCACTTGTGCAACAGAAGTACTTAACCTTTTCGCAGCAGCGGTAAAACTTTCGGCTTGGGCTACCGCCACAAATTCACTTACTCCTTCCCAATTGGCCATATTAATATCCTTAAAGTCACCATTTCATCCAACATTATTACATATAGGTAATAATGTTTTCTATTTTACGGTAATTATCTTTAATTCTAAAACTGACTATACTGATTGACTAAAGGTATTGGATAATTAGGAAATTACTATGGCTATCGAAATCAAACCGGGTCAAACATCAATTAAATCTAAAGCAATGGTCGCATGGGCAGCTGGAGAGCCGCTCAAAAGAGAAGAAGTAGACGTTGAATTACCTAAAGCAGGCGAAGTACTGGTTAGAATCGTTGCTACAGGAGTTTGCCACACTGATGCATTTACCCTTTCAGGTGACGATCCAGAGGGCGTTTTCCCATCGATTTTAGGTCATGAAGGTGGCGGTATTGTCGAAATGGTTGGCGAAGGTGTCACCAGCGTTGAAGTCGGTGATCATGTAATTCCACTCTATACCGCGGAATGTGGTGAATGTAAGTTCTGTACGTCTGGTAAAACCAATTTATGCCAAGCGGTACGTGAAACCCAAGGTAAAGGCTTGATGCCAGATGGCACCAGTCGTTTTTCTATTAATGGCGAAACAATCTACCATTATATGGGCTGTTCGACCTTCTCTGAATATACGGTGCTACCAGAAATATCACTGGCAAAAGTAAACAAAGCTGCCCCTCTTGAAGAAGTCTGCTTGCTAGGTTGTGGGGTAACCACAGGAATGGGTGCAGTAATGAATACGGCTAAAGTTGAAAAAGGCGATAACGTAGCAGTATTCGGTCTTGGTGGCATTGGCCTTTCGGCCATTATTGGTGCGCGAATGGCTGGTGCTAATCGTATTATCGGCATCGATATCAACGAAAGTAAATTTGAATTAGCGAAACAATTGGGTGCAACCGATTGTATTAACCCTCAAAAATTTGACCGACCTATTCAAGACGTTATTGTCGAAATGACAGATGGTGGAGTGGAATATTCCTTCGAGTGTATCGGCAACGTCGATGTTATGCGTCAAGCACTTGAGTGTTGCCACAAAGGATGGGGCGAGTCAGTTATTATTGGTGTTGCTGGAGCTGGTCAAGAAATATCAACACGTCCATTCCAGTTAGTCACAGGACGAGTATGGCGTGGCAGTGCATTCGGCGGAGTTAAAGGTCGCTCTGAATTACCAGAAATAGTTAACCGTTATATGGCGGGAGAATTTGGTCTACAAGAATTTATCACTCACACGATGAGTCTTGATGATGCCAATGAAGCATTTGACTTAATGCACAAAGGGGAATCTATTCGCACTGTTTTGCACATGGACAGATAAATAGAAAAAGCTTAATGGACCCAATCGCGGTTTTACAAATGCTAAAACCGTGATTGTAAATTGGTACTTTTTGGAAACGGTTATGACTATCGAAAATATAAGCCAAACTAAAGTTGCCGGAGGCTGGCACAAGCAATTTACTCACCCGTCTCACACGTTAAATTGCACCATGCGTTTTGCGTTATTTTTGCCTCCAAACGCATCAAAAGCCAATCCAGTTCCTGTTTTATATTGGTTATCAGGGCTCACCTGCACCGATGAAAATTTTATGCAAAAAGCAGGGGCTTTTAAAAAGGCAGCAGAACTGGGTATCGCAATTGTCGCACCAGATACAAGCCCTCGTGGCGATGACGTAGCTGATGATGAGAACTATGATTTAGGCCAAGGAGCAGGTTTTTACTTAAATGCGACTGAGCAACCATGGTCAGATCATTACCATATGTATGACTACATAACGCAAGAACTGCCTCAATTAATTGAAAATACTTTTCCTGTTAGTTCGATAAAATCTATCTCAGGCCATAGTATGGGAGGTCATGGCGCGTTAACCATCGGATTAAAAAATCCCGATTTATACCGTTCTATTTCTGCATTTAGCCCAATCTGCCACCCTTCTGCTTGCCCTTGGGGACAAAAGGCCTTCAATGCCTATCTGGGTTCAAATAGACAAGCGTGGAAACAATATGATGCAACAGAATTACTCAATTCCGCCTACTCAGCTCTGCCTATTTTGGTCGACCAAGGAGAAGCAGATAACTTTTTAATTGAGCAGTTGCAGCCTGAATTTCTTATAGAAGCGGCAAATAAGCATCAAACACAATTGCAATTAAGAATGCAGCCCGGCTACGACCACAGCTACTTCTTTATTGCTAGTTTTATCGATGATCATCTAGCCTTTCACAGCACTTACTTACACGAATAAAATTAAAACCACTTACCAATCCCGTATGGAAAAACAGCCACTATTTCAGTGGCTGTTTCTGCTTAGCAAAGATGACTAGAGTGAAACCAATAATCATATGTGCATGACAACTTTAACTACGGTTGAATAAACGGTGGAGTCGCGCGCTGAATTGGATACATGATAGCCTGAGTGACTCCGCCATGTAGTGATAGATTTGTCGCGTCATTATCGGTAAATATACGCGCAGATAACACCTGTTCTCCGCCATTAACAAAGATTTCAATTGATGAACTATCGGCAAGAATACGCAATGACACTTGCTCACTCATTAACGGTAATTCGCGAATAACATCCCCTTGTTTAATCAGAGTTTCAGTTCTATCTAAACGCAAGATACGCTTGTTTTCATCCAGATCTATTTGGCAAGATTGGTGGCTATTTTCAAATAAACGCAGCGTTTGTCCCCACTGCATTGTAATAGATAGATCAAATGACTTGGTACCTAAGTCAATACCCTCAGAGCTCAATGATATATTTTGCTCAACACCATAAAGTTGCGCTATTTCTGCAATTGGCCACTGTTTCAAACACCCATCAACTAGGCTTAATTCTCGTAACGCGGTCAATTGATGAACCCAACCTTGACTAGGATGCTCTATTTCATCGGGTAGTCCCATCCACCCAGACATTACTCTTCGCCCATCGGGGGTTTGCAATGTTTGTGGCGCATAAAAATCGAAACCATGATCTAATGGCTGCGGTTGTTCCAGAATCAGCCTATTGGTATCCGACTTTGTCGCTTTAGCAATTCTATTATGGTGAGGGACTGTATGGTAAGGGCTCTCTGACGCTATGCCTTGCGGACCAATCACGATCCAAGATTGGCCACCAAGCTCAAACATATCAGGACATTCCCACATGTAACCCAATTGGCCTAATTCATCACCGTATAACTTATCAAATTGCCAATTACGTAAATCTGTTGACGTATAAACAGCCAATCTTCCAGTCATATCGTTGCGTTGTGCGCCGAGTAACATTAGCCACTCGTCCTGCTGACGAATAATTTTAGGATCTCGCATGTGTTCAGTAACATTTGGTGCCGGACAGTCTATTACTGGCCCAAGCTTTTCAAAATTCACTCCATCTTTTGAAATGGCTAGGCATTGCGTAGTTTGTCGTATCCGCTCCGAACCAATACGAGTATTACCTGTGTAATACACCCACAGTTCATCCGCAACACTTAACGCATGACCAGAAAATACACCGTGAGAATCAAACCAATCCGATGGTGTTAATGCAACTGGCAACCATTGCCAATTAATTAAATCCGTACTGACTAAATGTGCCCAGTATTTATCCTTGTGCGAGCAAGTAAACGGTGACCATTGATAAAAGAGATGATATTGACCATTATGAAAAATGAAACCATTTGGATCGTTAAGTAACCCTTGAGGAGGCGAGATATGCCAATTAGGACGATGTATACATTCAACAGGCTGTTGCACTTGGGTTAATAAATCGCGTTGACTGAGGCTAATTTCAGCACCCATCGCTAATAGAAAACTCGAATCAATATCTTGGGTAAGAGGATACGCAATCTGCGTTTTCCCAGTCACTTCAGTACAGGAAATTTCTGAATTATCAAGGTTCAATAGCGTATCATCGTTCACTTCTAGAATAAGCTGTTCGTTAGCCACCAGAACTCGCGCAAGATTTCTTTTTCCACCGCAACATTTAAATATATGGTCCAACATCATCGTCTCACTGTGAATTATCATCATTAAAATTGGGAACGATTGCAATATTAGTAGATAAAGATGAAAATGACAATTTATAACTTTCTCTTTTTTGGACCCGACTAATTTATTTTTTTAATCCAACCAATCTATTTTTTGCACTCAATCAATCTAAAATTAACAGGTTTCCCGCTCTACACTTTGGAAGCCAAGTACCATTTTACTCATAATATTGGTTTTTCCTTCAATGACTTCAAGTAAAAGTGTTGCTGCACTTTCTCCTGCATAATCAAATGCATAATTAAAAGTAGATAAACCTGGACTGGCAATTTTTCCAAGTTCATCGTTACCTACTCCAAGTACTTTAATATCAACGCCAACAGTTTGACCTTGTTCTTGAATCGCTTTTATTGCGCCCAGTGCCATACGGTCCGTCGCAGCAAAAACACCATCAACCTTGATATTTTGTTCAAAAATCCGGCGCATTTGCTGATAACCTGATTCGATAGTGAAATCCCCATGAACATGAAACATCATCGCTTGTTTATTTTGCGTTAATGCTTGTTCTAAACCTTGAGAACGTGAGCCATCCACCGCTAAATCATGATTTTCAACCCCAATAAATCCAATGTGCTTACAACCCGCTTTCAGTAATCTATTTCCTGCTTCATAACCCACACGAAAATCATCATGAATCACACTGGGAATATTATGTAATGAACCGTCTTGTCCAACGAGAACAACCGGTGCATTAGATTGCGCAATCGCACCCAAAATATCTTCATCAAGATGGGTCGCATATAGAATAATTCCTTCCACTCTTTTTTGATTAAAAAGGCTAATAAATTCAACCTCTTTTCTGTGGTCTCTTTGACTATTCGCAAGTAACACATGTTTTTTATTATGTTCAAAAACGAGGCTAAGTCCATCAACCCCTTGTGCGGTTGCGTTGGATGCCATACGAGGAACAATAATACCAACCAAATTAGTCTTCTGTGACTTTAGATCTTTAGCCACTTGGTTAACAACATAGCCACATTCTTTAACCGCTTTCTCTACCTTAAGTTTCGTACTGGATTTCACACCATACTCATTGTTAATAACTCTTGAAACCGTCGATTTAGAGACGCCTGCGAGTTTTGCCACATCGTGCAAGCTAGCCATGCACATTCCTTATTGGGATGGTTTGCGAAAAATAATCATTATAAAGATTATAATACTGCTACTGCTAGCTCTCATTGTTCTAATAACTCGTTAAATTTGATCTATTTCACAATAAAAGCGTTACTATTTTGACTTTATCTGTGAATTTATAAACAATCACAATTGCAAACGTTCCCAAAAATACACATATTAATAAAATGGAGCAGGATATGAACTACCCCGCTGTTGCTACAAAACTACTAGCCGCCTTAGGTGGCAAAGAAAATATTCAAGCGTTGGCGCATTGTGCGACACGATTACGTTTAGCCTTAAACGACGAATCTCTAGTAGACGAAAAAACGATTGATTCATTAGATGGCGTGAAAGGTCAATTTAAAGTGGCAGGCCAATACCAAATTATTTTTGGCTCAGGAATTGTCAACCAAGTTCACGCAGAACTCGCTAAATTGACTAATATGCAAGAGATGTCGACCAAACAAGTCGCTTCGGCTGGTGCCAGTAAACAGAACATTGTTCAGCGTGCAGTAAAAGGCCTCTCTGACATTTTTGTACCAATTATTCCTGCTATTGTAGCCGGTGGTCTTTTAATGGGGGTGTTCAATCTTCTCACCGCTAACGGTCTATTCATTGAAGGTCAATCTCTTATTGATGCTAATCCAGGATTGGCAGATCTAGCTTCAATGATCAACACCTTTGCTAACGCACCTTTTGTCTATCTTCCGATTTTGTTGGCTTTTTCCGCTTCTAAACAATTTGGAGGTAACCCTTATCTTGGTGCCGCTTTGGGTATGTTAATGGTTCACCCAGATCTACTCAATGGTTGGGGGTTCGGCAGCGCATCTATAACCGGAGATATCCCAGTTTGGAACATATTGGGTTTTGAAATTCAAAAAGTTGGCTATCAAGGGTCAGTATTACCAGTTTTAGTCTCTGCATTTATATTGGCTAAGGTAGAACAGAATCTACGCAAGGTTATCCCATCTATTTTGGATAACTTGTTAACCCCAATGTTAGCTATTTTTATTACCGGCGTTATTACTTTCACTGTTGTTGGTCCTTTCACTCGTGATATTGGCTTCTTGCTAGGCGATGGATTAACTTGGTTATATGAGTCCGCTGGCTTTATAGGTGGCGCAGTGTTTGGATTTATTTATGCTCCATTTGTTATTACTGGTATGCATCACAGCTTTATTGCTATCGAAACTCAATTGCTGACCAATATTGCCGTAACCGGTGGTAGCTTTATTTTCCCTATCGCTGCTATGTCTAATATTGCTCAAGGCGCGTCGGCGCTCGCGGTAGGCCTAACAACAAAAGATATTAAAATGAAAGGCGTAGCAATGCCATCCGGCGTAACCGCTTTATTAGGTATCACCGAACCTGCGTTATTTGGTGTTAACTTAAAATTACGTTATCCCTTTATTGCCGCCATTACTGGTGCAGCTATAAGCAGTGCGTTCATTAGCTTCTTTCAAGTGAAAGCTCAAGCGTTAGGCGCAGCAGGACTGCCAGGTATTATCTCTATTACACCTGATAAAGTTGGCTTATATATAGCGGGTATGGCAATTTCATTTGCGGTAGCCTTCTCGGTAACCATTGTATTGGGCAAACACCAGCAAATAAAGCAAGCTAAATTAGCGGCAAAATAAATAACATTACATCTCGACGTTCTGTTCTATATTTATCAATAAACTAAGTCTGTCGTGTGGTGTATTAAAACACCACACGACAAAAACAACGAAACTCATCTGACAAAAGGTAAATAAAATGACTAAAGTGTGGGTCACCGGAGATGCCGTAATTGATCTCATTCCGAATGATGAAAACACTTACTTAAAATGCCCGGGAGGTGCTCCTGCTAATGTTGCAGTTGGTATCGTTAGACTTGGTGGCAACAGCGCTTTTTTCGGCCGTGTCGGCCATGATCCACTCGGTAAATTCATAAAACAGGTGTTACATCAAGAAGGCGTTGACACTCAATACATGTTGTTGGATGAGCAACATAGAACATCAACCGTTATCGTCGATCTTGACGATGATGGCGAACGGAGTTTCACTTTTATGGTTCTCCCTAGCGCAGACCAGTTTTTGCAACCTAATGATGTTCCTTCTTTCAAAAAAGGCGAATGGCTACATGTATGTTCTATCGCTCTAGCTAACGAACCTTCTCGTTCCACTACTTTAAATGCGATGAAAGCAATAAAAGCAGTGGGTGGGTATGTTTCATTTGATCCTAATTTACGTGATGATGTTTGGCAGAACATTAATGAAATGAAGCCAGTCGTGTTAGAAGCGATTGCTTTAGCAGATGTTGCAAAGTTTTCTGATGATGAATTACTCTATTTAACCGACCAAGATGATGTTGATTCGGCATTGTCGTGGCTAAGTCTTCATTTTACGCTTCCATTAACCATTGTTACTCAAGGTAAAAAAGGCGCATTAATTACATTAAACGGTGAGAAAAAGCTGATTGCTGGTAAAGCAATCAAGCCTATTGATACTACCGGAGCAGGTGATGCCTTTGTTGGTGGGTTACTGGCTGGCCTTGCAAATACAACGAATTGGCACGACTTAGAAAGTATCGAATCAATTATCGTTCAAGCCAACGCTTGTGGAGCATTAGCCACCACCGCCAAAGGAGCAATGACAGCACTGCCAACCTATAAAGAACTACAACAATACCTTGCGAATTTTTAAGCAGTCGGGGTTATCCACCCCGAATTAGCTAATAATCTTTATGTTGCGGTGTAAGTTGAATAGAAATTGAATCGCACACTTTAATTAATTCATTTTTAGTGGTTTCGATACTATCTACGGCATGATGGACCGCATCAGAATCAAGAGTGACATAAGGAACCGTTAGGACCGCTAACAGCTCTGTACCAGTAAAAATAGGCACACTTACGTTGGTTATTCCAGAAATTTGTGGACTAGGTCCAATAAAATAGCCTTGTTTACTTGTTTCTTTTATTGGTGCTTGAGCTTGTTGTATTTCACTGGCGGTAGCACCACTGTGTTGTAAGATTTGCTCTCTTTTCGAAGTACCACAAAAACTCAACAAAACAATACCAGAACCAGATGAACAAACATCTAATTTCGCCCCTATCTTAAGACTGAAACCCATTTTATACGGGCTTTCTTCTCGGCCTATCACCACTAAGTGTTGATTATCGTACCAGGATATATGACAAGATTGGTTTATCTTTTCACTTAGCACTTTCATTAAAGGTTTAGCAATATTGAGTAACTGCAACTGTGGCGGGTATTGATTTGCAACCGTAAACATCTGCATAGAAAACATATATTTACCGGTTTTTTCATTAAACGTCACATAGCCACGACGTACCAATACAGACAAAACTCGGAAAATTTCACCTACACTTCGCCCCATCATCTCGGCAATCTGCTTCTTTGACAACGGCACTCCTGAGCTTGCTAATAACTCTAAAATATCCAACCCTTTTTCTAGAGCAGGTGCGTTATATTCTTGCCGAGAGACTTTTTCCAAATAGTTACCCCTTATTTAACTAATCCCATCCATTGCGGCAGTGTCATAGATATGGCAGGAATATAGGTAACCGCCATCAACACCAAAAATATTGCTGCAAAAAATGGTAACAACGTTCTTATTACCTGATCAATTTTTATCCCACTGACCTGACATCCGGTAAATAATATCGGTCCAACCGGTGGAGTAATTGTGCCTAACGATAAATTAAAAACAAGCAAAATGCCAAACTGGACAGGATCCATCCCTAAATTCATACAAATTGGTAAAAATATGGGCGTAAAAATTAAAACAGCAGGCGTTGGATCCATAAACGTGCCCACAAAAAGCAGCACAACGTTAATGATTAACAAAATAATAATAGGGTTGTCGGTCAGAGACAGCAACGTATCCGCTATAACACTTGGTATTTGAGTAAACGCCATCACCCACGACATAATAGATGACGCCGCAATCATAAAAATAACAATGGCAGAGAGTTTAGCCGTAGCTAGAAAAATACTCGGTAGTTGTTTTACTTTTAAGGCCTTATAGATAAACCCAAGAGCAAGAGAATAAACAACCGCTATTGCCGAGGCCTCTGTTGGCGTGAATATTCCTGCCAGAATACCGCCAATAACAACCACGACCAATGAAAGACTTGGTATAGCATCAATAAAAAGTTTTACACGTTCTGAAGCCGTCATTTCATGCTTAGACAGATAACCTCTGCGATGTGCCATGAAACCAGTTATCAACATAACCGCACCACCCCAAAGCATTCCAGGTAAATAACCGCCCATAAATAAAGCAGAAACCGACACCGATCCAGCAACCGTTGCGTAGACGATAAGTGTATTACTTGGAGGAATCAGCATACCAGTTGGTGCAGAGGCAATATTAACCGCCGTTCTAAATGAAGCGTCATACCCTTCTTTTTCTTGAATGGGGTTCATTATGCCACCAATCGCCGCTGCAGAAGCAACACCAGATCCACTAATGGACCCAAACAGCATGTTTGATACCACGTTAGTCTGAGCCAACGCACCAGGAAAATAACCAGTGATAATACGTGAACAATTAATAAGCCGTATCGCAATCCCACCATTGTTCATGATATTACCCGCTAATATGAAAAAAGGGATGGCGAGCAGAGCGAAGCTATCTAGTCCAGTAAACATGCGTTGAGCAGCCGTTGTTGTTGCTCCAACCAAAGGCAATATAGTACTCATCGCCACAAAAGATGGCAAACCAATACTAATACCGATGGGTGCACCCAAAACCAAGAGAAAAATGGCACCACCGAACATAATCAACGCAGCAAGAGTTGCAGCATCCATATGATATTATCCTTTTATACTAAGTTTTTGAAATTGATGAATGAGTTTTAATTGATTAATAATGAAATAGATAAGAATTAAGACACTAGCAATGGGTAGCGCCGCATAAATCACCCCCATAGGAATTTCCAAGGCAGAATCAAGCTGCCACATTTGACGAACAGACGCTTTATAACCACCTTGCCACATCACAATGAAGGCAAAAATCGCAATAGTCCATTCAGTAAATATATCAACGATCACCCCAACTTTAGGCGATAATTTATCTCGAATATAAGTGATAGCCATATGCTCTCGAAGACCAAATACATAAGCTCCACCTATTAGTATTAACCAAACAAACATATAGCGGGACAGCACTTCACTCACTGCACTCGGACTATTAAAAACATAACGTGTCACTACTTGATAAGTCACAAGAATGGTAATAAACCCCATGATACCAATACAGGTTCGCTCAACGATCCAATCGATAGTTGATTTAGCTTTATCTATCCAGATTAACAATTTATCCACTAGACTTTTCCTTACACCTAGTGGAGCTAGGCGAAATGCCTAGCTCCAGCATAATTAGCTCATTTCATTGATGGCTTTTGAGAGTTCTTTTTGCGCATCAGTTTTAATTAGTGTTTGCTGAAGCGACTTACAGCTATCTTGAAACTGTTTCACGTCAACATCGACAAATGTCGCGCCATTTTCTTCCGCAAGTGCACGTGCTTCACCAATTTTTTTGTTCCATTTTTGAAACTCATCAATTGTTGATTCTTTGGCTAATTTGCGAATTATGGCTTGATCTTTATCCGCAACAGAACCCATGAAATCATCACTGATCACAACCAAATCTGGCACCATAAGGTGGGATGTTTTGCTAAAGTAAGGCGCCACTTCATAATGCTTCATATCGGCATAAGTGACTTCATTATTCTCACCTCCATCAAGTACACCTTGTTGCACAGCGGTATAAACTTCACCTTGGCTCATAGGAACGCCCGTTCCTCCCATACAACCCAACATCTCTACCATTGTGTTTGATTGCATAACGCGGATTTTTTTCCCTTTCATATCAGCCACTGATTTAACGTTACTCCCTTTGGTGTAAACATTTCTTGAACCAGCGGTATAAGCAGTGAGCACTTCGAAACCAAACTTTTTAGTTGAAGCAAACAGCTCATCCAATATCCCTGAGGTGAACACTTTCTCCTGGTGCTCGATACCCGTGTAAGCAAAAGGCATACCGATTGCAGTAAAGGTGTTATCATAGTTTTCCACTAATGGATTGGCTACCACAGCCATTTGAACCGCGCCACTTTGAACCAATTCCAAAGAAGCACGTTGGTCTCCTAATACTGCATTTGGATATATGGTGACTTTATAGCGTCCATCTGTAGCAGACTCTAACTGTTTACCAAACTTTTCGAGAGCCAAATATTGTGGATGTTGATCAGACTGATTAAACGCAGCCTTGATTTCGGTGGCAGCAAACGTCATTGATGACACAGTTATAGCCGCACCGGTTATTGTGGTAAAAAGTACATTTTTCAGCGTTTTATTCATGTTATTTCCTATTATTATCATTTAAGACAATGAACTCATTGGAATAAAGTCCATATCATCGAATGTCTGATTTTCGCCCAACATTCCCCATACAAAGCTATAGTTTTGTGTACCGCACCCCGAATGAATAGACCAACTCGGCGACAGAACCAATTGCTTGTCTCTAACAATTAGATGACGGGTTTCCGTTGCTTCTCCCATCATGTGAAATACGCATTGCTCCGGTTGTATATTAAAATAGAGATACGCTTCCATTCTGCGCTCGTGAGTATGAGCAGGCATCGTGTTCCAAACGCTACCAGGCGCTAAATGCGTAATGCCAAGACATAATTGACATGTTTCAATAACATCGGGATGAAGGTATTGATTGATAACTCGAAGGTTAGCTGTCTGTTGTGAACCAAGTTCGACAACACGAGCTTCGCTCTGAGAAATTATTTTTGTCGGTAACGTTCTGTGAGCTGGGGCACTCAATCCATAGACAATCGCCTCACCTTCTACAGATTGAACCTCAATATTTTTTGCGCCCATTCCAACATAGAGCACATCTAACGAATCCAGCGTGAAAACGTGCGAATCAACTGTCACAGTAACCTTTCCACTTAAACACGCTAAACCAAGCTCACGACGTTCAAGGAAAAACTCCGTACCAAACGAATCATTATCTATCCAATCTTCAACAACCAACGGTGATCCATCAGGACAAATCCCTAAGGCCACGGCTCTATCAATATGGCTGTACACCACATTAATTTTTGATCTTTCGAATAAATTTTCACTCAAAAATTCGTCTCTCAATTGTGATGTTGAGTACGACTTCACATCTCGTGGATTAGCTGAATACTTGGTTAACATAATGTTCCTTGCTCATAAATTATGCATTTATAATAAACAAACTACAAATATGATCAATATTGTTCTTATATGAATAGAAATAAATGTGACTATCCACACTAAATTTCGCACTATCTCAACAATATTTATGACCTAGATCGTAATTATTATTGAACTGGCGTTTTAATTTTCAAAAATAATGAGGTTCTATTTTGTGATGCAGGAAACCAGTCATAACTTGATTATTACTACTAACCTAGGCATATTCGTGGCAATAACTCATGGCTATGCAAATAGCTTGGTAATGTGCTTAATTGTAATAAGCAATATTTTTAGTTATCTCGAATCCATTAAGTAACTGGGTTCGATAAATGATTTTTTAATTATGTGAGGACACGCGTGAACACTAAACCAGACATTATTCTTTCATCTTTAGATGTGGATCGAATTTACAAACTGATTGAATCATTACCTCGTAATAGCCTTTCTACCGAGGAACTAGAAGAGGAGCTTGAACGTGCAACAATTGTGGCGCCAGAAAAGCTACCGCCTAATGTGGTGACAATGAATTCAAAAGTGAAATTTGTAATTGAAGCGACCAAGAAAGAATTTGAACTGGTACTATCTTATCCAAAGGACATGGATGATTCTGGCAATAAGGTTTCTATCCTCGCACCGATTGGCAGTGCGCTACTTGGGCTTTCCGTCGGCGACTCTATTAAATGGCCTAAACCAGACGGCCTTTTGATTGACGTTACCATTACCGACGTGACTTATCAGCCAGAACGAGAAGGTGAATACCTACTCTAGAATACGCCATAAGCCGCAGGTATTATTTTTTGAATTCTCAGCTACCTTTTCGTGGTTAAACGAAGGCAATACCTGCCTTTAAGTTCGTATCGATACTGAAGTGATAGCTACAAAAAAAGGACGCTCTTTCAAGCGTCCTAGAAACTCTACGGGGATAGAGAAAAATTAAACTTTTGCTAGCTGAGCTTTGTCACTTTTTTTAAGAAATGCGTAACCAAATCCAGTTACAGCAGTACCCGCTGCAATAGCGATGAGATACATAAAGACAGAAGTAATCGCATTTGGAATAAGGAGTACAAACAAGCCGCCATGCGGTGCAAGTAATTCACAACCGAATAACATTGATAACGCTCCAGTAAGTGCACCACCAGCCATTGTACAAGGTATCACACGCATTGGATCTCGAGCTGCAAATGGAATGGCTCCTTCTGAGATAAAGCACAAACCCAGTACAAAAGAAGCAACACCACCCTCACGCTCATCGGCATTAAATTTCTTCTTAGCAAGGAAAGTAGCCAATCCCATACCTAGCGCAGGAACCATACCCGCAGCCATAATGGCAGCCATCGGCAAGTACGTCTCAGACGCCAAAAGTCCAACACCAAATGTGTAAGCCGCCTTGTTTACCGGACCACCAAGATCGAAACACATCATTGCGCCAAGAATAATACCAAGTAAAATTGCGTTAGCTGAACCCATGTTAGCAAGAAAATCTGTCATCGCTGACATGATGGTAGACACTGGACCACCAACAATATAGATCATTACTAAACCGGTAAAAAGAGTCGACACCAATGGAATAATAAGAATGGGTTTAAGCGCCTCAAGTGTTTGCGGTAGCTGTACTTTATCTGCAATATACTTCGCTGCATAACCTGCTATAAAGCCTGCTGCTATGCCACCAAGAAAACCTGCGCCGATAGAGGCGGCTAAGCTACCACCGACTAGACCAGGAGCGAGCCCCGGACGATCAGCAATAGAAAAAGCTATGTAACCTGCAAGAACGGGTATCATCAACGCAAACGCCGAACCCCCACCAATGGTCATTAACGCGGCCGCCAAAGTGCCTTCTTCTTTAAATGCTTCGATACCAAATACAAATGAAAGTGCAATAATAAGACCGCCGGCAACCACAACAGGAAGCATATGGGATACACCAGTCATTAGATGTTTATATACCCCTTTTTTTTCATCCTTCGCTGTAGATGTGCTCCCACCAGAATGGGTGTAAATAGTGGCTTCAACAAAGGCTTTGTCCATCTCTTCTGCTGTTTTTTTAAGTGCAGGTCCTGTCTTTGTCTTATACAATTTTTTACCATTAAACCGATCCAGTGGGACGTCGATATCGGCTGCAATAATAACCAAATCTGCCTCAGAGATATCCTGATCTGTAAGTTGGTTTTTCGCTCCAACAGAACCACGAGTTTCTACTTTTATCTGATGGCCACGGCTTTTACCTTCGTTCTCTAGCGCTTCTGCGGCCATGAAAGTATGCGCAACACCTGTAGGACAAGCCGTTATAGCAACAATTTTTTTATTGCTCATCTCTGCGCTTGCAGCAGAAGATATAGTGCTCACTTTCGCCAAGCTTAGCTCAGTTGCGCTATCCACCGCTTTTTGTAGAAATGCTTCTGCATCCTCAGTCACATCTGAAATACTCGCTTGATACACCTTTTTCCCAACAAAACGGTTTGTATCAATAGGCGTGTTAGTAGCGATGATCACAGCATCTGCTGCACTAATATCATCGGCAGAAAGTTGCTCACCGGCTATAACCGATGACTGACATTCAACTTTTGCATTCCAATTAAGAGATTTTGCTGCTTGAGAAAGTAACCCAGCAGCGATAATGCTATTGGCTACTCCGCTAGGGCAAGCAGTAATAATTGCAATATTCATAATTATCGACCTTTTTGTCTAGTTATAGTATCGAGTTAACTTATTTTTAAACTCGATTCGTATTAATTAAGTTGCTGAAATTTAACTTGCTGTTGTAATCGTTCAAGCTCTTGACGGCTCTTAACACCAACCCCCACTTGCGAAACAGCTAATGCTGATAACGCAGTGGCAAACGTAAGTAGGCTAGGCTTATCCATCTGCTGCATATGACCCCAACACAGACCTGCGACTAATGTATCGCCGGCTCCAACAGTGCTCACCACTTCCATGCGCGGAGGTTGTGAACGAAACCACTTACTATTGTTTAGCCACATCACACCCTCTGACCCCATCGATACAACAATGTTTTCGATGCCTTTATCGGCCAATTCTTGCGCCGCTTCCTGACACTGTTCTGCCGTTTTAAGCTCGCGACCAACCAATTCGGATAATTCTTCGTCATTAGGTTTTACTAACCAAGGATTAGCATCAAGACCCGCTTTTAATGCCGCTCGGCTGCTGTCAAAAAAGACTTTTTTACCCATGGCATGAAGTCTCTGGATCCATACGGCGCATTGACTCGCAGACACCCCATTTGGAAGACTTCCAGCAATGACAAAGTAATCATGATCTAACGCAAGAGCAAAAAGCTCTGTTTCAAACTGCTGCACATCACTAGCTGTGACCTGTACTCCAGGGAAGTTTATATCGCTAGTTTCACCAGATTGCTCAACCAGTTTTACATTGATACGAGTCGCTCCATTGACGCGAATAAACCGATCATTCACCCCAAGTTTCTGGAACAATTGACAGAACATTTCTTGATTATCCGTACCTATAAAGCCGGTTACGGTTACCTCTGCCCCTAAATCACATAATACTTGCGCCACATTGACGCCTTTGCCTGCTGCGTGAAGATTACCTTGATTAACTAAACTCACCGTCCCCACATTTAAACTATTTAAATGTCCCGTTAAATCCAAGGCAGGATTAAGCGTAACGGTAACCACTTTTTTAGTAGACATACTTATTCCTTAACTTTCACCTAATCCAGCTTCAATTGCTGCACCAATCGCCTCGAGTGCTTGCTTAGCATCTGCACCATCGGCAACAAATTCCAACTCATGACCACAACTGACGCCCATACCAATTACCTTCATCAAACTTTTAGCATTAACGTGTTTTCCATTTCCGCTTAAGTTGGCTACTTTAATAGTGGATTCAAACTTCTTAGCTTCAGCGACCAACATGGCCCCTGGACGAGCATGCAAGCCATGTGCATTGATTATTTTAAATACTGCTACGTTGTGGGTTTCTTCTGATAATGCGTGACTTTCTGGCGACGAACGGTTTGGTGACAAAGCACTCATATCATCTTCACCAGTCAACACCGCGACGAGGGTTGCCGCAGGTGCTTGTATAAGCTCAGCTTGTCGCTGTTGGTATACACATTGGCTAATTCTATCCAATATTGCTTGATGCGAAGCGTTACATACTGAAAGCGCAATAAGTGCTTTCACAGTTTTACCGTCATATTCGCATTGACTATTGGTGGAAACAAAAGACATAGCAGTACGAGAAACGCCAATATTACTGCTCACCAACCAAAGCCCTCCACCAAGATGAGTCGGTTGCTTGGTGATTAATTCAGCAACAAAATCGGGACTTGCGGCACCCGTATTTTTAATTAAACCGCTGGCTACTGCACTCATTTGGATCATGTCGTTAGCAGGAAAATCCTTTTGTATTAAAGGGAGATCGAAATCAGCTTGTAATTGAACGTCACCATTCAAAAGCGCCATAATCTCTTCTTTGGAGCTGGCTATTTTCAACTTATGTTCAACGCCATCAGCGGAAAGTACCTTAGTCAGCTGTTTTAAAATGCCAAGATGTTCATCTGATTTCGCAGCAATACCAATAGCAACATATACTGTGTTGTTATCCCCCCAATCAACCCCTTGTGGAAAATGGTGAACCACAACACCTGTCTTTTTGACTAAGCCTCGTGTCTGAGTCGTGCCATGAGGGATCGCTATCCCATTGCCCAAATAGGTTGAATTTTGTGTTTCGCGATCAAGCATTCCATCAACATAACCGGTATCAACTAAACCTTTTGTGGTTAAGTCAATGGCCAGTTCACGAATTGCCTGTTTTTTTGCACTCGCTGCTTGCTGAAGTTTAATGTCTGTAATGGTTAGTTTAAGCATTGTCTTCTCGCCTTTTTTACTCTTATGTAGAGCAGTAATATGTACTACTGTTCATGCGCTGCATTAATTTGCTGATATCTGCTGAATCGATTCAGCGTTAATATAAAAAAATTCAGCAAATGCCTTATCTCTATTTTTGACATAATCCAAAGATAAAAATCCGTGTAATTTATCAAATTATAAACTTTGCTGAATCCTTTCAGCTTTAATACTGAATCGGTTCAGCGTATAATTCAACTCAGAAAAGAGATTAGGCTGTGAATTTATGATCCTGCGCACATTAAAAGGTTAACAAGATGACATTAGATGAAGTAGCTAAGTTAGCGGGAGTCTCAAAAACGACTGCAAGTTACGTAATTAATGGTAAAGCAAAACAATACCGCATCAGTGAAAAAACACAGCAAAAAGTAATGGCTGTAGTTGAAGAATACCGCTATCGCCCAGATCATACTGCTTCTTCATTACGCGCCGGCAACAGTCGTTCGTTCGGTTTAATCATTCCTGATTTAGAAAACAGCAGTTACGCCAAACTCGCCAAATTACTTGAACAGAATTCACGTAAAGCCGGTTATCAAATCTTAATTGGCTGTTCTGATGATGATCCCAAAACAGAAGAAAATTTAGCCGATGCATTAGTTAGTCGCAGGATTGAAGCATTATTTGTCGCCAGTTGCTTACCCAGCGCCAGTCAACACTATTTAAAAATTCAACAAAACGGCACACCCATTATTGCGATTGACCGCCCTTTGGATGACGAATGTTTTGCTTGTGTAATTAGTGAAGATTTCAATGCAGCTTTAGAGCTAACGCGTTCAATACTATCGGAACACGTTAAAACCGTTGGATTGATTGGTGCACTACCGGAACTGAATATATCTAAAGAACGTCAACTTGGCTTTGAATCGGTGATCAAGGCCGAAAGTAAGCGTTCACTTATTGGTTACGGTGAACATTTTAATCGTCAACAAGGAAAGCTGATTTTTGAAAAATGGATAGAGGAAAAAACCGTTCCAGATGCGATAATAACAACCTCATATACCTTATTAGAAGGGGTACTTGACGTATTATTAGAACACCCAAATTTAATGCAACATCTTAAAATAGGTACATTCGGTGATAATCGCTTACTCGACTTTCTACCTTTGAAAATCAATTCGCTTCCACAACAATTTGAAATTATTGCAGACAGCGCTCTCACTTCAGCTCTTAATGCTTCAGCTAAACGTTACGAAACAGGGATTGAGTTAGTGCCAAGAACATTAGTCACAAGGTAAGGTGTATTAATTGACTATAGGCCGTATTCTGTTGACTGTTAAGGTGACAAATTTAGGGTAAACAAATAAAGTGGCTTAATATGAAATACTCAATAAGTAAGGACGCTCAAGCCAAATAATAATAGTTAACTTGAGCATTTTATTACGTTGAATAATATCAACATACGCAGCTCATTCCTTTGATCCAAACTAACTGCTGTTAATAGTTAAAATTACTTTAGTTCTGCGCCGGATATATCAAACGAGAAATATTTTTTTGCTATCGCTTCATGTTTTCCATTCGCGATCAAAGCATCTAAGCCTTTGTTGAGCAATTTAATAAGATCTTTGTTTTCTTTGCGTACCGCGATACCAATACCTTTGCCAAACCACTTTTCTTCAGTATAAGAAGGACCGGTAAAATGGAAATTTTTACCCTCTTCGGTATCTAATAAACCCGTTTTTAGTCCAAGAGCACCGCCAAAGACTGTATCTAATCGACCATTAATCAAATCAGCAAACGCTTCATCAAAAGTATTGTATCTTCTAAGATCGATGTTTGGATAGGCTTGAGTTAAATATTGATCCCCAATTGTGGCACGTTGCGTACCAATAACCAGACCATCCATACTTTCTTCACTGAGATCAATTTCACGCTCTTTAGCCATAATAAATCGCTGAGGAACAAACGCGTAAGGTCGAGAAAAACTGACTCTTTTTTCGCGAGCGGCCGTTATCGTCATTGCGGCAATAATCGCATCGTGTTTTCTAGCCAGTAATGCGGGAATGATCCCGTCCCAATCTTGCTTGCCTATAATACACTTAACTTGTAATTCATCACAGATAGCGTTAGCTAAATCGACATCAAAACCCGTTAGTTCACCGGTTTCTGTTGTCCAATTAAAAGGTGGATAAGCCCCTTCTACGCTAAATCGTATTTCCTTCCATTCTTTCGCCATGACACTAGATGAAAACCAAAAACAAGCACATAACAGCAAAAATATTTTTTTCATTGGAACCTCGTTATAATTTGACGCTGTATCAAAAATTCGTAATAAATAAGAACGGCTTGGTAATATAAGTTACCAATAACATGAAAAGCCAAGCTAACAGAGCAAAACGTGTGCCAAGTGAACATTGTCTATTTTAATACCCTGTTAGGTTCAAAGTATTATTTCATTGCACCAATATATTGTTTTTGTTACAAAAATGGTGCAATTAAGCGATAAATTCGACCATTAAATTCATTATCATTATTTCTGATAAGGGCATAAAAAAACCTCGAGAATGACAACATTCACAAGGCTTTTTATCTTTTATTTTATAGCGTTTACTAGCTAAGCTAATTTGAAGGTCGATACCTTTTCACTTAATGCTTCAACTTCATTTTTTACTTTTTCCGAGGAAGCTGAACTCGCTTTAGAATTTGACACCAGTTGATCTGCAACATCCTTAATTGATGTAATGTTTTGCGTCACCTCTCCTGTTACGTGAGTTTGTTGCTGTGCCGCAGTCGCAATTTGTGCGGCCATATCACTAATAAGTGTCACTGCGTGATTGATTTCTTGTAATGCAGCAGTGGCCTTGTCAGCATCTTCAACGGAGTTATTTGCCAAGCCAGCACTACTAGCCATAATTGATACGGCTTTGGTGGTTGTATTTTGCAATGTCTCAATAGTCGACTTTATCTCCTCGGTCGAGGAATGAGTTCGCTGAGAAAGAACTCTTACTTCATCCGCTACAACAGCAAAACCTCGTCCTTGTTCACCAGCACGAGCGGCTTCAATTGCAGCATTTAGTGCAAGCAAATTAGTCTGCTCTGCTATATCTTGAATAGTTGAAAGCACTGTAGAAATTTCTTGAGCATGAAGATTCAAATCACCAACTACTTTTTCAGCCATTTCGAGCTCTTGCGCCAAGCTATTAATTGAACCACGCGTATTATCCACCATCTCTTGCCCGTTTAGAGTACTGTATGTGGACTCTTGTGCTGCATTAGAGGCTTGTTCTGCATTCGAAGAAATTTCTTGGGTTGCCGAAGACAGCTCAGTGACCGCAGTTGCAACTAAAGTTATCTCTTGTTGCTGCTGATTTATGCCTTCTACAGCATGTTCGGCAAGCTGTGAACTTTCTTGTGAATAGCTATCTAGTTGCTTTGATTGATTACGTATATGGCTAATCAGCTCATTAAGACTCGCTACGAAAATATTGAAGTTATTCGCTAACTTACCAACTTCATCATCACTTTCAACCTTAATTCGTTGAGTAAGATCGCCATTACCATTAGCGATTTGTTCCAATGCATTAGATACATTATTTAATGGACGGAACAAGAAATTACACAACACGCTAAATAACGCAATACAAACCATAACTAAAATGGCCGTAACAAGTAGTTGCTGCCATATCGCGCTGTTAAGCGGTGCGACCAATGAATCATAATTGACAACCGCTACCGTAGTTAACCCAGTACCAACAATCGTCTGAGCATGAATAACCGATTTTTCGCCTCGTACCTCAACTGTTACGTTTTCTACACTCTGTTTTGCGGTGGTGATTGTTTTAACGTCGAGACCCAATTCAGAAACCGACTTATTCAGTAACTGCGTATCGGCATGTGTAAAAATATTACCTCTATCATTCATAATAAACATGTACCCGCTTCCCGGCAGAATTACATGAGATAATCCGTTAACAATATCGGTAATTTCAACATCAGCTCCCAGAACTATTTGTTCTCCACCAAGATTAACAGCTTTACCCAAAGAAACCACATTGGCTCCTGTGGCTGCCGCAACTGTGGGGTTATCCATAAAAACTTTAGAAGGCATTTTTTTAGCGTTTATATACCAACCCCATTTACGAGGATCATCATTGCCAGATGGCAATACAACTCCATTGGCATTATCTTGGCTTCCGTCTGGATAGGCCAAAAAAACATTATCAAATGCTGCTGAATGTCGAATCTGCTTTAAATGCTTAACTACCGTTTCTTTATTTATCTCGGTTGGTAAAGAAGTAAGTGACCGTTCTTTCGATAACAACCAATCTTCTACGTATTGATTATAAGCACTCACTGTCCCTTTCAAATTTTGTTCAACTTGTGCATCCAGCCGATTTAATGAAGCGTTATAAGAAAGTGCTTCAACTAATGCACCTCCGATCAAGATAGCTATGCTAGCTGAAAATGCCAGCTTACTCTTAAGCGATTGTATTTTGATCATTTCAATTAAGCCTTTCGTTCTGTAGGGTTACACGATAAATAGAGTTACTTTGCTAGTTTTGTATTAACTAATTCAAGCCTCATAACTAAAATTGTATCGGCTCATAACAATATAACTTGACTATTTATTATGGTTAATTTGCAGCAAAACAGCCATAAAGTTAAGAAGACGCCTCGTCATGACCATTCATTTCTATCTGACGATGAATATAACTTTCCGCTTCAGCAAGCGTTGCAAAATTTTTCTGATCAAAGTTATCAGCGAAACCCAGACTTCGTCTTATCTCAATCAGCTGTTTTTTTGTTTCTGGTTTGCTTACTACATAAGCACCGTCAACACATCCTCGCATAAAACAGTATTTGAGCAGTTCACCAATTTTGTTTTCTGTCGCATTTGTAAGTTCATATTCATCATCGGCCAAGATAACCACTCCCCATCGACCATCATGTAGATGCGAAATACATGACGGTATCGATCTAAGGATAAAATCTAATAGCTCATAGTTTGCCGAGCCTTTGTACAAAATTCTAACTATTTGGGCTGAGGTAATGATTTGTACGCTAGCTGTAGACGACTTGAACTCTAATCTCAGTTGGCTTTCTGAATTATCCAATATTAATTGTCGACTATCTCGTTCCGTCATCAGCTGAACAAAGTCTTGCCATGAAATCGGCTTTGACATGTAAAATCCTTGTGCTCGATCACACCCAAGTCTTCTCACATAATCCAGTTGTTCTTTCGTTTCTACTCCCTCGGCAATGACATCAAGAGAATATAAAAATCCCAATTCAACAATAATATCGATCAATGGTTTGTTATTTACAGTAGTGCTTTCAAAAATTGAATTTGTAAATGTGCGATCAACTTTTAAAATATCAACTGGATAATCTGCTAGTTGATTAAAGGCGGTATAACCGGTGCCAAAGTCATCTAACGCGAGCTTTATCCCAAGCTGTTTCAATTCGTTTAAAACAACTTTGGCGTTGACTTCACTGGACACTAAACAGGTCTCGGTAATCTCAAGAACAAGTTGTGCAGGTGGTATTTGATATTTTTCTATAAGATTTCCGATATCTTCAGAAAAAGATTGATTTTTTAACTCCCAAGCCGAAAAATTGGCCGCAAGTACTCCAGTGTAATGATACTTATCAATCAATTCTTTAAGTTTAATGATACAAGATTCTATAACCCAATAATCGATGTCCTTTATTAAGCCTGTCATTTCTGCTACTGGAATAAATTCGGCTGGACCAATGTTGGCCAATACTGTCGATTCCGACCTTAATAATGCTTCTGCTCCCGTTACCTTGCCATTTTTACAATCATAAGTGGGCATCCACACTAAATAAAAACTCTGATCTAAAAGGGCTTGTTTTAAAGCACTTTCTATTTTCTTATGTAAGTTCATTTGCTCAGCAAGTGCTTGAGAATAAAACTGATAACCATTTTTTCCAAAGTTTTTAACTTGATACATAGCAGAATCGGCATTTTTAAGTAATGTCTCTGGTTCTGCTGCGTCATCAGGGTATATTGCAACTCCAACGCTCACCTTGATATCAAAATATTGCTCATTAATCGAAAAGCCTAATGAACATAACTCTGTTATTTTTTGAGCTAACGAGACAACAACCTCATTATGTGGGATATCAACTAATAAAACGGCAAACTCATCACCAGCTAACCGAGCTAACTCACTGTCCCTTATTTCAAATTCCGTTAAGTTTTCTGGAGTAAAAATCACCTTAAGCCGTTGTGAGAATGCTTTTAGCAAGCTGTCACCTACGTCATGTCCGTAGTTATCATTAACATACTTGAAATTATCAAGATCAATGTAAAGAAGTGCACTACGAGTTTGATTCTTCGCGGAGTGATAAATTACTCTTTTCAGAGTCTTGTCAAACATAGAGCGATTAGACAGTCCAGTTAAAGAGTCTGACTGGGCCATTTTATTAAGATCATCAAAAAGAAGAACATAATTATTATTTAGTAAAGCTATTTCGTCCTTCTTGTCTATTCTTTTTAATGCCGTTTCTTGCCCATTTCTAGCATTTTGCACTTGTTTAGTTAACGAAATGACCGGGGAAATAATTTGTTTTTGGATAAGGAGCTTCAGAATGAAAAAAGTTAACATACTAATACCAAAAATTAGGCTAAATATGGCCTGCTTATACGGAGTTAGTAAGTTATGCAGATAGTTTTTAGCTAGTGATATCTCTAATTTCACAAGCGTACTAGCGGTACGAACAACAAGGTGTGACCCTTCTTCTAATACTTCGTTGGATAGCATCGATTCAGACAATTGCATGACTCTATCAACTGGCTCTATATCAATTGTAACGCCCTTCCCAAAGCTTACCTGCAACGGTTGCTTATATCTTTTAGTCAAGTCTATTGTGGTTTCAGCTATAGCAGTGACAAATTTCATGCTACCTGAAAACGTATTATCAGCAATGAGATGTTGAGGTGAAAATGTTCGAAAAACCAACAACGTGATTTTGTCATTCGCTTCTTTTCTAACAAGATAAGAAGCTGGGTTCAGATACGTCGAGCCTGTGGCTTTTAACTGACGAGCCACCGCTGCCTGATGATTAATAATGTCCTTATCAAGTTGCGGTCGTGAAAATGGATCGGTAACATCATAATGAAAAACAAAATCGTTGTTTCCATCGAGTAAACTTACTTTCTCAAACTGACCATATGAAAGTCGAAACTGACCTAAATAACGAATAAAATGACTTTCTAATACTAGTGAAGACTGCTGGGTCACATCATTATTTAAATAACGAATTAATTCACTACTATTGAGGAATACTTCCGTTAGACTAAGTAATTCTTGCATATTTTTATGTATATCAAGAATCGTATATTGACCAGTATATTTCATTTTTTCTGCCGCAGCACTTACTATCAAATCTCTTTGATTCGAGTAGGCATATAACCCAGCAGCAGAAAAAATAGCTAAAATAACAGGCAACAAAATATAATTAATTCTTAACGACAGTTTCATTCTTTCTCTATCGCCTAGTAGTTATTCAAAACAGACATAATTCGAGCTCTTATTTTCATTGAGTCATCATTTAAACCCGTATAATGATAACTTCGGGCGAGTATCGTTGGATCAGGAAATAGTTCTTTATCCTCTAAATACTCCTGACTCACATAATTAAGAGCAGATTTGTTAGTTGTCGCTAACCAAATATCTTCTGCATTCTTTGCAGCAATTTCAGGTCTGTTAATAAAATTTAGAAACTCGATTGTCGCCGTACTCAAAGGTTTATCAGCTGGTGCAGCAAAACACTCATACCATAAAATAGTCCCTTCATCAGGAACAACATAAGTCCAATCTTCTTGCTTGGTAATTTGAGAAAGCGTATAGGTTTCACCACTGTAGATCACCGCTGTCTCCATCTCAGAATTTTCTTGCATTTCTAAGGCATACCCTAGTGCTGTGCGAAACTCGAGTATGTTGTTTTTGTTATTGGAGAGAAGGCTATAAGCCTGCTTTAGCTTATCTTCATCATTCGACATAGGATCATAACCAAGACTAAGTAATGCAGTAGCAATTGTATCAATATCGTCAGAAGGCATAACAACCTTTGTCCCATTTTCAGACAAGGAAAACACTTGGGACCAAGAGGTGATCGGAATATCAATACGACTTGTTCTATAACCGATACCGATTGTTCCCCAAGAATAAGGAACGCCCCAATCGCCGCAACTACTCAATGAATCTACATCCATATGCTGTTTATTATAAATAAGATCTTTACTCAAATTTTTAGCCGCACCGTGAGACTGATATGAATCTAATGTGTAGGCATCTATAATAAACAAATCATATGCTAATGCTCTGTCGGTTGTAATTACCTCATCCCTAAGTTGTTCATTGTCAAAATATATTTGTGTTACTTTATGGCCTGTTTCTTTTTCAAATTGAGCGATTACTTGATCAGAAATATACTCTTCCCAAGTGTAAATTTGGATATTTTCAGCATAGGCACTGAAACAGAAAAAAGACAAGTACAAACTGGGTAGGCTAACTTGAAACGTCATATATTCTGCAACTCCACGTATTAACAAAAAAAACAATAGCAACAAATTTAAGTGTATACGGTTTTATCGGCAGCATCACAATAAAACATTAATATTTTCATGTAAGAAAGTTTTCTAAATTAAATTTGACAGCATTTTCCCCAAGAATTACTACATAATAAAAAAGCCAACAGAATTACATCTGTTGGCTTTTTTATTATATAGCTCATTTAGTTACGTTATACCCTATTTAACATCTAGACTACTTTATAAGCACAGATATAGGTATAAACCAGACTAAATTCAATTAATCGTTGTTGCTGTCACGAGCATCAAAGTGATAATCAACATTCACGATAGCACGATAAGAAATTTCGCCACGCACTTCTGAAAACTCTTCGATAGTAACAGCAGTGTCATCAAGTGTAATGTTGGAAACAACATTCTCACCGATAGGCGCTAATTTAAAGCGTAATTCAGAGCCATTTGCAGTGTGCAATGCGTCAACATAATCGAAACCAGCTTGATATGCTGCTGCTTTAGAGTTAAAGCCATCTGTAAGTAGGTTGGCTTCACTGTATACAGTTTGGTTACCAGCAAATACGGCTGTGCTTAGAAGAGTGGTAGCGGCTAGAACAGTTAATTTTTTCATTTTTTTACCCTTTAAAGTGTCTGTTAATAATGAGTGACAATTTGGTGGAGTAACCTCCCCTCTCACTCGATGGAAGGATTATTAACTATTCTGATGTGACTTACATCACATAAAAATGCAATTCATTATGGAATATTTAGCATCAATAAAATGAAAGTTTTTAGAAATTAGTGTTTATTACCTAAATAGGACATTATTACTTTATTGGTAGACTACCTTAAATTTTTCTAAAACTAACAGCATATCTTCGCTCGGTGTAATACCTAACTCTTTACATTCAAGGCTAAAAAAACGCCAGTGTGCTTCACGCCACCACTGCAATGATTTATCACCTTCACCTTCTTCAGCAGCAAATTGAGCCGTTACCTCGTCAAATTGACATAAATTGACAGACGTTAACTCTATAATACAAATTGGTTTTCCATCCCAATTTGTCACAACCTGAAGATGACCAACCTCTGGCATCGTTTCACCCTCGTGACTATACCAATACGCCATACTACATGATGCCTTCTTTTCTCCGCGTAGGATTAAATCGGCACAAACATTCGCATTGTGCTCATCTGCACAAAAATAATCGGCACTAAAAGAGGTATATTGCTGTGCGAGATTACTGGGCAATGAAGCCAAATATTGATCTAAATATAACTGACTCGATTGTTGCATAATTTTAATCTCTATGAATTAACCTAAAAAAATAAATGACCTAAGCATCAGCATGCGGTTGCTGCTTAATACCAGTTGTTCAATGCCAACTACAAGTCATACACAGCATCTTTAATTCTGATTTAGAATTAGGTCAAGTTAGAAACCGATTTAGCGACATCTTTGGCACCTTGTTGTATATCTTCAATAAGAGAGCAAACATTTTCTAATCTCTCATTAGTATCTATTGACGACTGACTAATCTTCTCCATCGACTGAGATATCTCATTGGTAAGAGACAAATTTTCTAATACCACTCGGCTAATTTCTTCAGTAGAATCGGAAGTACGAGAAGCGAGCACTCGTACTTCATCAGCCACAACTGCAAAACCTCGTCCATACTCACCTGCTCTTGCCGCCTCGATAGCCGCGTTTAATGCCAGGAGGTTAGTTTGGTCCGCAATATTACCAATAACTTGAACAATATTTTCAATACTTCCAGATAACTCTTTTAATCGGCTGATCAATCGCTCAGAATTATCGATATCTTTAACCACACTTTTTGATAACTCTCTTGTTGAAATAAGCGAAGATTGGCCATCAGCAGCCACCTGAGCAGTTTCAATAGCGGTGCTGTAAGCGATAGAGGTTGCTTGTACCGTTGCTTCTTCTTTCATCACTTCGCTGGTTATATCGGAAGCAAATTTTACCACTTTATAAACTTCACCACGTTCATTCTCGATAGGTGTGTAAGAGGCTTGAATCCAAACTTTATCACCATGACGACTTTTCCTTAGAAAACGACCAGTAAATGACTGACCAGATTGCAGTTTCTTCCAAAAATCTGGATTTTCTTTATAAAAATCGTCAAAACAAAAAATTCGATGATGATGAGAAACAACTTGATCCTTTGAATAACCCAAAGCCTGTAAGAAAATATTATTTACATCCAGAACCGTACCATCTGGAGAAAATGAAATAGTGGCAAAAGTTTGATCGAGTGCTTCTAACAGTTCTCGATTAAGAATATTGTTTACGTGAGCTTCGGTTACATCTGATGCGATTTTGACAATCTTTTGTATCTCACCATTAACATAGACTGGGCAATAGGTTGCTTCAATATAGACCTTTTTATCCCCTTTGGCGTAGCGAGGAAATACCCCATCTTTCTTTATTCCAGAAGAAAGATCGCGCCAAAATCGCGTGTATTCAACTGAGTTAACCAATGTTTCCGCACAAAATAGTGAATGATGTTTACCTTGAATTTCATCAATGGAATACCCCATTAAAGATAAAAATAGTTCACTCGCGTCCAAGACATTCCCTTTAGTATCAAACGAAATCATGGCTAAAGACTGGTTCAGCGCATGAATAAGATCTAAATTTGGATCGGGTATAGTCTCAACTTTTTTCTTATTGAAAAAGATAACAAACCTCCATATTGTGCTAAAAATAAAATAATCGAATTAGATTGGCGTAATCAATTGACGCTAACTTTAGCGGATTACATAACGATAAAAAACTGACTGCATACTATACGCTCATTTGGGGTTATAGGATCATTTCAACACCTATCGTTTGGTTAACGATTAAATGGACAATCTACGTTAGAGCATTTTTCTCTAACACAACTCGCTTACATCCGACATCAACCAACAGCTATTATGTTGCGTAAAACCTATTTTTGGATAGTATTCCGTTGCCTGTGGCGCTGATAACAATATTAACTTACATCCGTCTTGTAAGGCACCAAAAGTATTCCGAATCAATTCTTTACCAATACCACTGGCTTGAACATTGTGAGATACCGCCAAATCAGATAGATAACAACAAAAGGAAAAATCGGTTACAGAACGCGCAACTCCAACTAACCGATCCCCTATCCAAGCTGAAACTAATAGGTCTGCGTTGCTCAACATACTAGCAATACATTGTTTATCATCAAGTGGCCGCCTCTCTCCTAGCGTGGTTTCTTGTAAAAGTTCCACAAATTGCTCTGCACTAATAGAGCGATTAACAAAATAATCAACTTGCACGATTTTTGAGCTCCCAAATAACAATATCGATTAATTAGCATAAACTAATAGTATTTACTACAATATGCTTCGCTAGGCGTATTCGTTAACAGTAAATTAACGTAACGCATGCATTTACAACAACAAATTAAATGAAAAATACACGATAAACTAGTAATAACTCATGATTAGTGATAAATAAGTCAGTTGTATTGATCGAAGTCTAAAGATAAAAATTCAATAACCATTATCATACAATATTATGAGCACGTTAACTCTACGAGTAAATCAGCAATTATGAAGAAAACGCAGAAAGTAAATACTGAAACTAACCAATATACTTATACCGCTAGACAACCTATCGTCGATCGAAATATTGAGATAATTGGCTATGAGTTACTGTATCGTAATAGCGTGAGAAATGCCTTTCCTGACATTGACTCAGATCTTGCAACTCGGCGGATCCTAATTGAGCAATTTATTACCCGACAGCAACAAATTCTGAATGGTAAATTAGGTTTCATTAATTTTGACAGTGTCTCACTACTCAAGAAAATTCCGCTTGATTTTGTAGAACCCAACTTCATTATCGAGGTACTAGAGACCTGTGAACCCAATCAGGAACTTTTAGATACCTTAAAGGAACTTAAATCAATAGGCTATCAAATTGCACTTGATGACTTTGTGCCAGATGAAAGGTGGGACGTGTTTTACCCGTTTGTTGATATTATTAAGTTTGATTTGCAAGTTTATTCGCTAGACAAAGCAAAAGTTTTTTTTGAAAAACACCGCAAGTTTGGCATCACATATATAGCCGAAAAAGTAGAAACCTATGAAGAATTTCATCTTGCTAAAGAAGCAGGTTTTGACTTATTTCAAGGCTATTTTTTTAATAAACCAGAAATCATCACCAACAACAAAATCACCTCATCTCTAAATACCAGTATAGAACTCTGCAAAGCAATTGCCGATGAGGAAATGGATTTCAAA
The DNA here is from genome assembly GCF_033101115.1 of Vibrio sp. TH_r3. Lineage (NCBI taxonomy): Bacteria > Pseudomonadati > Pseudomonadota > Gammaproteobacteria > Vibrionales > Vibrionaceae > Vibrio > Vibrio sp. TH_r3. The sequence continues at coordinate 115,061 of NZ_JAWMPW010000008.1, read as the reverse complement.
AAAATAGAACAAATTATTTCCCAAGATGCGGTTTTTTCACTGCAATTATTGAATTTCGTTAATTCTAGTGCTCATATTAGCGCGCCAATCAACTCATTTCGCCAGGCTTTAGCTTACCTAGGTGCAAACCAGATAAGAAAATTTGTATCCTATACCGCACTTTTGGCTATTAACCCTAAAAAGCCGAAACAGCTATTTTATATGTCTCTACAAAGAGCGAAGTTCTTTGAATTACTGATGACGAAAACATCATATAAAACAATGGCAAACGAAGCATATCTTTGCGGAATACTCTCTCTGATTAACGGAATTTTAGACTGTGATTTAGATAAAATTCTCGCTTCGCTTAGCTTGTCAGAATCAATTAAAAAAGCGCTAACCGAACGAGAAGGAGTACTCGGTTTATTACTGACACTATCGGAAGCGTTAGAGAAAGCAGATTGGGGCGAAGTAACCATAATAGAAAAAAAATTAGGAGTGGACCTAGCAGTAATTATCGAGTGCGAGTTTGATGCCCACCTGTGGCTTAATGATTGTTAAGTGCTATTAACAATCATTTGCTAAAGGTATAAGTGTTTGAGTACCAATTGTATCATAACTAAATTTTTTTCTGTTTTAAAAGTAAATCTATAGCAGAAAAATTTTCAGATATAATATCTGAATGTTTAACTGCTCCATAAAAACTAACAGGATAGTGTGATTTTCCATGACTTTGTCGTTGTGAAAAAATGAATTTTCTCTCTCTATTGATGATATCAAAATAGCTATCTAGACTATTTAAAGCGATGGCAGAAGCATCACAATAGATACCACCATATTGATTGATAAGATTCGCTCTATAGACATCACATTTTACAGCCGGATCTGTTTTATTTTTAAATATGATAGGCCTTATTTTATCTAATCGCCCTTTCACATCAATATTAATGTTTCTGGTTGTTCCTCTAATACCCGGAAGGTAAGAGTTTATATTAAAACCATTTCATATAGAGTAAGTGATTAGTTAGTTTATACAACGACCTAAATATATCACTGAGGTAGTCACCTATTTGATTTCTCTTACAAAATAAAAGACCATCTGGTTTTATCTCTAACTTTAATCAAAACAAAAGACGCTAAAACAGATATTAATATGCATAAAATGGTTAGCGTCGTTCCTTGGTATCCCGACATAAAAACATCTCTCAGAATAATTAAAAATGATAGGTGCACAAAATAAACACCGGAAGATACAAAAGCTAATTTTTTGTTTTCACTTTTAAAAGGCATTTTTAATATAACTAAAAAAATCGCTGGACAAATAATAGCTAAAGACAATAAATTGTCAAAACCACCATCATTAAAAGGATTCGAGTAATTATAGTAACTTTCTAACAACAACAAAACAAACCCAGAAATAACAATTAAAATCAGACGACTAAAGCTCGCATTGTACTCTGTATGTCTAATATAAAAACCAATAAAAAAAAAGGGAAAACCAAAAAATAGAAAATTTCGGTGAAAATTAATCTTGTTTAGTAACATATCAAAAAATTCATTTTCAATAATATGGTAATTGCCCATATATTGAATCAACACCCCTGTTAAGAAAGCAACAAAAGCAAAACAAGCAGCTTTTCCTAAATTATTTCTAAATAAAAAGGTCAAAATCCCTGCCCCTACCATTGCAGGTAAATACCATAAATGGTTATAACCAAGCATCATAGTGTTTATTGTAAAAACAACCCCATTACGTTCAAAATCAAACCAAAAATAAGAATAACACAACATCCAAAATACATAGAGCAATGTTATCTTTTTTACCCATTTAGCTAATTCTGAAATGTTAGCTATCGAAGAAAAATAGTATCCGTTTATCACAAAGAACAAAGGTACTGCAATTCTAAAAACACCATGTACGGTTAAAAAGTGACCTGCGGCACTAAAATCGTTAAGAAAGCCGGCATGTAAACCTACTACCATAAAAGCTAAACAAAGTTTAAGTATATCTAATGAAAAGTTACGCTCCATGCTGACCTCTATTAATTTCCGACATTAAGTAATGATGAGAGAAAAAGATTCACGCAATAATTACTAAACTAAATAATTCTAGTGTCAATATAATTAAAGTACCATAGTTACATATTCAGTGAATAATCAAAAATGAGAACATCAATATATAAAACCTACTTTATACAATTAATTTAAGTTCAAAAAATAATGATATGTGGCTAATTCCTTTTCATACCCTAAAGACTCATATAAGCGTTGGGCAGTAATATTGTTCTCGCTGGTTTCCAAAGCTAACCCTTTAGCCTTATCGTTAGCAGCGAAATCCCTAGCTACATTCATTAACTTTTTAGCGATACCTTGTCTTCGTGCTTCATCAGCCACGTAGAGATCATTTAGAACCCAAATTCTGGCGGCAGAAACTGAAGAAAAACTAGGATAAAGTTGAGTAAAGCCGACACCCTGCCCCTCATTATTTACCGCTAAAAAAATCACTGACTCTTGGTTTTCGATCCGAGACTTTATAAATTTATGCGCCGTGGTTACATCGCTAACTTGAGCATAAAAGACTCGATATAAATCAAAGAGAGGAGTGATTAACTCTAAGTCCTCGATGCCTGCTTGCATTATTTTCATTTACTTCGTCCTTTTTTGGTTAGAGAAACGCTACCTTATATTACTCAACTACGTTCGATTTGCCGTGTCCATTAATGCCGCTTTGCTACTAGTGCTTCAACGCTAGACTCGAACAACCATTATTCATATAAATATTATCTCGCAGCAGATCTTTCACTGTCCTTATTATTTTGAATTTCCGAATCAACTATAGCATTCAAATTGTAAATATTTACAATAAGTTAAATTATTAACTAATAAATTTATTGTAAAATGTCAGCTTTATTTACACCTTAAAAAATCAACAACATACGCCTTCCCTGTTGTTAATATAAAATAAATATATTCATATATCAGTGACTTACAATCAACTTAACTATCAGATTATAATTTGGAATAGAAATCACATTAAAATGTAACACCGTGTTAGATTCATAAATGTCAGTAATATTTACACTAATTTCAATTTAATATGTAACTTATTGATTCTTAATGGCGGCATAGATATTGCTTGCTATATTCGAATCACAAGAAAGTGATACAACTAAAAAGAGAGATAAAAAGTGAAAAAAAATCTATTTTCTGTTGCAACGTTAGTGTCTGTATTTTTTGTCGGTAATGTTAACGCTGCACTAGTTGATTTGTCGACATGGACCTCAGAAGGGCAAGGTACTTGGGTCGTCGCTAATGACAACAATAGCGTAACTCAAACTGAAAACAGCTTGCCAACCGTTTTCTTTAATGGTGAAAATAGCCAGAATCAACAGCTATCAGGTGAAATTACGGTTAATACACGAAGTGATGATGACTTCATCGGTTTTGTACTTGGTTATAACACTGGTGACCTAAATAACGACGCTGCTGATTACCTGCTAATCGATTGGAGACAAGCGGAGCAGAATACTGCTGAAGCAGGTCTTGCTATTTCACGAGTAACTGGCGCATTTACTAATCCATCGTCAGGAATTGTAAACTCGGACTTCTGGACTCATGTTGATGGAGGTATTGTTGAGGAGCTTGCTCGAGGAGCAACTTTAGGCTTAACTGGTTGGTCAGACTACGCTACCTATTCATTTGACTTACTGTTTACCTCTTCATTAGTTGAAGTCTACGTAAATGATATATTGGAACTGAGTGTTAGTGGCTCTTTCAACGACGGCTCGTTCGGTTTCTATAACCTTAGTCAAGATACTACTATTTATTCAAGCTTTACCCAACAAGCTGTATCAACCACTGAAATTCCAGAGCCAAGTTCGTTAGCTATTTTTGCGGTAGGATTATTAGGCTTTGCTGGTTACCGTAAGCGTAACGCAAACAAATAAACCGAAATACATTAACGATTTGGTTAATCACAAATTACAGCACGAACAGAGTAAATTCACTATTGTTCGTGCTTTTTTAACTCTAAAATAATAGATTAGCACTAACCTAACAGTATTTCTTGCTATTCTAAACAATAAATTTATTCAAAATTTCGCTCTGCTCATTCATGTTATCAACTTGCACTTTCATTGCTGCACTAGCTTCTCCTGCATCATTAGATATTGCTATTGAAAGGTCTTTAATCTTTAATGTATTAGCATTAATTTCTTCCGAAACTAGACTCTGCTCCTCTGCGGCCGAAGCTATTTGTAGGTTAAAGTCGGATATACATTGGATAGAATTACGTATATTTTGTAACGCATCATTGGCTCTATGAGCTTTAGACACGGTATTCTCAGCACTATGTTTACTATGTTCCATCGCTGAAGCAACGGATCGCGTCCCCACCTGCAAGTGCTCAATCATACTACGTATCTCACTCGTTGATTCTTGAGTCCTCTGAGCGAGAGAGCGAACTTCATCCGCAACCACTGCAAAACCCCGTCCTTGCTCTCCTGCTCTCGCAGCTTCAATCGCAGCATTAAGAGCTAATAAATTAGTCTGGTCAGCAATATCGTTAATAACCTGAAGAACCGTCTCAATACTTATTGTTGCATCTTCTAGAATTTTCACCTCGGTAGCCGCTAAATCAATTTTATCTGATAACTGATCAATTGCCTGTGTGGTTAAACTAACCACTTGCACGCCTTTTTGAGTTGCTTCCTCCGCTTCTTGTGCTATAGATGCTGCTCCTTGAGCGTTACCAGCTACATCATTCGAGGTTGCCGCCATTTCGTTCATCGCGGTAGCGAGTTGCTCTAACTCCTCCAACTGTTCTGCCACGGCACCCGCAGACTGTTCCGCATTTTGTGCTGCACCTGAAACCCCTTGTATAACTTTACTACTGATATTTTTAAGTTGAGTAATATGCCCATGTAAAGTACTTGTAAACTGATTAAAGTTATCTGCCAGTTCCGAAAATTCTGGATCAGTTTTGGTATCTAACCGCTTGGTTAAATCACCTTGACCTGATGCAACATCTTTGATCGCTGTATTCAAGCGGCTTAAAGGAACCATCAAGTTGGTGATACAGACAAGTAACACCACAGTAGAAATAACAACCGCACTAATTCCATATATTATTGACGTAGTTTTTATATGCTGAATGGCATCTAACGCTATGTCAAAATCGATTTTCGCACCAACATACCAATCGCTGCCTGTTACTTTAGCAAAATCAAATACATAATCTGTATCATTCATCGATACTCTTTGTCGTCCTGACTGTACTTGGACATTAGATTCATACGAATAAAATGATTGACCATTTTTTTGTTGATCTGGGTGCGCGATCGTTGTGCCTTTTTCATCAACAATAAATAATTGACCAGCACCGAATAACTTAACTCGGTTTACTATATCAGCTAAGTGGTCGAGGCTTACATCATAAAACATCGCACCGATAAATTTGCCATTTTGTTTAATAGGTGTCGCCAAAGAAATAAGTATTTCTTTGGTAATAGAATCGGTATATGGAGCAGTAACAATCAGATCATTACTCGCTTTTACCGCTTTATACCAAGGACGCTCACGAGCGTCGACTGACGTTCCTGGCTCCGAATCAGGGTCTGATGTAAAAACTTTTCCATCGGCCTCCATACCACCACCAACCAAAAGAAAAACATCCGATAATGCGGGTTGTTGAAGTATCTTTTCAATCGCGCTTTTGCTTGGATTACTATCAACTAAATTAGATACATAACGAGCGAAGTTTTTCTTATCTTCAATTTCTGACGCAACGTTATTCGAAACACTACTAACGACATCATCAATTCCACTCGTTGTATTGAGATAAATTTCATCACTTACAGTAAAATATAATTTAAACGAAAGCAGTGTGATAGTTATGATTAGTAGTGCGGAAGATACCGCGACTATTTTATAGCTAAATTTCATACTTATACCTTTTGTTTTATTCGTCTCTTTTTACATCAACGATCGCAATACTATGCTATGTCAACATGAACCAACACTTAGATATATAGTTCATAAAACTATAAAAAGAATTATTAAATAAATTAAATTCTAACAAATCTTTGTTTTTTATTATTTTACAGATAATAACTCTAAAGAATAGTAATGAAGAATGAGCTGTTTGATAATTCTTGACCAGATCGTGGGGTAGATTAAAATTAATTTATAAATCCAGTAAACATAATAAACGTGGCGTATTGTTTAACTACAAGAAATTAAAATCAGAAAATGATGCCCTGAAGCAAGAACTGGCAACTTTAAAGGCTCACGGCGAATGCCGGCTAGGACAATGGTACACAAAGGCGGATGGTAATGGATTCCAAAACCTTATCAGCTATCCAATGATAGAAGAACCTCACAGGTTAGTACACGAATACGGCAGAAAAGCTATGCAATCTGGTCTTAATAAGAATGCGGATGATATCATTAATTCGGTTCACGCGATGGAAGAAGCAAGCACACGAGTCGTCTATCAACTTGACGTATTAATGGAAGAAATTATCAATGCAAAGTAATGCGCTCAGGCGATTAATTTAAGTGAAGGGAACTTGCCCCTCACTTTACAGGTATTACACTATTAGAGTGGTTATTTTTGTTTTGGACGAAACGGCTTAATCACGTCTTCATTACATACTAAGAAAGGTCCTTCCATTAGATCGATACAATAAGGTATAGCAGGAAAAACAGCATCTAAACATTCACGGATAGATTTAGGCTTACCCGGTAAGTTTACAATTAAAGTATCGGCGCGAAGACCGGCTGTTTGACGTGACAAAATAGCGGTTGGAACAAATTTTAGTGATTCAGCGCGCATTAATTCACCAAAGCCAGGCATCATACGGTCGCACACTGCTTCGGTCGCTTCAGGGGTAACATCGCGCTTTGCAGGTCCTGTACCTCCTGTCGTCACAATCAAGCTGCAATTCTGCTTATCCGCCATAGTAATTAAAGTCGCTTCAATAACATCTTGCTCATCTGGTATCACTTGATATACCGGTTCCCAGTCGGACACTAAATACGAATTCAAAGTGTCAATTATCGCCTGGCCAGAAAGATCGTCATACACACCTGCACTTGCTCGGTCACTAACCGTGACAATACCAATTTTAGCTTTAGTCATTTATTGTCTCTTAAATTGAATGGTTGCTGACACCAAGTTTAAAGAAATAAAATCAGTAGGTCTTGTTTTTTGGGTAATTATTGTCACTGGGTTTTATTGAACAAATAATAATATTTTTATGACAATCATAGCCACAAACAATCATAAGCCTATTTAAGCTATTTCCATTATAAGCCCAGTCTGTTTATTCAAGTACAGCATTAAAATGACGGCACAAACCATAACGCCGGCCGCAAGAAGAAAACCAAGTTGAGTAATATCGTAATAACTTAAACCAGCAATCGCCACATAACTGATACTTTGCGCCAACGTAGCAAACATCTGTAATCCACCGTCCGCCCTGCCACGTTGATCAATACTAATACTGTGGTGCATCAGGTTTGTGCGTGCAATTCGATTTAACGCATTAAATGTTCCAAAAAAGAAAGTAAACAAAAGTAATAAATGAGGAAGAAAAGATACACTCATCCCCATGAGCATGATTGAAGCGGCGCCCATGGAAACAATCATGATAATTCGATATGAAGCTAATTTTAATAATCTTTGTACAAATAATCCCGTGACTAATGAGCCCATCCCAAAAGCGATATTATAGCCAGCAAACCATTCACCTGAAATTTCTGCCTCTGAAAACCAGATTGGAACCAACTTAGTCAGAAAAGTTAATACTGGATAGCTCAATGCAGACAACATAAGAAAAGCATAAAAATGAGGTCGTAGAGTAAAAATTTGTTTGCTTTCCTTCATCTGTGCCACAAAATTAACCGAACTTGCAGTAGCTAATTTTCGGCGATAAGGCGTCAATAAGTAGCTAAAACTTGCAATTAACGAGGAAATTGCAGCAAAAAAAGAAAATCCAACCATACTCCAAATATCAAGTAGCACAACACCTAATGCCCCAGCACCTAACGTTGTTGCCTGCATAACTATCTCTTGTTTACCAGAAATCGCCGCATATTCATCTTGTTCAAAGTTTTCTTGAGTAAAGGCATTATTAGTAGACCATGCTAAATTACTTGATGTCCAAAAAACTAACTGAACCGCGGCAAGAACCCATTCAGATCCATATCCAAAACCATAAAACAGAGCAGTTATAGCGGCAACGCTTGCTTGTATACACTGAACCCAAACTAATATTTTTTTTCTCGAGCAGCGGTCGATGAAGGTTGAAAACACTGGTGTCATGACAAAAGAAATAGCCGTACAACCAAAAGCAACCATGGCAACAAACCCGCCCATATTAGGTGTTTCGAGCATAATCCAAGGCAATGCCATCATAAACAACCCTGATGAAATTCCATCAAAGAATCGACCGATTAAATAATACCGAGTGCTGGTTTTTACTTGTAACTGCATTTTCTAGTTCCATCTACGTCATATTTAATGCTAGGTTAATACCTCAAGTTAACTTTAGGTAAAGCACTTTTTAACGAATAGAAAGAAAAACCCAACAAACTGGAGTACAACATGGAAATGACGGTAGGCGAAGTAGCAAAAAGATCAGGCGTGAAGGTTTCTACCTTACATTTTTATGAACAAAAGGGACTTATCTCTAGTTGGAGAAATCAAGGTAATCAGCGTCGATATCACAGAAATGTGTTGCGCAGAATCGCCGTCATTAAAGCGGCTCAAATGGTTGGCCTTACACTAGAAGAAATCGCTGTATCTCTGGCGGACTTACCAGAGCATCAGGCTCCAAATCGTCAACATTGGCAACAAATGGCATCAAATTGGAGTGCTATGCTCGATCACCGTATTCAGCAATTACAAGCATTAAAAGACGATCTCGGTGGGTGTATTGGCTGCGGGTGTCTTTCTATGGACTCTTGTGCTATCTATAATCCACAGGACATTCGCGCCAAAACTTATGCTGAAAAGACCTTACTTTCTCATCCTGAAGAATTCAAATAGACTTCTTATATGGCGCGATATAAAGTCCGAGTTATTATTGATTTACACTATTGATTTACACTAAAGGTAAATCAAACCAAAGCGCTTCAATAGAGGTATCAGCTTTCACCACCAGTGTCTTATCAGGTTCAATAGTAAAGGCATCACCTTGGTTAAATACCTGTCCATCAACCATAATTTGTCCTTTAATAAGATGTAAATAGCCCATACCTAATTCAGAACATAAGCTGATATTTTGGTTTTTCTCTAAAACTAAACGAGAAATCATTACGTTCTGATTAATCGATAATGAGCCGTCGTCACCATTTTGGCTGACCAGCAAAGTCAAATTGTCTTTTTTAGGAAAACTTTTCTGCTCATAACTGGGTTCAATGCCGCTAACATTCGGTTCAATCCAAATCTGAAGAAATTTCACTTTATCTGTATTTGAAGCATTAAATTCAGAATGGGTGACGCCTCGACCAGCACTCATTCGTTGCACGTCTCCAGCGGGCACTGCGTAACTATTTCCTGTGCTATCTTTATGCTTTAACGCCCCCTCAATAACATAAGATATGATTTCCATATCATTGTGGGCATGCTCACCAAAACCTTTTCCTGGCATCACCGTATCATCATTAATAACACGTAAAACAGATACGCCAACATGGTTCGGATCATAATAGCTGCCAAACGAGAAACTGTGTTTACTCTGCAACCAACCAAAATCCACAACGCCTCTATCTTGTGCTTTTCTAATATATTTCATAGGTTAATCCCTCCAATTAATTTGATGGGATTAATGCTAATCTTTATTGTGAACCGTTAAAATTAGTTAATTTCGAGTTTATTATTCTATAAATTAGAATGTTCTTCAGATGAGTAGTCATGGCAGAGCGTTGTTAGTTCTGCTAAAAAGTATCGAGCAACCGGGCCCAAACTATCTTCATCTTTGAACGTTAAATAAACTTGTGCCATGCGTTCACTATTGATACCAAGTTGCAGCGATTGAAGATCGCCATTTTTTAATTGCTCTTCAATCAAACTCAGCGGTAGCCACGCGAATCCTAACCCTTTGGTAATGATGTCTATAGAGCTTTGCATGTGACTAACGGTCCAACGTTGATTCGCTTCAAGCCAGCCATCGCTAGCCCTCTCTTTTTTATTCAACTGAGACGAGTCTCTTACGACTATTTGTCGATAGCTTTTCAAATCTTCCAAAGTCAGAGTTCGACCAAGACTATGCAAAGGATGAAGCGGACTAGCAACAGCGGCAAATTTAATGCGATAAAGGCCTTGGGATACGCCACCCTCTAACGGTTTTCCACAGATCGCTATTTCAGCATCACCGTTCTCAAGCATCTCATTTGCTCCACTTAATATGGATTCAAATAATTCAATTTGCACCAATGGAAATTTTGTCGAAACCTGTTCTAGCACGGCATAAAGCAGTTGACGAGGAAACACTTCATCAACTGCAATTTTCAAATGAGTTTCAATACCTTGACTTAAAGTAATACCAATATCTTCTACATTTTTGGCTTCTTCAAGCAAATAACTGGAACGCCTAAGGATCATTTTACCGGCTTCAGTTAGGACCGTTTTTCGTCCTTCAATCGAAAATAATTTAATACCTAGAGACTCTTCAATTTTACTCACTGCATGATGAATACTCGATTGGCTTTTGTGCACTTGCTGAGAGGCTTGATTAAAACCACCATATTTCACGACAGCATGGAACATACGCCATTGCTCTAAAGATATCCGTAGCATTATTTCCTCACTTCAATACGTTATCGTTTTATAACGACATGATTATTAATGGCAACCGTAAATATGCATGGAAGCAAACATCATCGTAAACCTCCACCCTGCCTCAATTTAACACAGAACATTCGATTTAATAGAATGATTCATACTAAATTAAGATATTTTCATCTGTGCTCTTTTAATCAATAATACCGTCGTTATATTGAGCCAATTCATTGAAATTGTTAGGAGTTATTAGTATGAGCAATATTTTAGTCATTAAGTCATCTTTAAATGGTAATCAAGGACAGTCCAATATTCTGGCGCAAACTTTAGTATCTAAACTTGCGACAGAAACGACGGCTAATATTATTGAACGTGATTTAGCACAAGAAGCATTACCTCATTTAACTCAGTCGGAAATGGCGGCATGGATGACGGAAGAGAAAGAGCGCACTCAAGAGCAAGCGGATTTAGCAGCCATTTCTGACAATTTAATCGACGAATTAAAGCTCAGTGACACGCTTGTGATTGCTATGCCGATGTATAACTTTGGTATCCCTTCGACTTTTAAGGCATGGATAGATAGGGTAGCCAGAGCAGGCGTGACATTTCGTTACACCGAAACGGGCCCCGTTGGTTTAATGGAAAACAAAAAGGCGATTGTGCTCGCGGCACGAGGAGGAATTTATAAAGATACCGCTCACGATTCACAAACTCAGTATCTAAAAGACGTGCTGGCTTTTATTGGTATTACTGACGTAACGTTTATTTATGCAGAGGGGCTCAATATGCCGGGACGAGAGCAACGTTTAGCTGCAGCTGTAAAAGAAATAGATGGCGTAGCACTTTAATTGATTTAGAAATTAAAGGGTCAAATAAAAGCGAAACTGACCCTTTTGATAACAGGACTCTATACGTTGTCCTGCCAATGATATTCCATTTGTCTCGCGACTGTTTTAGCCAGTGATAAACTATGGAGTAGCGAAACCATGTGTAAACTCATATCTATGCCTGCCGATATTCCACCAGATGTGGTGTATTTTTCACAATCAACCCATCGCTTATCGTCAATGACATCTAAATTAGGAAAGGACTCGATTAAATCGGGAATATCCTCCCAATGAGTGGTAACCGATAAGCCATCAATTAATCCTGCATTTGCAAGCAAAAATACACCCGTACAAACAGAAACAACGCGATTGGCTTTTTGATCAACCGACGTTAACCAATTAAGAACCTGGGGTTTATTCATCTCTTCGATATGAACCCCACCCACAACAACTAGAACATCGATACACGGATGATTCTCGAATGAGTAATGAGGTAGGACTTTAAAGCCTCCTCGAGCGCTAACGGGCTCTGCTGTTTCTGCCACTAAAAACACATTCCAATCATGAGTGGCCAAGCGTTTCGCCGTACTAAAGACCTCGAACGGCCCTGAAAAATCGAGAACCTCAGCGTCTTTATAGATGTAGATACCAATGTTCATTACACTACCTTGTTCTCATATATGTTAAATAACAACGCAAAGAGAAAAAACTGAAGATCATGCCTACTGCAAACAACTAACATGGTTTAAGGTTAGTGGTTATTGCGACACTTCCACTCGGTTTCTTCCGTTATGCTTAGCGCAATAAAGCGCTTCATCTACTCGTTTTAGAAGTTTCTCGATTGGTTCATTGTTTTTTGCTGACGCAACGCCAATACTGGCGGTTAACGTTCGAGGAACACCATTTTCCAATCTTGAAATGGCCTTTCTAAGCTTTTCTGCTAAATGCTGCGCAGCGTCAATCAGCGCACTAGGACAAATAATGAGAAACTCCTCACCTCCCCATCGTCCTACTGTATCTGTTTTCCTTACACTATCCTTAAGCAAACTGGCTACCGCTATAAGCGTTTCATCACCCGCTTGGTGACCAAAGTTATCGTTAATGGTTTTGAAATAATCGAGATCAATAAGTAAAATTGATAAAGGGTGACCATAACGAGTCTGGCGATTTCTCTCCTGCTTCAATACCTCATCAAGTTTGCGTCTATTGTATACTTGAGTGAGTGAATCTGTGATGGACAGATATTTCAGTTTCTTTTCCAACTCAACTTTCTCGGTGACATCTTCGATAACCGCCTGAATAGCTGGCTCGCCATCCCACTCTATTCTATTGTCATAGACCCGAAAATAACGTTTCGCTCCGTCAAAACAAATATTTTCAACAATACGATTTGAACCTCTCAGTTCCCCGCTAATAATATCCCTATATTGTTGACGAGCGAAGCTTTGTTCTTTTTTGGGAATAAACTCCATGAGACTAACATTGGCAAGAACAAACTCAATTGATGGTGCATGCATTAAGTCAACCCAAGCTTGATTAACCATAAGGGGTTTGAAATTTTTATGGACTGTAATCCCTTGACCTGATGAGCTAATTAGTTGTTTGTATTTGCGTTCGTTCTCTGTAATTTTCTGATGGGCGTCTTCGAGTGCAGACATATCCATTACCGTTACCTGCATCGCCTGCTCTCCCTTCCATTGGATTACATGATCAATAGCAAATACCGTAAAGACACGTCCATTACGATCAATATTTTTAAACGTTCGACCACGGGGATTAAGTTGGCCGCTCATTTGTCGATAATAATTCTCTCGAGCCACCTGATGGTGCTTTGGATCAATCAGATCTAAAAATGAGTTGATATTAGACATTAACTCTTTAGCTGATTTGTAGCCGTATATTCTTGCATAATTATCATCAACATAAACAAGATTTAGATCTTTGATCACAATAACACCATAAGTCGAATCGATATTAATTTCAGGCATTGCATTCCTAATGTCGTGTAAAAAATCCACTTATGACGTGATGAACTATGTATTTATTATAAATTATTTAAAGAAAACCAGTTAGTATAAAAGTGATGAATGTGACTTACTCGGATTTTGATGTTGAAATGATTACGTTCGAAACGTCTGGTTCAGTTCTACAGAGAATGTTAAATTTCTATAAGACATCCTAAGTCCACTTTCATCTACGGAGTATTCATGCAAGAGTTAGCCAAACAGTTAGATTTCATCCTAGAAATGGATAAATTGAAATCGGTTTATCGACGCACATTAATCAAGGCAGATAACAATAGATTTGAGAACAGCGCTGAACACAGTTGGCATATCGCTCTTATGGCTCACGTCTTAGCCCCATATGCAGAAGAAGACATTGATATTTCTCGCGTTACCTTGATGTTATTGTTACATGATATTGTCGAAATTGATGCTGGTGACACTTTCGCTTTTGATTCAAAAGCCATTCTTGATCAACAATCAGATAAAGAAGTCGCGGCAGCTCATCGAATTTTTGGTTTATTGCCTGAACATCATAGTAAACAATTCCTCGATTTATGGACTGAATTTGAACAAGCACAAACAGCAGATGCTCGTTTTGCCAAAGCGATGGATAGAATATTACCATTAATTCAAAATATACAAAATGAAGGCGGTAGTTGGGCACAACACCACGTTATGAAACAACAAGTCATTAATCGCAATAAACATCTCGAAAAATCCGCGCCTAAACTTTGGGCTTTTGTTGTAGAACAAATTGAGGCCGCCACAGAAAAAGGCTGGCTAAAAACGGAATAAGTTACATCTAACACCGAAATCAATATTAGCTAACGTATCGCCGCAAGATTGCGCCTATCATATGTTCAAGTCACAAGGTTCAAATTCCCCCAATATCAACAGGGTCGAATGCTTACGCGCAATACGGTAATGTCATGGGTAGAATCATTACATAACGATTGAACAGGCAATCTCATTACGATGATATTGCCTGTTCAACACTAAAGGAGAATATAATGAAAGTTTCGTTTTTCAGTGCTAAACGCTATGACCGAAATAGCTTTGAACAGCATAAAAAAAATTGGATCAACAACGACGAACTGCAATTTGACTACTTTGATACCGTGCTCAACGAGAAAACAGCAAGTCTTGCACAAAACAATGATGCAGTTTGCGCTTTTGTCAATGATGATCTAAGCGAAGCAACACTGAAAGTCCTGAGCGAACAAGGCGTCAAACTGTTACTAATGCGATGCGCTGGTTTCAACAATGTCGATTTAGAAGCAGCGGAACGCTACGGTATAAGAGTCGCTCGCGTCCCTGCATATTCACCAGAATCGGTAGCCGAACATGCTATTGCACTAATGATGACACTAAACCGCCGCATTCATAAAGCATACCAACGTACTAGAGACGCAAACTTCTCCTTAGAAGGGTTGACCGGAATGAATATTTTCGGCAAAACAGCCGGAGTGGTTGGCACAGGTAAAATCGGCTTAGCAACCCTACGAATCCTTAAAGGGTTTGGTTGTAAATTACTCGCATTTGACCCGTATCCGAACGAAGAAGCACGAGCGTTAGGAGTCGAATATGTCAGTATGGATACTTTACTATCACAGTCACAAATTATTTCACTGCACTGCCCATTAACAGCCGAAAACACCTTTTTGATCAATAAAGAAGCATTCAGTCAAATGCAAAAAGGCACGTTGTTAATTAATACCAGTCGTGGCAAATTGGTTGATTCACAAAGCTGTATCGACGCGTTAAAGGATGGCACGCTAGGCGGATTAGCATTAGATGTTTATGAACATGAGAAAGAGCTGTTTTTTGAAGATCTATCAGCAGAAGTGATCCAAGATGACATATTCCGTCGCCTTTCCGCTTGTCACAACGTAATTTTTACCGGTCACCAAGCGTTCTTAACCGATGAAGCCCTACAAAACATAGCCGAAACCACCTTGTCTAATATACAGGCTTACAGTAAAGGCGAAACCAACGGCAACGAAGTAACGCCACACGTTTTTGATAACAGTTAAGCAATAATTTTATCAAACAAAAACAAAAAGAGTGTTAGCAATAACTGCACACTCCCCTAACTGAAAAGCCAGTGTTATAGCAAACACTGGCTTTTTAGTACTACTGGCTCAAAGTAGGTCCATCAGTGGTGAATGATTTGCATCCAGTCGGGCAACACTACTCTGTCGTTTTCGTAATATCGCAAAGTGCCTTTACTTGCTCACACTGTACTATTATCACGCACGTTAACTTATCTTCCTCTAGATTAGACATTTTTTTCTTCTAGGCGAGCGGATTTTAGTTTTGTTTTAATTCGAGCAAAGATACCACCGAGAATAACAATCCCACATAAAGCGTAGGTCACCATGAAGGATGAATCACCCGCAACCAAACCTAAGTCAGAGAAGGTAATGTATGCACCAAGCACCATATATAGAATCACTGCCGAAGCCTCAAAGCGAAATTCCCAAGGTTTAATATCCATTGCCTCATTAACGGGCAAAACGTAATCTGTTTCGCGTGGTCGAACTTTGCCTATGACAAACATAATCACACAACAAATCACAAACAGCACTGCTAGTTGATGAAAGAAATGTAACTCAGCCAATGGCTTAAGTGGGCCAAGAAAATCATGCATTGATGCCGGAGTAAATTGAACAATACCGTAAGCCAATACGAAAACGCTCAAGGAGATTTTGGCCGCTATCGCTGGAACACGTTTAGTGATGTACCCCATAAACACGATAGTAAATATAGGAACACTAAATAGACCCGCAAGGCGTTGTAACAAATCAAACAGACCATTTGGAGCAAACATGATAAATGGCGCAATACCAACTGACAAAATAGCAATGAACAGACCAAATGAACGACCTTTATTAACCAATTGTTGATCAGATAGTTTGTTCTCTTTATCAAAAATGGGTTTGTAAACATTAAGTGTAAATAACGTTGTTGAGGAGTTTAAGACCCCGTTAAATGTAGATAAAATCGCACCAAACATTGCCGCAAGGAAAAATCCCACCAATGGTTTAGGCAGCACTTCGTTAACCAGTCGAGTGTACATGGTATCGGCTTCATAACTTTGACCCGTCGCATCCACTGTACCGAACATATGATAAGCAATAATACCTGGCACAATTAAGAATAATGGTGTTAATACCTTGACTGCACCGGCAAGAATGACGCCTTTTTGACCTTCTTTAAGATTTTTCGCTCCTAACGCTCGTTGAATGATAGCTTGGTCAGTTCCCCAATAATAAAGGTTAACTAATAGTAACCCAGTAAACATGGTTGAAAATGGCACATTTGGATCATCTTCAGCGCCAACCGCCTGTAATTTATCCGTCGCGTTAGTTGTAATAATGTCTAAGCCTTCCATAAAACTACCGTGCCCTAAAACGATTAAACCAAAAATAGGGATCATTAAGCCACCAACGATCAGACCGACACCGTTTAATGTATCAGCAATAACCACCGCTTTTAGGCCGCCATAAATAGCATAAAATAACCCTAAAAAACCAATAATAGAGGCGATTAATAAAATTGCTTGAAAACGATTAATGCCCAGCATTGTCTCAATATCGAAGATACCGCCAATAACCATGGCACCTGCGTACAGAGTGTTAGGTAGTAGATTGACAATATAGCTTAATAGAAATAATCCCGTTACAAATTGCTTAACAGAAAGGTCGTAGCGAGATTCAAGAAAATCTGGAATAGTGGTAATACCTTGTTTAAGGTAGCGAGGCACAAGAAACAGAGCGATAATGATCAAGGTGATCCCTGAGGCAACTTCGTACCCCATCACCGACATATTGCCCTTAAACGATAGTGCGCTCATCCCAACAAAGCTAGTTGCGGAAAGATTGGTAAGAATAAGCGAACTAGCAATAAGTCCACCAGTTAAGCTTCGACCTCCGAGGAAAAAGCCGTCTTTTGAATCATTTTTTTGATTCTTCACACGTGACCAAGTGAAAAATACCACGAAGCCTGTAAAGAAGAAAAATGACAGTAGGATTGTCATTGGCATAATTTTGTCCTTAATCTATTAAAGTTATGGTTGTTATTCGTTTATCAGGAAAAAGTGCAGTGATAACTATCACGGCACCTGTACCAGATATATATAAGGTTTATTGATGATTCATTAGCGTTTTTGAAGATGAACGATAAGGGCCGATTCCGGGTCTAAAATCGGCAAGTTCAATCCAATTTCTTTCAAATTGTCGCCACTTAACGTCAGCGTTTTATCTAACCACCTAGGGCGCTGTTTCATTAGCTGAAAACTAATTTGGGGCATCTCAACCAACTTGACTTGATATTGCGCATTTACATCCGCGTCACTAATACGTAGTGGGGAAGGCAGTGCGTATTCCGGCATTGCCAACTGACACACAATGATCAATATTTCATCTTCGTTCTCTACTCCATAAATATTTTGATTTTGATCAGCAGGATCGATTCGGAAACTACGACCACTATGCAGTAAATGTCGAAACTGCTTATGTAAAGCAATGTAACGAGAAAACGCTTGTTTCTCTTTTTCTGACTCTTTTACTGGATCTAATTCAACGCCCATATGACCAGTTAATGCCGTTACACCTCGCATATTAATGTTGTGGCGTCGATTGGTAGAGTGGCATTCAGCAGGACCGATGTGTGTACCCATCACTTCAGGAGGAAAAAAGTAACTCATTCCCTTTTGAATCGCTTGTCGCTCCAACGCATCATTACAATCCGATGGCCAAAATCGTTGAGTTCGCTTTAGGATTTCAAAATCGATACGGCCACCGCCAGAGGCACAAGATTCAATTTCTACTTCTGGGTGAGTTTCATTTAATTGGTCGACTAAATGATAGACGGCTTGAGTTTGACTATGGACTGAAGGACGGCCTTGGTGGCCGGGTTGAACCAGTTCACGATTCATATCCCACTTTAAGTAACGAATGTTATAACGGGTAAGTAGGTCGTTTAAACGCTCAAATAAATAGTTGTAACAATCTTTATTTTGCAGATCTAACACATATTGCCAGCGACCAGAAGGTTGATGATAACCTTGCAAACCGAGTATCCAATCAGGGTGGTTGCGGTAAAGATTGGAATCTTGGCTAACCATTTCAGGTTCAACCCAAAGTCCAAACTCCATGCCTTTGTTATTAACGTGCTCAATCACAGACTCTAAACCATCTGGATACTTAATTGTATCAAGGTACCAATCACCTAACGCAGCACGTTCTCCATCGCGACCAATAAACCAACCATCATCAATAATAAAACGCTCGACCCCCATTTCGGCTGCTTCGGTTGCCATCTTTATAATGTATTCAGGCTTATGATCAAAATAGATACCCTCCCAAGTATTCAGGTGTACTGGGCGAGGCTTGTTGACAGGGAACGTAACAATGTTATCACGCACAAATTGTTGGAAACGTTGCGAAATACCATTTAAACCAGCATTGCTATAGCAACCATATAACCAAGGGGTTTGATACTCTTTACCAACATCAAGAATGATTTCTCCTGACAATAGAAGTTCCCCAGCTTGCACAAATCGTCGACCATCGCTACGTACGTCTGCTCGCATTTGATGATTTCCACTCCAAGCAAGATGAAAACCCCACACTTGACCAAGCTGCTCACTGAAGCCATTCGTACCGACAAATAATCCAGGGAAGTTTTCATGAGATGTACGACCACGGCGATTTTCTTGCATAAAACCACCATGTTTAAAGCATTGACGCTGAGTTTGAAATTCATGGCACCAGCGACCGTGGAACGTCATGAGTTCATTGGCATGATTTGGAAGGGGTAACGTTGAAGAGAGTTTGCCCAAATAGTATTGACTCGCACCGATATTTTTAACGCTCACCTGCTTTTGAACAACATCTGTCGCGTAATTCATTTTTAACTCAACCTTAAGCTCAAGTTTTGCAATATCATCCACCAACAAAAAGGTCGCTTGATTATCATCAGATTGAGAAGAAATTAATGTAAACACGGGCGCCCAATCGTAACCATCACGATGGCCTTCTATCCCGGGTGCATTAAAATGGCCGCTGCCAAGTTCAGGGCATAGAGATAAAGGTACATCTACGTCTAAGCGAGCTTGAGAAATAGGTCGCTCGGTAGACAATAAAAGGTCATCGTCAATGTGCGAAATTTTTGAACCCCAATGAAGGATCTCAGGAACTTTATCGGTTTTAATTATTAAACTGTGATTTTTACTGTGTAGATGAACAAAATTACTCATAGCAGATCCAATATTGTTTTCGTAAACATTTAATGGTTAATATCTTGCTCTGAATTTATTTTATCTGTAGTGATATAACGAATTTATGTGATCAAAAACGTATTTAAGTCTAATAAAATATGAACAAGATCGACTGTTTTCGAAAACAAAATATAATGTTTTTATGACAATTTTGAACAAGCACACAACGCTTAACTGATAAGTTCATTATAATGATTTCAATCTATCGTTAATTCATGGACAAACTTGTGAGTGTCACATTTAAAGATGTCGCCAAGCTGGCAGGCGTATCAACCCAAACCGTTTCTCGTGTAACCAACGGTTCAGATAATGTCGCCGAAAAAACTCGAATAAAAGTAAACCAAGCGATTAAACAGCTGGGTTACATACCCAACAAAGGTGCACAAATGTTGAGTCGCGCTAAGTCGACTAATATCGGACTAATCACACTAGATATGGCATTGCATGGCGCGGCACTCATTGCCAATGGCGTGAGAGATAAAGCAAATGAGTTAAACTTCGGTACCGCTTTCTCTGTCGTTAATCAGCCAGGACTAGAGCACGTTCAAGCTTCCGTGCGCGAATTGATCGCCCAACAAGTTGATTGCATTATTCTTAACGTTCCCCTCACCTCCAGTGATGCAATATCTCTAGTCGAACAATTTCCAAGTTTACATCTGATATTCGTTGATGTGCCAGAAGGCACTCCCGTTCACTATGTTCACGGTGAGCATGCACAGGGTTCAAAGGACGTGGTAAAACACTTAATTCTAGGTGGACGTGAAACGTTTTTACTTATTGCTGGCCCTAAAGAATCGAGCGCGTCGGCCATCCGCTTTGAAACTTGGGTAGATGAAATTCATAGCGCAGGTAAAACTATTAGTTATCAATATCAAGGTGATTGGCTTGCAAGTAGTGGATATTTAGCGGTGCGTGAGGCTGTTGGTCGACAAATTAAATTTGACGCGGTTATAGTTGCGAGTGACCAAATGGCCCTAGGTGCTTTACGAGCCTTAGATGAATTACAAATAAGTGTGCCTGAACAAGTCGCTGTAGTGGGATTTGATGGCATCGCGGATAGTGCGTACTTTACGCCTCCACTCACTACGGTAAAACAAGACTTTACTGCGATAGGAAAACAAACCGTCCTAGAAGCGATTAAATTAAAAAATCACAACTCAGCCGAACATCAAGCATTAAGACAGATCAACATACCGGTTGAACTTATCGTCCGCCACAGCAGTGACAGTAAATGTGCCAAACAAAACAACAAACATCAAATCAGAAAGCTATTAAGAAAAGTAGAAGCGCTGCTAGATGATTAGTCGTTTTAGGTAATAAGGCTAGATAGAGCTTAAGATTTAGAAACCAATAAACTCATTGGGTCTTTTCACAATATAAAACAGCAAGAGGCCGTAGTTTAGCGCCTCTTGAGGTAAACCAAAACATCATCGAAATAATCTGACGTTATCAATTATTATTTATACCAACTATTTGTTATAAAAAGTTCGCTGCAAAGCCAGTTCAACACCACGTATTTCTGCTAAACCTTTCAAACGGCCAATACAAGAATATCCCGGATTAGTTTGCTTCTTAAGATCATCTATCATTTGATGTCCATGATCTGGACGCATAGGAATTAAACGAGTTTCGCCAGCCTGTTTTCGCCGATATTCCTCTTTAAGCAGCGCATTAATAACATTGTACATATCCACATCACCATCTAAATGTGCGGCTTCATGAAAACTCAATGGATTTTCTTCACGCATTGTTGAACGCAGATGGGTAAAATAAATACGATCTCCGTAAGTTTCAATCATCTTCACTAAATCGTTATCTCCTCGTACGCCATAAGAGCCAGTACACATTGTAATACCATTCATTTTACTCGGTACTGCGTTTGTTAGGGCTTCTATATCTTCTATATTAGAAACGATTCTAGGCAAGCCAAGAATTGGACGCGGAGGATCATCTGGATGCACCGCCAATTTTAGACCAAATTGTTCACATACTGGCATCAGCTCATTTAAGAACAAGACCATGTGCTGACGAAGTTTGTCTTTATCGATATCTTTATAAGTATCTAAGCGCTCTTGGAATTCCTCAAGCGTATATCCTTCTTCCGCGCCAGGAAGCCCTGCTATGATGTTTGCTGTTAGTTTATCAATTTCGGCTTGGGTCATGGAATCAAATCGAGTACATGCTTCTTGTTGCTCTTCTTCCGTGTACTCATTTTCGGCTCCAGGTCGCTTGAGAATATATAATTCAAAAGCAGCAAATTCTATTTGGTCAAACCGCAATGCTCTTGAGCCATCTGCCAATTCATATTCTAAATCGGTACGAGTCCAGTCAAGTACTGGCATAAAATTATAACAAACCGTATCAATACCACACTCAGCTAAATTAATTAGTGATTGTTTGTAGTTGTCAATCCACTGCACGTAGTTGCCTGATCGAGTTTTAATTTCCTCATGTACAGGAATACTCTCTACAACCGACCAAACAAACCCTTTTTCTTCAATTATTTTTTTTCTTTTTAAAATTTCGTCTTTAGTCCAAATGTCTCCATTTGGAATATGATGAAGAGCATTCACAATACCTGTTGCCCCAGCCTGTTTTATATCATTGAGAGATACAGGGTCATTGGGCCCATACCAACGCCAAGTCTGTTCCATATATATGCACCTTTTTTAGACGTGACAATCCCTCGGTAAATAAATGTTTATTTACCAGTTCAAGTCTGTAATTTCGTATTATTGAATTGAAAAGTGTTAATTATCTAAATAAAAAACCATCGAATTTCGGGTCATCAATATCAGATAATTCAAATAACGTTTGTTTCACATTTTCAAGATGATCCCACATTGCTTTGCGCGCACCTTCTGGATCTCGATGCTGTAATGCTCTCAAAATCACTTCATGGTCTGCTAACCAAGCAGTTCGATAACTTTTATTAGTAATTCTCGAATGCAAATGACGCCACATCGAACTTTCATCACGGCGCAGCCAAAGAGCCTGAACAATATCACTTAGAACACTGTTTTGAGACGCTTCGGCAATGGTAAGGTGAAACATTTCATCACCATCATAATCACCATTTCCCGTCTCAAGCTGCTTACGCTCTATATCTAGTGCTTCTCTAAGTTTAGAGATATCGTTTTTAGTAAGATTCAATGCCGCAAAGCTAGCGATTTGACTTTCAAGAACCTGACGAGCTTGCAGTAACTCAAACGGGCCGATGTCAGAGGATTCACGGCTTGCACTTACTTCTGAACTAGGATTGAGGCCAACGACAGCCTCATTAATAACATACACCCCTGAACCTTTTCGGACTTCAACGAGACCTTGGAGCTCAAGCATAATTACCGCTTCACGAACAACCGAACGACTAACATTCATTTCTTGCGCAATATCACGTTCAGGTGGCAAACGATCACCTATCTTGAACTCACCCGACCGAACACGATCATGTAATGCAAGACCTATTTTCTGGTAAAGACGTTTGGGTGTTGAAATCGCTATGTTCATGAGTACTTCTTCATTAAAGTTTAAGTGTATATTATCAGAAACCTTCAATTGGTCAACCAATTGGTCGACTAACGGTAAGGTAAGTCCTATCCTGCTTGCGTTAATTTTTGATAGAAATTTGCTAGTAACAAAAATGGCGCCTTTTTGGTGAATTTATCATTCGATATAAGGCCTTTACGATTCCAACCGAGTTGGAACATGTTCTGTCGTCTTTCTACTCTAAATTCGTACAAAATCCACGGTGATATGCCTTTTATGTAATCTAAGCGTTGTAAGTACTCTATCTGTTTATTATAAACATCTGTCATGTAAGCTTCGCTAAAGAAGCCGAGTTTTGGAGCGCCTTCACCAATAAATCCATCAGCACCAGTTTCGGAGATAACGACAGGCTTACCTGGATTAGAGTTTTCTCCAATTTCTATTAACTCGTCAAATACCTCTTCATACCAACCGTAATATTCGTTTATTCCAATGACATCTAGGTGTTCTGCGAGTCGATCTTCAATCTTATTTTTACTGTGATTGACCAGACAAGCAGCAGAAACTAGGCGACATTCATCATTATCACGCACGGCTTTAACCAGTTTCGACATAAACTCAAGTCGAGCATCCGTATCAGCATTTTCGTTGCCGACAGACCACATAATAATACTGGCTCGGTTTCTATCCCGTTTGATCATTTCAAGCAACTGATTTTCAGCGTCTTGATAAGTTGAAGGATTATCAAAATCAATTGCCCAGTACACAGGAATCTCAGCCCATATTAAGAAGCCCATTTCATCAGCCATCTTAGTTGCCAATTCATGATGAGTATAATGAGCGAAACGCATGTAGTTACAATTCAGTTCCTTAGCGTGTTGAAACCGTCGTTTTAAATCTTCAGGTGTAACTACTTTCCCCAATACTTTGTCGTCTTCATGTACACTGATCCCACGTAGAAACGTATTTTTACCGTTTACATAGATATCCGTTCCGATTACTTCAACCTGACGAAAACCTACCCTATCTGTGACTTTGTCTTTCCCATAGCTCGCAGTAACATTATATAATCTAGGGTTTTCAGGTGACCACAATTCAGGAGAAACTGAAATATCTGCCGTTGCTTTACCATCGCAAACCAAAAGGGTTTTCTTAATAGCAAGTTCTTCAATAGCAAACTCTACTTCTGAGATCTGTCCTTCTATTTCAATATCTACTCGTACCTTGTCATATTCGCCATCGGGTACAAGATAGACATGTAAATCACGTAAGATCTCAGTAGGCGTCCGAACAATCTCAATATCACGATAGATACCACCATAGTTGAACCAATCAGTATTACGCATTGGTACACGGTCTAAAGTGCGGGTGTTATTAACACAACACATGATCCAATTTTGACCAGGTTTTAACTTACCAGTAAATTCTGCAAAGAACGGCGTTGAACCGCCATAATGATTGCCAATAAATTCTCCATTTAAGAACACTTTACAATCATATTGGGCAGCGCCAACACGCAAGAATACACGTTCGCCCTGTTCTTTCTCTTTATAATTCCATGCTCTGGTATACCAAGCACTACCTTCAAAAAAGTACCACTTTTCTTTCTGCATTTGCCAATTGGATGGTACTGGAATTGTTTCACCGACGTAGGGATCGTAATCCCACGGCTCGGTGCGCTCTTCAGCAGGGACCGGCTGCATCTCGTACCATCGTTGACGTAAACCGGTATCGAGAAGATCCACTGCAAAATTCCAATGACCATTCAGAGATTCCGTCACACGACCTTCCATGAACAACATATTTTTATGATTGAGATTTTGCAGATTAAAAGGCACATCATATTGTTCATCATGCAAACAATTTATTGCGTTTTCTGCTAATTCTGATTTTTCAAGCATCTTAAGTACTCCAAAAAAAGCGCGTTTACGCGCTCTATTTTGAATTTAACGATTAAAATTATTGCGCAAGAGCGTCAATCGCACCAACATACTCAGCAATAGCTGGGTTATTTAGAGCGGCATCATGCATTGGCTTAACAGCATCAACAAAAGGTTGTTTCTCTACTGTAACAAACTTCACTCCCATAGAATCTTTAGATTTCTGAATGGATTCATCTGTCATTTTTGTCCACAAATCTTTGTGATAAAGCATCGATTCTTTTGCTGCTTTCTTCAGAATTTTTTGATAATCGTCGCCAAGATCATCCCAAACTTTTGAACTAATTACTAATACATCAGGGATCATTGTATGCTCATCTTGGCTAAACACTTTAGCCACTTCACCATGTCTTGCTGTCGTTAACGCAGTAGGGTTGTTTTCAGCACCATCGACCACTCCTTGTTGAAGTGCCGTGTACAATTCACCGTAAGCAAGTGGGGTTGGAGACCCACCCATTAACTTGATCATTTGAACAGCGGTAGGACTTGGTTGCACGCGAACTTTTAAACCTGCAAGGTCAGCGGGTGATGTAATGGCTTTACTTGCATAAAAGCTTCGAGCTCCAGCATCATAATATGTTAAACCAACAAAACCTTTATCATAAGAAGCATCTAGGATTTTTTGTCCTACTTCGCCAGACATAGCACGATAATAATGCTCGCGGTCTCGGAAAATATAAGGAATATTGAACGCACCATAAGCGGGTTCGAAAGATTCCATTTCACTTGCGTTGGATTTAGCAATATCTAACGCGCCATTTTGTAACAGCTCCATAGACTCTCTTTGAGTACCAAGTTGCCCATTAGGGTAAATACGAATACGAACCTCACCATCCGTATATTCTTTAACTTGGTCCGCCATATATTGCATTGATTTGTGTACAGGATGGTTACGATCTTGGTTGTGACTGAGTTTAAGCGTAGTTGCAGCCATTGCAGAAAAACTGACCGACGCAACGAGTGCACATGACATCCCAGTACTAAGTACTATCTTGTTCCAACGCATATTGGTTCTCCGTTTTTTGTTTCAAATAATAGGTTATTGTCTATTAGTTATAGGTTTGTAGGTTGTTAGTTATTTTTTATATGTATCCGGTGTACCAATTTAATCTAAAACCGGAATTTTATTGGGTACCAGATTAAACTGAACCAATTTTTGCTAATAAACAAGAAAATAAACCTCATTGGTTGACCAATGTCATGCTTTTAGCCTCAAAATTGGCCTGACCAATTTTTATGTGAGGAATATCACGCGCCATTTTATCAGTCTGTGTTTAAATCCAGCTCAACCTAAAAATATATCCGTAATACAAGTTAAATAATAAAAATGTTATGGACTTGAAATATCCTCAACTAGGAGACGTTATGAATCGCCTCATTACGATAATGAATAAAGTACTCTCTCTATTTTGTATTTCGTTGAGTAGTGTTTTGGTGGCTTGTGTTGTTTGGCAAGTATTTTCTCGCTACGTACTCAATATCCCAAGCACAATGACAGATGAAGTCGCTCGCTTCTTATTCATATGGGTCGGTTTAATGGGAGCGGCATACACTCTAGGTCAAAAGCGCCATTTAGCCATTGATTTACTTGCCGCTAAATGGGAGAACGATGCTAAAAAAATCACCCAATTAAGACTTATCGTTAACACGATTAGTCTGGTGTTTGCTTCGGTAATCCTTACTTATGGTGGTGGAAAATTAATGCTTAAAACACTACAGACAGGTCAAATTTCCCCGGCATTGGGAATAGAAATGGGCTTAATCTATGCGGCCATTCCATTAAGTGGATTGTTCATGATGGTTTATTTGACAAAAGATATTATAGACAACATATCAAATACAAAATAACTCAATCTCCTCCTACGAAAAGAACACATAAGGAATATCATTGTGGAATGGCAAGTCATTATTGTTTTATTTGGTAGTTTTTTCCTCTTTTTAGGATTAGGCGTTCCAATTTCATTTGCGATAGGTATCGCTTCTCTACTCACGATTATGCTCTCTCTACCTTTTGATGCCGCTATAGCGGTTATCTCACAGAAAATGGCTTCGGGCTTAGATAGTTTTGCCTTACTCGCGATCCCATTTTTTATCCTTGCAGGCAATATTATGAATCAAGGAGGAATAGCACTTCGTCTTATTGACTTTGCCAAAGTGTTGGGTGGACACCTCCCTGGCTCACTTGCCCATGTGAATATAATGGCAAACATGATGTTTGGTGCAATATCAGGATCGGCTGTCGCTTCCGCAGCGGCAGTAGGTGGCACAATGGCTCCATTACAAAAAAAAGAAGGATATGACGAGTCATATTCCGCTGCCGTCAATATTACTTCTTGCCCAACTGGTCTACTTATACCGCCAAGTAATACCTTTATTGTGTACTCATTGATCTCTGGTGGTACTTCTATTGGTGCACTCTTTTTAGGTGGTTATATTCCTGGTTTATTAATGGGCTTAAGTTTAATGATCGTTGCAGGTTTGATAGCACGTCGCAGAGGATACCCTGTTTCACCGAAACCCAGTATCTCTGAAGTCTTAAATAAAACCTGGAAAGCTCTACCAAGCTTAAGCTTAATCGTAGTCATTATGGGTGGGATAATAGGGGGAATATTTACTGCAACGGAAGCTTCCGCCATTGCAGTTGTTTATACGCTTATTCTTGCGGTCGTGTTCTATCGAGAAGTATCGATTAAACAATTACCCTCTATTATCCTTGAGTCAGTCGTTACCACTTCAATTGTCTTATTGCTTATTGGGGCTTCTATGGGTATGTCATGGGCAATGGCGAATGCCGATATACCCTATATGATAAGCGATGCGCTATTGGCCGTATCAGAAAACCCTATTGTTATTTTACTCATCATCAACGTAATTCTACTGGTAGTTGGTATCTTCATGGATATGACCCCAGCACTACTTATATTCACGCCAATATTTCTACCTATAGCAATGGATTTAGGTATGGATCCAGTGCACTTCGGTATCATGATGACCTTTAATTTAGCCATCGGAATCTGTACCCCTCCAGTAGGTTCTGCACTCTTTATTGGGTGCTCAGTAGCCAAAGTTAAAATAGATCGAGTGATCAAACCGCTGCTACCTTTTTACGCGGTTTTAGTATTCGCGTTGATGTTGGTGACGTTCATACCACAATTAAGCCTAGCGTTACCTCAATTATTCCTAGGTTACTAACCAGCTAACCCGCACTACATCAATCAATACGTCATAGAGGGCCTTACTTTCGAGGGCTCTCTAATTCGACAGGAGTTTACAATGAAAAACCTAAAAAATTGGTCTTTCAAACAGCAACACAATAACGAAATCGTCCTAAGTGTAGATGAAAAACATTCACTTCATCTATTCGTGCTGGAATCAAACCTGATACGCGTGCTGATAAAGCGTCACAACGTGTTGCGTCTAGACCGTACATGGATGGTTGCACCAGACGGCCAAGATGTCCCATGGCAAGGTCGGGATCGCATGTCAACAAAAGGTTTTTCTCTTCCTTCTTACGCATTAACTAATACTAAAGACAAGCTTATTGTAGCAACGGACACCTTGCGCCTAACCCTGAACCAACCATTATGGATGGAATGGGAGCACAAAATTAATGGTGAGTGGCAACCATTAACTAAAGATCGTAAAACTGGCGCATTTCAACTAGGAGTGACTGAACCGGGTATTAGCCATTTTATGAACCGAGAGGATAACGAATATTATTATGGTCTTGGAGAGAAAACAGGCAATCTAAATCGCGAAGGACGTCGTTTTGAAATGCGCAACTTAGACGCAATGGGTTATGATGCAAGCAAAACGGATCCGCTATACAAGCACGTTCCTTTTTATATTACTAAAACAAACACTTGTGCTGCTACTGAAACCAACACTCGCTCAACAAGCGCATCATTCGGTGTTTTTTACGACAATCTTGCAAACTGCTGGTTCGATTTGGGTAACGAATTAGATAACTACCACATAAAGTATCGTAGTTACCGTGCCGAAGATGGAGATCTTGACCTTTACTTTATGTACGGTGATAGCGTCAAGAGCGTGACTAAACAGTTCGTTCGACTTACTGGTGGGACTGCATTTGGCCCTAAGTGGAGCTTAGGTTACAGCGGTTCAACTATGCAATATACTGACGCACCAAACTCTCAAGAACTATTAGAAGGATTTGTTGACCAATGTGAATCGCACGGTATGCCATGTGATTCATTCCAGCTGTCCTCTGGTTACACATCTATTGGTGACTTACGGTATGTCTTCAACTGGAACTACGATAAAGTACCAAATCCAAATACGATGGCCGAACATTTTCACAGTAATGGTTTAAAATTAGCGGCAAACATCAAACCTTGTCTACTGCATAGCCACCCACGATTTCAAGAAGTCGAACAAAAAGGTTTATTCATTAAAGATTCTGAATATGATCGGCCAGAAAATTCTGTCTTTTGGGATTCAGATGGTTCGCATCTAGACTTTACAAATCCAGATACCGTAAAGTGGTGGCAAGATAACGTTAAAGAACAATTACTTGATAAAGGTATCGATTCGACTTGGAACGATAACAACGAATATGAAATCTGGGATAAAGGTGCTCGCTGTTGCGGTTTTGGCAAAGAGATCCCTGTTAGCCTGATCCGTCCACTCCAGCCTCTCCTAATGATGCGTGCTTCTTACGAAGCGCAAATACAATACGCACCGAATATTCGACCTTACCTAATATCTCGTTCAGGCTGTCCAGGCATGAACCGCTATGTTCAGACATGGAGTGGCGATAATAGAACAAACTGGACCAGCTTGAAATACAACATCAAAATGGGACTAGGTATGAGCTTATCTGGTTTATATAATCTTGGGCACGATGTCGGCGGATTCTCTGGTGAAAAACCAGATCCAGAACTATTCGTTCGTTGGGTACAAAACGGTGTTATGCACCCTCGCTTCACTATCCACTCTTGGAATGACGACGGCAGTGTAAACGAACCATGGATGCACCCAACCGTAACCCCTATCATCCGTGATGCAATGAAACTTCGTTATCAATTATTACCATACATCTACGACGCTTTATACCAAGCGCACGCAAACGATGAGCCAATGTTACGCCCAACATTCCTCGACCATGAGCACGATGAAAATACACTGGAAGAAAACGATGATTACCTATTAGGCAGAAACCTTCTAGTGGCGTCAGTTGTAGAAGCAGGCCAACGAGAGCGTATGGTCTATCTACCCAACAACCAACATGGTTGGTACGACTATTACACAGGTCAATGGTATAGCGCCGGTAGATCAGTGATAATTGATGCTCCACTTGAGCGTATCCCTCTTCTAGCTCGGGCCGGTTCTATCATTCCAACCAGTGAACGAATTGCCAGTGTTAATCCAAAACAAGATAAACGTCGTAATCTGAACATCTATCCAATTCAAGGAGTGGGGCACAGTGTTTGTAGTCTATTTGATGACGATGGTGAAACTAACGGTTATCAATCAGGTGACCACATTACACTAAACATCGAAATGAGATGCGACAATAACACCATTGACTTAAGCATCATCCGAATTGGTCACTTCACACCAGCTTACGACGTCCTGGCACTTCACCTACCTCACGGTGAATCTCGCCAACTTACCGTAAATGGTACTACATACCAAAACGGCGCAGCTTTTCCACTTTCTGCGGCACATCCCCACTCTCTGCCGCAAGATAAGGAACAGATTAATGCTTAATATTAGCAATCATACTGCTAACCAATCGATCAGCCGACCCACTTACGATCGTTCAAAACTAAAATCTCGAATCGTTCATCTGGGGTTCGGCGCATTCCATCGTGCTCATCAAGCACTTTTCACCGACGAAGTTACTCGTAAATCCGATAGTAATTGGGGGATATGTGAAATAAGCTTATTTTCTGGTATCGACCTCATTCAATCATTGCGACAACAGGATCACCTCTATAGTGTGGTTGAAAAAGGGGCAGAATTTACTGATGTTAAAGTTATTGGTTGTGTAAAAGAATCGTTGCATCCTTACTTTGACGGTGTTGAAGCGGTTATAGATAAAATGACAGAACCTCAAGTCGCTATTATATCCATGACCATTACTGAAAAAGGATACTGTGCCGACCCCGCAACAGGTAAGCTTGATAAAAATAATGCTCTTATAATGGCTGATTTACAAAACCCAACTCAACCTAAATCAGCGTTAGGTTACATCGTTCAAGCACTAAAAATCCGGCGTGAACGCGGAATTGGACCATTCACTGTACTATCTTGCGATAACGTACAAGAAAATGGTCACGTAGCAAAAATGGTCATCGTCGAATATGCTCGATTACTTGATACAGAGCTGAGTGATTGGATAGAAGCTAACGTCACATTTCCCTGTACAATGGTTGACCGTATTGTGCCTGCTGCGACAGAAGATACACTTAATGAAATCGAACAACTACTAGGCGTCAAAGACCCATGTGGTATTTCATGCGAACCATTTCGACAATGGATAATTGAAGACAATTTTGTTGCAGGTCGACCAAATTGGAACCTTGCTGGAGCTGAATTTGTTACCGATGTTGTGCCATATGAAGAAATGAAACTTCGCTTGCTAAATGGAAGTCACTCTTTCCTCGCTTACTTAGGCTACCTTGGCGGCTACAAACATATTTCTGACACCATGACAGATCATGGTTATCGAAAAGCGGCATTTGACATGATGATGCAAGCACAAGCCCCCTCACTAGCCATGCCGAAAGGTACTGATCTGGAAAGCTACGCAAATCTGCTTATTGAGCGCTTTACTAACCCGAGTCTTAAACATAAAACTTGGCAAATCGCGATGGATGGGAGCCAAAAAATTCCACAACGCCTAGGAGGTAGTTTACGTTTTCATCTAGAACACGGATCCGACTTTAAATGGCTCGCAGCAGCCATAGCTGGTTGGATGCGTTATGTATCCGCAGTTGATGAACAAGGGAACACCATTGATGTTAAAGATCCAATGGCGCAACAACTTAAAGCAGTGTGTGACAAATACGGCCAAAATATATCTGTCGTTCGCCCATTACTTGCTATCGAAACGATTTTTCCTGCAGACATTGGTGCAAATCAAAAAGTTATCGACGCGGTAAGCTCGGCTTACCAATCTCTAATTGATAATGGTGCGCGCTCGACTGTCGCTGCACTCTAAGAGGAAAATAATATGAAACGTTTTCTATGCCCTGATTTTCTACTAAGTAATGAGACTGCGAAGCGTCTTTACCATGAACACGCATCAGACCAACCAATTTTTGACTATCATTGCCACCTAAATCCTGCTGATATTGCTCAGAATCGTCAATTTGAAAATATGAGTCAAATCTGGTTAGAAGGCGATCACTACAAATGGCGGGCAATGCGTTCTGCAGGTATTCAAGAGCACCTGATAACAGGGGATGCAAGTGACTATGACAAATTTCAAGCTTGGGCTAAAACCGTCCCAATGACCTTGGGAAACCCTTTATTCCATTGGACTCACTTGGAGCTACGTCGTCCATTTGGTATAACCAACATAATACTAAATCCGGAAACCGCGGAAAGCATTTGGCATGAATGTAATGAACGGTTACAAACTTCAGAGTTCTCTGCTCGCGGTATCATGAAACAAATGAATGTTGTAATGGCAGGAACAACCGATGATCCTATCGATACACTCGAGCACCATGCAGCATTAGCGGCAAATAACAACTTTGATACGCAAGTTCTACCAAGTTGGCGACCAGATAGAGCTTTCAAAATCGAACTTGACGGTTTTTGCGACTACATGAAACTACTTGGTCAATCGGCAGATATAGAAATCCATAACTTTACTACTTTGTTGGACGCTCTCGATAAACGCCTCGTATTCTTTGATTCTCATGGGTGTCGTGCCGCTGATCACGGTATTGAAATCGTACGCTACGCCGCTATCCCAACAGAAAAGACGCTTAATAGCTTCATGACTCGTCGCCTACAAGGTGAAACTCTATCAGAAACAGAATGCGCCCAATTCTCAACAGCGGTACAGGTCTGGTTAGGTAAGCGCTATTCTAAGCTTGGATGGATCATGCAACTGCATATTGGAGCTCAACGTAATAACAATACTCGCATGTTTAAACTACTGGGTGCTGACGCTGGTTATGATTCGATTAGTGACCGTGTTTTCTCATTCGAATTAGCACATTTACTTGATGAGATGGATAAAACCAACGAGCTACCAAAAACTGTTCTATACTGCCTAAATCCTCGTGATAATGAAATGATAGCGACCATGATTGGCAATTTTCAGGGTGGCGGTATCGCAGGAAAAATCCAGTTTGGCTCTGGCTGGTGGTTCAACGACCAAAAAGACGGTATGCAACGACAAATAGAACAATTATCTCAATTGGGGTTACTCAGCCAATTCATTGGTATGCTTACAGATTCGCGTAGCTTCCTATCTTACACACGTCATGAATACTTCCGCCGTATCTTATGTAACATGATTGGTTGTTGGGTGGAAAGCGGTGAAATGCCAAACGATATGTCTTTGCTGGGTCAGATGGTTGAAAATATCTGCTTTAACAACGCCAAACATTATTTCGCATAAGTGTTAGCTCCTGTCATAACCGTAAGTGATTGTTCATAGAGAGGTAACGAGTGATACTTCTCTATGGCAGACACTTATAAATCTCAAGATTTCATGGGACCTTTATGCAATTGAAACTCAACTATATTGATAAATTTGTTATGGTCGATATCAATACGTTCAAACATCTCATCATTGTAAATTGAATTCTTAAACAAATTCTTCATTTCTAAGCGTTAAGACTTCGTAACCCGAATGGTCGAGCATCAAGTTCGTCCACAATATATTTCTCTACAAAATCATTGATATCCATTGTAGACAAACCAGGCTTAATATAAGAATCTAAAGCTAGAAATACATTTGCCAACAACCGTCCGGACTCTCTCATATACTCTATGTCTTGAGCACTTTTAACGGTTACAGGATTAGTCATTACCAACGACTCCCTCTGCACTTTTAATGTTGTTATCTGAAACCGAAGCAGATGACATCAACTTAGACGTTAATTCATTAAACGTAAGATTTAGATACAACTCTGCCATCATGCCAATTTTAATCCAAAACTCAGCTTGAGAATTAATCGAGCGGTGCATCACTCCACTCGCTTTTCTGACCTCTTCATGAA
The DNA here is from genome assembly GCF_033101115.1 of Vibrio sp. TH_r3. Classification (NCBI taxonomy): domain Bacteria; kingdom Pseudomonadati; phylum Pseudomonadota; class Gammaproteobacteria; order Vibrionales; family Vibrionaceae; genus Vibrio; species Vibrio sp. TH_r3. The sequence goes on along the minus strand of NZ_JAWMPW010000008.1, from coordinate 80,545 downwards.
GCGTATCTGAAATTTTAACGATACCCATAAGTACTCTCTAAAAAATAAATAACATATACGAATCACATACGATTCATATGCTATTTCAACGTTAACCTCATTACGATAGACAGAAAATTAATATCAGAGCAAATAATGTGCTAGTGAAGTAAAATGATAGATAAACAACTTACTTGTAAATGAAAGAAACAACATCATCGAAACAACGTAAAATAATCAGATATTAGTGAGCGTCTACAGTTATTCAGAATTCAGGTTACTTCATGAAAATGTTTCGTTTTAAATAGTTGACCAAATCCTCCGCACCATCTTCATATGGTAACGTTTCAGGATAAGGTAACTGGGAAAGTTCAAATATACGTTGAGCCAGCTTATTTCCTTCTAAATGACTTAACTCTATCTCTAAAAATGGAACATGCTGTCTCAAAAAGGCATTTAAATATGGCGTTTCTGGCCAATCTGGACGAGTTAAACTAAGAACTCTCACTTTTTTATATTTTGCCAAAGCAGCAATTTCACAATAACTACCATAGCCTGGCTTTGTTATAATCACGTCGCTACTCGCAAGCAGTTGTAAAAACGAAAACGGTAAATCCTCTAAATGGTGTAAATCAGTACGCGAAATCGGCACCTTTTGGTCCACCAGCCACTGCCATCCACTAATCTGTGGCAATTGAGATAATGTAATAGGCATAGCAAAACCACCAAGTGCAAATAAAATACTTCGATGCTCATAAAACGGGGGGGCAGCGAATAATTCCGATGAAGGTTGTTCTGGTTGACTGGCAATACTGCCAATATTTATCTCGTGATGATTGATGTTTGGGACGTGAGGTGTTGGTTTGAAAATATGATCCACACATGCATAAACATCGCACATCTTTTTGTAGATCCGATGGCTGGTCACATCTGTGTCATCTAAACAATAAGCACGGTAAATTTGAGCCCAATCAAAAGGCGCGACTGAAGCCGTTTTAATACCAAGTAATTTTGCTGCTTCAAGTGATATAGGCGATATATTACTTATCAACAGATCGGGGTTAATCGTAGCAAGACAGCGCTTTTCTGACGCAACCGCTCTGTCCCAGTCTTTAAGTAACTGTGAATATTTACGACGACTCTCTTGCTCATTAACTTTGATGGGTGAATCCATCAACATACCAAAATCATGACCTATCGAAATATGAGTAAAGTCACTTCGGATACGATTGTTCAAATAACTCACTGGCAATTTACTGAGCACCGTGATCTTGCAATCAGGCCATTCCTTTATAACCTGATTAATCACCGAGCAAGAAATAGCACCGTGCCCAAAACCATGAGCAGTAATAGAGAAGCAGATATGCATAGTATTCGTCTATTTAGATTCATACCTCTTTATAACAAACTAACACTGTGCGGGTAAAATACATTACATCTGACGGTTAAGCTGCCGTTTTGCATGCCGTACGCCATTGAATAAAACAACAATTAAACCAACCATCATTGCAATAAAAAAGGGCTTACAGTCGCCCCTTTTTGGTGATTAATAGTTAATCGCAACTAAATGGTCATTATCATGTTTGTCATACATGATAGGCTCGGCACGATGTGAAGACATCTTAATAGGATCGGTCGTTTCATGATCTGACAGCACCAACTTGAGATCTCTTTTGGGCCTAATTTCTGCAATAGGAACAGAACTTAGTAAACGTTGGGTGTAACTGTGTTTCGGCGATTGCATTATCTGATCTCTCGGCCCCATCTCAACGATTTGCCCGCCGTGCATAACCGCAACTCGATGACAAATTTGTTCTACTACCGCCATGTCATGAGAAATAAAGAGATAACTAATGCCTAAATCACGCTGTAACTGCTGAAGTAACTCTAATACTTGAGCTTGTACCGATACATCTAGAGCCGAGACTGATTCGTCTGCAATAATAAGTTTAGGCTGCGAAGCAATAGCCCTCGCAATGCTAATTCTTTGACGCTGTCCGCCAGAAAACTGATGCGGATATCTGTCCATTGCATCCGCTTCTAAGCCAACTTGATTCAATAGCTTTATAATATGTTCTTTACAGTTTTTTTCGGTTGCAATGTTATGTAATAAAAGCGGTTCAGACAGCAAAGCGGCGATGGTTTTTCGCGAATTCAAAGAAGCATAAGGGTCTTGAAATATCATCTGGATATTTTTACGCATAGACTTAAGTTGCTGACCTTTTAAATTATTCAACTCGACACCATCAAGAATGGCACTGCCCTGAAATGCTTGTAAGTTCATTAAAGCCCGACCTGTGGTGGATTTACCACAACCGCTTTCGCCAACTAATCCGAGTGTTTCACCTGGCTTTATAGAAAAGCTGACCTTTTCAACCGCACGAACTTCTTGGTAATCACGTGAGAGCCAAGGTTTTTTCATAGTAAAGCGTACTGTCAGATCTTTTACTTGCAAAAGGTTTTCTGAAGCAGAAACCGGCTCTAGTGGTTTGGCATGACCAAGCTTAGGAACCGCAGCCAACAAGCTTTGCGTATACAGCGATTGTGGCGCGGTAAATAATGGTTCAATCAGCGCATGTTCTTCAACTACACCTCGATTCATTACCACCACATCATCGGCCATTTCAGCTACAACGCCCATATCGTGGGTTATCATCAGAACCCCCGTGTCAAAGTCTTGCTGAAGTTCTCGTAAAAGCTGCAAGATCTGGGCTTGAATTGTCACATCGAGAGCCGTGGTTGGTTCATCTGCAATCAAAATTTTAGGCTGACAGGCTAGTGCCATAGCGATCATAATACGCTGACGCATTCCGCCGGACATTTCATGCGGGTACTGTTTAAAACGTTTCTCTGCTTGAGGCACTTTAACGGCATCTAACATCGTCATTGCCACTCGTTTTGCGTCCGTTACGGAAATAAACTGGTGAGCCCGTATTGCTTCAATCAGTTGATTGCCAGCCGTCATTAACGGATTAAGAGAGGTCATTGGTTCTTGAAAAATCATGGCAATATCATTACCACGGATTTGTTGCATCTTGCGCTCATTTAAGGAGATGAGATCTTGATTGTCAAAAATAATCGCCCCTTGAGGCACTGTGGCAACTTTAGGAAGTAACCCCATAATAGCGAGCGTGGACAGGGATTTACCACTACCAGATTCACCAGCAATGCAGAGAGTTTGGCGTTTGTCTAAGGTAAAAGATAATGATTCGACCACTCGTTTTTTATTTGAGCCTTGGCCGATATCTATCGATACCCCTTCTACTGATAATAGTTTACTCATAACATTATTCCTTATTGATACTTTTCTCTAGCCGCACTGCCTTGTGCTAATTGATGACGTACAAATGTCACTTCGCTACTTTGCGCTGTCTTGATATTTATTACCATTGCGTTGCTGTTCATTACCTTCGCATTGGTATGTAGTAATACCGCCACATATAAACAACAAAACAGCAGCAAAGTAGCATTTTTCTTTAATCGAAGATTACATTAGGTAGATAAAACGACACGACCCAGTTAGGCATATCAACGATTTCACTGATACGAAGATCACCACAAACAGAACACAACATATAGGCTTGTTCGGCCGGCATATTGTGCTGCTTAGATATGAGCTCGATCATTTGACTAACTGCATTTCGCGCTCCTGTCATTAAATCAGGGCCAATACCCGTTGTAACTTGGTAACCTTTACTATCAAGATGATTGGTCACTGGACCTGGAGTGGTAAACATTGGGGTTTGAATATTCATATCCTTTACCACATCCAACTCCACAACCACTGACATTGGACTCTCAATAGCTGTCCCGCAAACTTCACCATCACCTTGAGCAGCATGCGTATCACCAATTGAGAACAAAGCGCCCTCGACTTCAACAGGAAGATACAGGGTCGTTCCTGCAGAAAGGTCTCGGATATCTAGATTACCCCCTACTCGTCTTGGTGGCACAACGGAATGGAGTCCAGATTCTGCTGGCGCAACACCCAATGTCCCGGCGAACGGTTTCAATGGCACTCTGGCAAATTTACCAAATGCCGACGGTGCCAGAGAGTTCGGATCAAAATCCCAGATCTGCAATGCCGATTCAGTAAATTGATCGGCAAGAAGACCAAAACCTGGGATATTGCCTGTCCAGCCAAAACCTGTCGGCTTAAATTGCTGAATGTTGACCTTTAAGACATCACCAGGTTTGGCTCCATCGACAAAAATGGGACCAGTGATAGGATTTATTGAGCTAAAATCCAACTGATCCAAATCGGCAAGCGTAGAACTTGGACCAAGCTGTCCACCAGAACAATCCAAACAGTCAAACTCTAAGGTCGTCCCGGGTGATACCGTTTCAATAGGCGCAATACTGTTATCCCACCCAAAATGATGATTCGCACTATGTATTGTTTTTACTAAGCAGTTATTGCACATCTTTCACCCACACATTGTCGTAGTTAACAGGAACATGAACAGGATCGACAAAAATACTGTCTTCGCCACCTAAACGTTCAGAACGAATAGTAAAACGCTGTTCATTGAAAACAGGAACCCAAGGTGCATCAGCCATAATATCGACATAAATGCTTTCCCATAACGCCGTACGTTCTTGTTGCTGATCTGGGTTAACCATTGAATCTGCTTGCGTTGCTTTTTCATCTAACTCAGGATTACAGTACCAAGACCAGTTCCAACCACCTTCAACAGCGCCAGCACAACCAAGAATTGGAGCATAGAAGTTAGACGGATCTGGGAAATCAGCAATCCACGCCATGCCGCCAGACCATATCATTGGCGCTTGCTCTGCATCGCCACCGGCAGCAATCACATTCGCTTGTGCCAATGCTTTAATTTCAACCGTGATACCGACTTTAGATAAATCTTGCTGAATCGCTTGAGCAATACGAGGTTGAGGATCGATATTGGCAACGTATAGTTCGGTAGTAAATCCATTTTCAAAGCCCGACTCTTTAAGCAATGTCTTGGCTTTTTCTATATCGTAGCTATAGCCAACATAATCTTCAGAATAGCCAGGCATAGCGGGTGGAAGAGGTTGGTTGGCAGGTTTTGCTCGACCATTAATAATACGAACGATGCGATCTTTATTTACCGCCATGTTAACAGCTTGACGAACACCTAGGTTATCAAATGGTTTCATCTTCACGTTCATGGTGATGTATCCGGTATGTAATTGCTCACCTTCAACGATAAGATCTTTAAACTGCGGGTTGTTCTTCATTTGTAAAAATTTAGCTGGGGGAATACCATCTCCAGCAATATCAACTTCACCCTTTTCTAAACGTAATAAAGCAACAATTGGCTCTTGTCCAACCTCGAAACGAATAGAATCTAAGTATGGTAAACCTGGCTTGTTGTAGTCGTCATTTCTAACAAAGTTAAGGTATTGACCAAGCTTCCATTCATCCAACTTAAACGCGCCAGTCCCTACAGGATGCTTACCGAAGTCATCTCCCCATTTCTCAACCGCTTCTTTCGGAATAACAGAAGAGAAGTTGATCGCTAATACGTGTAAGAACGTCGCATCTGGACGAGAAAGTTGAAAACTTACGGTATAATCGTCTACCACCTTAATGCTTTCAAGGCTGGTTGTTTTACCGCCGTTAAATTCTTCAAATCCTGCAATTGAACCAAAAAAACCAGCACCAGGACTTTGAGTTTTCGGGTTAATCGTTCGCTCAATTGAGTATTTAACGTCCTGCGCTTTTAACTCTCTACCATTATGAAATGTCACACCTTTTTTCAGTGTAAAGGTATACAACATACCGTCATCGGAAATGGTAAAATCTTCCGCCAAATCTTTTTCTAGCTCAGTAGTACCAGGCTTGTAATCCATTAAGCCATCAAAAAGGCTTTTAATCATCGACCAGTTTTGCCAATCATAACCAATAGCAGGATCTAAGGTAGAAACGTCATCTTTATAAGTGACACTCATTGAACCGCCCTGCTTAATCTCTGCATTGGCAGAAAAGCTTAAACTAACAGCGATAAGACTCGCCAAAATACTTTTATTCATAATTACCTTCCTTAGTGTTGATGCCCTTAACAATTAGAGCGTTCATTATTTCCATTTAAAAAATCAAATTTCGACAATTACATTTTGTTTAAATCAATACGTGGGTCGACAAGTGGCGCTATGAGATCGGCTAATAGGTTGCCTAACACGATTGCAAAAGCTGACACCGTAGTAACACCGACAATAATAGGGATATCGACTCGTTGAATTGCTTGCCAAACTAATTGACCAATACCTGGCCAACCAAACACAGACTCAACCACAACCAGCCCTCCCATAAAGATACCAATATCGATACCTATCATGGCGATAATCGGCAAGATCGCATTGGGGATGATGTGTCGAATAATAATCCGTCGTTGACTAATACCTTTGGCCCTAGCGGTACGAATAAAATCTTGATGAATCACTTCAATCATCGATGAGCGCACCATACGTGAATACCAACCACTACCGAGTATGCCTAGCGTTAATGCAGGTAGGACTAAATGCTGCCATGTACCATAACCACCGATTGGCAAAAGTGACCACTTGACCGAAAATAGATAGAGGAACAACATTGCAGCTATAAATTGGGGTGACGAAACACCGATAAAAGAAAACGTCATAAGCAGTTTATCCACTGGACGATTCCGTTTTAAAGCGGCAACCACACCAAGACTAACCCCAATAATCAGTTCGGTAATGATTCCAGCAAACATCAATTCTAATGATGCAGGCAACCTAGCGGCGATTAACTCCGACACTTCCGTTTTTTGCAGCCAAGAGCGGCCCATGTCACCTTGAAGTAAGTTCAGAAGATAATTAAAGTATTGATGATAAAAAGGCAGATCGAGCCCGAGCTGAGCCCGAATATTTGCTACGGTCTCTGCCGTGGCACTACGTCCAGCGATTTGGCGCGCAGGGTCAGCCGGCAGCATGTAAAGCAGTAGGTAGGTGATAAATGTAACACCTAATAATATCAGTAATGCATGAAGTATACGTTTTGCAAGATAGCGACTCATTCGGCGTCCCTCCCATTTAGTGTTGGGTCAAGGGCGTCACGTAATGCGTCGCCAAGAATATTAAAGCAAAGTGATAAGACAATAATCACAACCCCTGGAATAAAGACCAACCAAGGAGCAACGGTGAAGTAGGTTTGATTTTCAAAGATAATATTGCCCCAACTCGGTATTGGTGGTTGCACACCAACGCCTAAGTAAGACAACGTTGCTTCTAGCAATACTGTGGTCGAAATACCTAATGTCGCCCACACCAACATCGTCGGTATTAGGTGTGGAATAATATGCTCAACCAAGATACGGAATGAGCCCAAGCCTATAGCGTGCTCAGCCGCAATAAAATCTCTATCAGAAATAGCAAGCGTTTCGGAATAAATCACCCTCGCAACTTGTACCCAATTCACCATGGCAATAACCATCGCCACAATCCAAATACTGGGAGAAAAAATAGCCGCTAACACAATCGCCAGAAGTAACGCAGGGAAAGCCATCATCAGGTCAGTAAAACGCATCAATATCGATCCAACCCAACCACGGAAATAGGCTGCGGTCATTCCAACAATACAACCCAACATCACTGCGATTCCATTAGCAACGACACCAATAAAAAGCGAAGTTTGTGAACCATAAATAATACGTGATAACAGGTCGCGCCCTAGAAGATCGGTACCTAACCAAAATTGACTATTTGGTGGCAATGGTGCTCCTTCAAGAGTCAAACCTTCAAAAAATTGTTCGGTTGGATCAAACGGTGCAAGCCATGGTGCACCAATAGCTAACGTTGCCACTGTTACAATAATAAACAATGCAATCATTACAGAAGGTCGACGATAAAGGCTGGTAATTAAAGACATAAAGCTTACCTATTAGTGCTGGTCAGTTTTGGTATTTTTACTACCATGTCCTGACAAAGTTGTTCTAATGATTGATTATTTTGCATAGATAACGTTCGAAGCATTGATAACGCTTTATCAACATCAACCTCATAGCGTTCCATCAAAAGTGTTGTCGCTTTAATCACCACGGTTCTTTGTTGTTGTCGATTACGAAGATCAGCCAATTCATCAACAAGCATTGTCTGCTGCTGTTTTAAACGCTGCGCCATCGATAACGCTGCATATAATCCATTTTGATTAATAGGTTTATGAATCACCGCCATTGCACCTAACTCAATTGATTTATCGATTTCGGTTGGTGAGCCATGAGCTAATAACCCAATAATAGGAAGGTTGATTGGTAACGCTGAATCCAATAAGTTCTGGCGATAGCAATGCGCGATATCGACAATCAGAACATCGGTTTTGTTTACCTCTGTAGCGGTTACAAATGCATGGCACTGCAAACCTATGCGGGAACTTACTTTTAATAGCTGGTCTTGTGTTCGAGTATCACAACCCAGTAATCCAATATGCGATAAACAAAGAGGTTTGGTGATCATGATATTAACCTCAAGGTTGGAGTGGTGTCAGACAGCGTGCCTAATAATTCCACATCTAAAAAATTTTGCGCCGTCAAAAATGGATTCGGCTGGCTCTGATTTTTGGTGTGCAAAAGTTGAAATTGGCCGTTATCCCACAAGCCAATATAACAAGGTAAAATCGCATGTTGGTTGGCTGCTATTGACAGATTTTCTCCAGTTGGAGATGGATAACAAATCGATTGTAATGTGCTTCGCAGCGTTGCAGTGTCGTTTGTGAACTCTTTAACCAACGAATAGTAATAGCTGTATATGGATAGATAAGCTCCCATAAAATAGGCCGATACTGGAACATTACCCAGCGTATTTTTTACTTTTTCTACAAATTCTGGATTAACCGATTCGAAAAAAGGCGCAGCAGTAATTAGCTTTAAATTGGTAAAATTAGGTAAAGTTGAAAGTTCACACTCAGTAAGGTTACAACTTAAAACAGCAAGTGGGGCCTGTGAACATTGAGCATTGAGCTGCTCAAGAAATGCATAACTCGATTCGCCAACTAAATTGTTAACAACAAAACTCGGCGACTGATCAATGATAGAAGAGATCGTTGCAGAGAAATCCAGATCATCCAAATGGAAACAACGTTCTAATACCACCTCTCCATTTGCTGCTGACAATAATTCAGAAGCAATACGGTTACTCTCCCATCCCCAAATATAGTTGGAAGCAACCAATGCCGCTCGTTTGCCATAATTAGGAATAATATAGCTAAGCAGTGGCAGTAAGTTTTGATTAGGACATGGGCCATGATAAACAACGTTTTCATCACACTCATAACCCTCATATGGACTTGCATACCAAAGCATACCATCCGCTTTTTGTATATCGGGTAATACTTCTTTACGAGCACTCGATGTTATCGTGCCAAATATATGGTGAATATCTTGAGCCAATAAATCATTCACCGCCATAACATAATGATCCAAGTTTCCTTTCGGATCACGATGATCAGCAATGAGTTCAATATTCAATGAATTGGCTTTATTTATCTGTTGGATAGCATAAAGCGCTCCTAAATAGGCATTGGTTCCCATATGTTTGTAGGTGCCTTGCGTTGAATATATCAGCCCAATCGGGACTTGGTGCTTCATTTGATCTTCCTTGAACAAAAAAAAACGCCCAAACCTCCGCTATAAAACGGAGGTTTGGGCGCAATTACCCTCGCCGAAGCGAAATTCAATAAGACTTAATTTTGATCAATCCAGTGTGGCCAATCACCATCCTGGTGCAGTGCATGCTCAATATTAGTGCTCTAATGCATGAATATCAGCTAAAATCGGTCAAAATGCTTAATTTATTTACTAATCTAACAATTACTATGGAAAAAGCATGCCAATTTAGGCGATTCAGAAATAATAATTCATAATTATGACTAATCTGAAGAGCATAAATATTAAATATGATTATTCAATAATCAAGTTCGGATGAAATAAATTATCGCACTGGGTTCTATTTATAGATTGTGACATAAAGCACTGGCACAATAGAAATACCGTAAGAAAAGTTACAAATGCATAAAAAATAGATATAGTTAAATCTTCTACAGTCAACTTTGACTGAGAGGCTAAAAATTAAAATATTAATAATATTTGGTATCTATGAATAATCCATTAAGAATTCGTACACTAATGGCATTTATATTCGTTACGTTAGCACTAGGCTCTGTTTTTGTAATTGAGTACCAACATTCACAGCACCAAGTTAACTCTCAAAATATAATCAAAAGCTCAGCTCAGCGCGAGTTACTCATCATACGCTCGAAATTAGAGGCGGATATTTATTTAGATATTTTTTATGCCAACAGCTTAGCAACCATTATTAATGTCAGCCCAGAAATGCCTAAAGATCACTGGCAAAACATCGCAGAAGCACTATATAAAAAAACAAAACATTTAAAGAATCTAGCAATCGCTCCTAATGACGTTATCGAGTTTATTTATCCTTTGGAAGGCAACAAAGCTGCGCTTGGATTAGATTATACAACCCTTCCCGACCAGTTTAAAACCGTACAAAAAGCCCGTGATCAGCAATCTATCTTTATGGCTGGCCCTTTAAACCTTGTTCAAGGTGGAATTGGTCTTATTGCTCGAACACCCATTTTTACCGATCCACCACACAACCAAGAATATTGGGGTGTTTGTAGTGCAGTTCTAGATATTGAGAGTCTATTCAAGAGCGTAGGAATAGACGAAATTAGTAATACATACAATTTTGCTATAAGAGGAACTGACGGTAAAGGCGCCTTAGGTGAGGTATTTTGGGGAAAGAGCAGCGTTTTTGACTCAAAGTATATTCAAGAAACCGTCGTGTTACCTTCTGGTACTTGGCAAATCGCAATAACTCTACCTTCAATAAACGAGGCCTTTTCTTTTTCACAAAATAATATATCACGGCTGATTGGCTATCCTATGATGTTGTTGCTACTCGTTATTTTCATGGGAGTCTATTATTTATATCATCGCGCTTATGTCCACTCGATGCGAGATGAATTAACTCTGTTGCCAAATCGACGCTATTTCATGTATGCATTAGAGCAAATGATCACAACTTGCCAGAAAAAAGGCAGCCGTTTTGTGCTTTTGAATATTGATATAGATAAATTTAAAGCTGTCAACGATACCTACGGACATGCAATCGGAGATAAATTATTAACTGAAATTGCTTTAAGAATAAAAAGTGTCCTTAGATCATCTGATATTGTTGCACGTACCGGTGGAGATGAGTTTCTGATAATCCTTCCAAGGCTTGCTAACGAAGCAGACTTACAACGAGTATTAACCACGATTAAGGAAGCATTTAACGCTAAACCGGCACAATTCGGGCACGTAGAAATACATGTGAATGTCAGCATTGGTTACGCTATTTATACAAATGAACAAATAACTGCAAGTGAACTAATGAAAATAGCCGATCTATCAATGTATGAAGATAAAAAATCCAAATCAATTTGATTTATTTTAGTTCTTTGTCAGACTAATCCTAATTACCTTTTTAGGTTCTCTTTGCTGCTAGTTTTTCCACTGCTGATAAGTTAAGGCTAATTCCAAACAGTGCGTAATTGCCTTCGTTGGTAAGGGCTCTGATAAACTTAAAACTATGGCTCTATTACCCTGAAACTGCAACGTGCCGTCGTAAAGCTCTCTAAACGTATCCACGAGTTTGGTTTGGCAATGAAAAAATAAGTAATAATTATTTGGTGATTTCAGCTTCCAGTCCAGTCGAACGGGACTCCCGGTCTTAACGCTATAACTCGGTTCGCCCCATTTCAATGACTCTTCAATGTCATTTAGCCGCAAATCAGAACAAAGCTTAAAAATTAACAGCCGCAATTCTTCTAATCGAATTCGAACATCATCGGGGTATTGTTCAAAACGATTTTTGACAAGTTTATCCATTATTACTTTCTCTTTTTACTAAGGCTGTATTTACTAACGCCATTTTTAATCATAATATTTTTAAATTATTTAAAAATGATCTCAGAAAAATTCGGATTATCAGCTAATATTTGTAACTTAAAAATACTATCTAGTTCAATCAGCATGTCTATTTCGTTACGACTAATTTTAATACATTCTTTACGATTTTCATTACGCGATGTATCAAGCGCAATGCCTTGTAAGATCTCACCACTTTTCATCGTTAATCTCACCGGATAACGGTATAAGCAAGCAACTTCAACATAATCATATTCTTGGCAAGTGATCATAAAATTATTCAAAGGCAGAATTAACTGTGTATATAGATAATACCGCGGCCATAAACTTATACAAAAAGTTTGGTTTTGTTATCGAAGGCGAATCCGCTCTTTATGCCTTCAGAAATGGTGACTATGTCTCTGTTTATCATATGGCCCGTTTAGCCAAAGTATTTTAAATGTTTAATTAGTTGCAGTTGCACTTTACGACATAGTGAGATTCACCTAACCGATATTACGTCGCATTGTCTCTTTATTTTTACCTAATGATATAGTACAAACGCTAATAAATAATCTCGACACAGGATGTGACATGAAACAATTCTTACAGCTGCTAGCCACAACACCAAACGAAGTGATGTTTGAACAAACTATGCAAGTTATTGACTCTAATTTCGACTTTACCCCTGTTAGCTTTGTAAACGGCAAAACCGAAAACCAAGCAGGACAGAACAATGGATCATGCAAAATATTTGCTTTTGCTAAGATTCAAGGGTTAGACGAACCATCAACGTTAGCTTGTTTCGGCCAATTTTATCGTGACGATGTGTTAAACAACCCAGCGGGGAATGATCATGCCAATATTCGCAATTTCATCCAACACGGCTGGGCAGGTATTCGTTTCAATGGGACGGCATTAACCGCCAAATAGAAGGTTACTACTGATTTAACTTAAACCCAACGAGTAAATAACCTTCCATTAAATCGGTGTATAACCTTTTAGCATAATGTCATACACCGGCCTTAGGAAGGTTTCTTCCATACGCCATGCCAAAGCACTTTCTTCAAGTGGGTCAACAACTTGAAACGGTAATGCTGTTACAGGTTGCAGTGAATAATTAAACTCCCACAGCATGGCATGTCCAACATCAAGAATCATAGGGCAGGACGTATAACCATCCCATCTCGCACTCAATTCTTCTCCACGAAGTAATGCACAAAGGTTGTGGGTTACCACTGGTAATTGAGATTTAACCGAAGCGGCCGTTTTACCAATTGGTGTTCCAACACAGTCTCCCAAACCAAACACATTAGGATAACGTTTATGTTGCAAGGTATAAGGCTCGACTTCGAGATACCCTTGAAACCGATTACTATCCGCTAACTCTGATTCAATAACTGCTTTAGGAGGCATCATCGGAGGCACAATATGAATAAAATCCCATTCTAACGTTTTTCTCTCGCCATCATTTAGCTTAAAAGTCGCCGTTTTTTTCTCAGGATCAAGCGCACTTAACACATGTCCGTAGTTAGGCGTGATCTGACGTTGCTGCCAAATATCTACCAGCTTTTCATTGAATGGTTTGACCGAGAACAGGAATGATTCTGACGTAAAATAGTCAAAATTTATGTGTTCACGATTTGGCGACTGTTGAGCAAAACTCTCAACCAAGTTCATTGCTTTCATCGGCGCACCTGCGCACTTCATTGCGCCTTGAGGCCGTGTAAATATAGCCTTACCTTGCCCTGGATTACTAATAAAATCATGAGCTTGTTTATAGCTCGCAATGCCAGATTCAGGGCTATGATAAATACTCGCTATACCATTTTTTCCGATCAAGCTTGCATCCATGCCTTCAATCATGTCATAGCGTAGATTGAGCCCAGTAGACACAATAAGATAGTCATAGTGTATTGATTCACCATCAGTGGTCACGACTTTATTTTGGTCTGGAATAAACTCCACTACTGAATCTTGCTTCCAGGTCACGCGCTGATCGAGGTATTTTTCGATTGGACCAACTACATCATTAGGTTCTGTATATGATCCGGCAAGAAAGAGTGTTTGTCCTGGTTGATACCAATGAAAGTCTCTAGGCTCTACGATCGTCATACTTACTCCGTCAAGGCTGCGTAACAACATATTGGAAATACCGATCCCAGCAGCTCCCCCGCCTACTACGACAATTTTTGCATTGGTCTTTATTTTCTGCAACTCACTATAAGTGACACCAGCCACACCGAGCGCACCAATACCTAAACCAGATTTTAATAATGTTCGTCGGGAAATTGCCATTTTCTTTTCCTTAGTTAAGTTACGTTACTCAACATTAACTTGATTATCACTGACTCTATGCGTGGCGGAATTTCACATCATTGAAGCGAGACTGTATTCAAAACGGCCTATCACTTAAAAATTGTACAAAAATCAAAATGTTTAACTTAGATACTGTACCAGCACACATTGAACGAGCTTAGTTGTTACCACTGCTTTTACCAAAGCATTTTCTATACGCTCTTATTTCTATACGCTCATATTTAGTAAAATACTTTTTGTTGCAGCAAAATAAAGCACAATCTAAATTAGCATATACTTATATAAATATGCAAGATGTTTAGATCTAATACGTACCAATGACATAGCCACCTACTAACTCAACAACTTATTTCTAAATATAAGTATAGACAACGTTAGTAAAATTAGTTTAGGTGTTTAACTACCCGTTTAGATATTTAGAACAATACTCAACAAATAGGATGAATATGAAGGCTGAAACCATACTGCAGGGCATGCAACATTTAAGTCTAGCTGACCCTGAGATAAAAGAAGCGTTCGCTAGGTTCGGTCCACCAGAAATTCGTATGCGTTCTAGTGGATTTAAAGCGTTTTTATCTACCATAATAAGTCAACAATTATCCACCAAAGTGGCTACGGTAATAACACAGCGTGTCTTTTGTCTCTTAGACGACGTTACCGCAGAGCAATTCGTGAAAATTCCAGATCAACAGCTTCGTGATGCTGGCTTGTCATATAGAAAAATCGAATATACTCAAGGCTTAGCAAAAGCCATTCTTGACGAAAATTTTGATATTGATGCTTTAAAACACTTGAGCGATGAAGAGGCAATACAATCCATCACTAGTATTAGAGGGCTTGGCCGTTGGAGCGCCGAAATATATTTAATATTTTCATTAGGGCGAACCGATATATTTCCTGCAGACGATTTAGGAATACTTATCGGATTACAACGATTAAAACAACTCGATTATAGACCAACCCCTACACAAGCACGTGAATTGGTTAGTCATTGGACGCCTTGGCGAAGCATTGGATCACTATTCCTGTGGAATTATTACCATAATACTTAAGCAGAATTAACTCAAAAAGAGTCATTATTAACTAGAAATAACTGGGTATTGAGTGGTCCCATTTGGATGACTGTTTGGCATACAACATACAATCCGTACCTTCAATGCGGACAAAGCCGAGCTTGTGGTAAAACTCATAGCCTATATCACTATGCAAGTACACTGCTTTACAATTGGAGTTAGCAAACAGTTCAGTAGTAATTGAACTAATGCAGTAAGAGGCATACCCTTTACCACGACAATTTGGAAACGTTGCAACGGATCCGACCCCAAAACAGCCTTCTTTAAGCCCAAAATTATCGCTATAAACAATGAACGACGAAACTATCTTGTCATTATCCATTAACACATACCAAGTACCAGATTGATACTTGGTGCTTTTTCGGCAAGCCGTTAAATACTCTTCAAACGTCAGACCATCGTTCCAAACATCAAAACCCATCGCATAAATACAATCAAGCTCATGAGCTTTTGCTTTTCGTACGTTCATTCTTGTTACTACCTAATTTGACGGAAAGATATAATTGTCGATTATATAGTAACTGACTAACGCCGCCTTTAATAACAATCCTTCAACAAGCTTATCGCTTATGACACTCGCATCAAAACAATACATCATTAAATAGAAAAAGAGCCCAAATCTGGACCCTTTCGTTTCTTAGTTAGCAGTGTTAATAAGATGATTGGCGGTATTCACATCTTAGCTGTCGCTGCTGTCATAAGAGTAGTTCACTTCAAGAACCGCGCGGTAACCAATGTCACTGCGATCAGTAGCAAACTCTTCCACGTTTACTTCAACATCATTCACCGATACACCTGAGCCATTTAGTACATGCAAATCTTTTTGCAGTTGGCTATCGGTTTTGTCATTGATTGCATCAGCAAGTTCAAACGCTGCTTCATACGCTTGCGCTTTGCTGTCAAAGCTTGCCGTTTTCAATGTTGATGTAGACGTTACCGAACCAGCAAATGCAGTTGAACTGATAAGAAGTGCAGCGATAGCAGTAGTAATAATTTTTTTCATGATAGAACCCTTTTTTGAATTTTGTATGTTTTAAGAAGATGGGGTTATCATACGCTTTAGGGTGGTTAAGGCAGGGTTAAGATAAATGTAAAGGAACGTAAAGGAGATAAAAAATCAGCTACGTTCATACATTGACCAGAACGGTACAGGCTTATATTAAAGTAAGCGAAACTAATATGACTACTTAATTTAAAAAGTAACTAGGTAGATTTTTAACTGAAAAGTTAGTGAAAAATATTTTTAAATAACTAGATTTAATGGTTATAGAGAACAAAAATTAACTAAAAATTAATCTATTAATCTATTAATCTATTAATCTATTAATCTATTAATCACTGCATAATGTAACAAAAAACGTAATATTCACTAACTCAACAAGCAATTTTTAATAAATAAGATAAATAACCAAAAGAGCCGACTCAAGCCGGCTCCTGTTACGTGATTGGTAAAAGTATCTGCAACAATCTTGTTTGAGATATTACACCTTGAATTGATCAACGAGATCTTGCAATGCTCGATTAGCGTTTTGGAGCGCTTTAGCGTGTTCCTCTGATGTTTGACCATGGCTATGTAATTCTGTAAGCATAGTGCTAATAGATACCATACTTCGATTAATATCATCGGCAACGTGACTTTGCTCATTTGCAGCTGTAGCAATTTGGACGCTCACATCATCCACTTTGGATACGGAATTTTGCATAGTAGCTAAACCTTCGGTGACTTCATTCGTCAATACCGATGTAACTTGGCATTGCTCTCGAGTTTCTGACATTGATGTAACCGTTGTTTCAACACCACTTTTTAAGATATCCAACATCTCTGCTACTTCGGTAGTACTATCTTGAGTTTTTGCTGCTAAATTTCTAACCTCATCGGCAACAACCGCAAAACCACGACCCATTTCACCTGCCCGAGCAGCTTCAATCGCCGCATTAAGAGCAAGTAAGTTTGTTTGTTCTGCAATACCACGAATAACTTGTAAAACACCTTCAATTGAAGCTGCATTATCTTGCATCTTGCCAACATTTTCAGAAGTAAGTTCAACATTTTTCATTAATTCACCAACACTGTCCGTTGCTTTACGTGCTGAATCTTCCGAGTTCTGAGCTTCACGATGTGCTGAATTGGTAATATCTGTACTTTGATTGGTATATCCTGCAACTTCTTGTGCTGAAGAGCTTAATTCGTTGACCGCAGTTGCTACCATGTCTGTTTCTTTAACATGTTTATCCAAAACCATAAGGGTTTTCTCAGTCACCGCTGACATTGCCGTAATTTGTTCATTACAAACTCTATTTGCTTCTATAACGTTAGTGATCAACTTTTGTAGATATGAAATAAAGTTATTCATAGATTCCGAAACAGCATCTAACTCATCTTCACCTTTGATCGGAAGCCTTATACTTAAGTCTGCATCACCCGCAGAAAGTGTATCTACATTCTCTTTAAGAGTCTTAAATCGATTCCCTAAACTTGTAAATGCATAAAGCAAAACAGCTAATAAAATGACGACCATTGGTAACTGAATCATGGCCAAGGTAGACATGATTTCTTGAGTTTGCATCGTGAGTAAATTTGTTGGTTTTGCTACAGCGATAAGCCACGGAGTTCCTTCAACCTGTTGAATTAAAAGAATGTGTTTTTCACCATTTTGCTCAAATTCTTTTCTGAATTCTGACGTTTTTAAAGCTTCATTTAACGTTGTAGCGAATGGATAAGACTGTGCAGAAAGTTCAGTTAAGATCACATTGTCGTTGCTAAGCACTTTATTGGTACTAAGAATCTTACCATCTGCTTCAACAATCAATATCTCTGCATTAAGTTCACGCTCTTTATCCGCAACAAGGTCATTGAAGAAACCAAGCGTCACATCAACAGTTGAAACACCATACAACGATGAACCTTGATAAATACCCATTGCACAGTTAGTGCGGGGTTGTAAACTGGCCCCATCTTTGTAAGCATTGGCCCAAACACATTGACCTTTAGGGGCATTCTGCCCTGCCTTATGCCATGCTTGTGTGAAATAGTCGGGAGCTTCATCACTATTCCAGTAAGTGTTTACTATCAGTTGGCCATTTACGTCACGATGGTAGAAAGAGCTTGCTCTGTCTGTACCTGCAACTCTCTTATTCGGCATAGGCCAAATACCACCACCAAATACCAATTGATTACCGTACTGATCAACTAAGTAAGGTAATAATAAATCAATTTGCGCACTTTCAAGGTTCGGGATAAGTTGAGTAGTAGAACGCTGTTGAGCCTGAACAGACGTAAGGGTTAGTTTAATTTCAGTGGCAATATCTTTGACAGCAAAGCTAAGGTTTTTTTCTTCTTCTGCTTGTAGTTCTGGTTTAACCCATTGCTGTATACCAATCGTTGTGAGGATAGTGATTAGCGCAATAAAGATCACTAGAACTAAACTATATCTTTGCTTAATTGATTTTAGAGGCATGGACGGTCCCTTATTAGAGAGTTTTTTATTAGTTATTGCTAATAAATATACCACCATAATTTATATAAGGGCAGTATTTCATTCATGAATTATTTCACGCCTAATTATTCACGAAAACCAAGAAAATTTAGTTGGGTTAGATCACAACCGGACATTGTATTGAAAGGTATCTGAGAGAAATAGAAAAAGGGCCCAAATCTGGACCCTTTCGTTTCTTAGTTAGCAGTGTTAATAAGATGATTGGCGGTATTCACATCTTAGCTGTCGCTGCTGTCATAAGAGTAGTTCACTTCAAGAACCGCGCGGTAACCAATGTCACTGCGATCAGTAGCAAACTCTTCCACGTTTACTTCAACATCATTCACCGATACACCTGAGCCATTTAGTACATGCAAATCTTTTTGCAGTTGGCTATCAGTTTTGTCATTGATTGCATCAGCAAGTTCAAACGCAGCTTCATACGCTTGCGCTTTACTGTCAAAGCTTGCTGATTTCAATGTTGATGTAGACGTTACCGCACCTGCAAATGAAGTTGAACTGATAAGAAGTGCAGCAATAGCAGTAGTAATAATTTTTTTCATGATAGAACCCTTTTTATGAATTTTGTATGTCTTAACAAGATGGGGTTATCATACGCTTTAGGGTGGTTAAGGCAGGGTTAAGGTGAATGTAAAGGAACGTAAAGGAAAAAAAATAAAGCAAATATTATGCGCGGTGCATCTGTAGAAACGGATAGACGTTCAATAGTTATCCATCTATCCGATAGTGATAGAGCGGCCTATAAGCATACTTTTTAGGCCGTATCCTGTAGACCTCCATACTATTTGAACTTTTTGTAAGCATTTAGCATATCGGCGTTGTCACCAAACCAGTCCATTAATTCTAAATTTATGTAATAACTGGTTCCTTCTCCACTTCGATTTGCAAAACCAAAACTGAAGGAGTTATTTAAATGAAAAGTAAGGCCGTGTCCTACAGACTTACCTATTTCTCTATCGGCATAAACACTGGTCAGTGACACTCCAAATGGAATGGATAAATCCCATGCATTAAAACCTACCCACTCTAGTGCCAATGCAGGTTCGTCTCTATCTCCTTTCGGTGCATCAGACAAATGTTCATATACGATCGATGGTCGTAAGGCAAACAACTGCAAAGGTGGTGGCGCAATTAGATCGTCAGCGCGTGAGAAATGCTCTCGATAAACCCATGATGTAAAGCCAATATCAATCATGCTCTGAAATCGAGAGTTATCAGAGAATTTATCCCATTTGACATTTTGAAGCGCAACATAAGCATTATGTTGTTGAATAGTGTTTAATTTTTGAAATACACCCAACTTGTCATTGATTTGATTAAAAGCATTGAAAACATCTACACAATCTTTTGCTTCGACGAATTGAGTCTGACAATAATCGTTTTGTTCTTTAGTAAGCGTAAACCGTTCTGACTTATCTCTAGGTAATCCTGACGTAGTAGTAAGGAAATACTCCTTATCAAAATTAATTGTTCGTGAATCGAAACTTGCAGGCCGAGGCACACCGTCATTGTCTATTGGCAAGCTAGTCTCAGACTGCCAAGTGATATAATTCTTACGCAACGTAGTAAACGGTTCATTTTCATCTAACGAAAATGCTCGATCTAACTCAGCTAGATTGGTCTGTAAAATCTCTTTTAATTCGTCATCAGACCAATATTCAGATACTTTGGGTATGTTATCTTTATCATAGTAAATAGCCTGACAAGCAATAAGTGCTTTTTGAGTAATGTATTTATCGTACTCAGCGAACCATTTACTGAAGGTTTGGGGCTTTGAAATAACCGTTTCAAAGTCGCACTGATCATTAATATACGAGGTAGCTAAATTATCATTGCTTAACGCCAACTCTTGCGCATAAGGTATCTGGGAAAAACATAAGGCTAAGAGTCCCACTGCGATTTGTGTTTTCATAACTTACGTTCCCTTTATAGTTTAAATTCATCACGTATTTCGTCGATCAATTTGTAGACTTCACTTAGAATTTCGACCTTTTTTCTCATACCAGTAAAGCTATCAGCCGTCTCTCCCAACGCTTCTAATTGTGATTGTATGGCTTTATAAGAATCGGAAAGCAAACCTGTGGCAGTCGTACTACGATATTTGGCTTGCGCAGCAATAAAATCATTGAAATTGATATCAATAATATTATTACTCGATAGAAACCGAGCTCCCACTTCTGGATCAGCAAAGTACTCTCGTAAGTCATGAGGGTTAAACCTCATGATATCAGAGGGTTGAGAATAAATTTGATGAAGGTCACGGACATGCTTAGTATTGATTAGCATGCCTTCATGAGGTGCACGCGTATATCGTTTAAACCAACAAAAAGGATCAAAATCATTGTAGACTGGATAAAACTCTTTACATACACCCGCTTTAATTGGGCTATGATCCGTCACGATAGATGTTGTTGGGTCGTCCATCCGCGTGATCATATGAGTCATTCGAGACACCGTTGCCACAGACCATAACTGGTCCAAACCGAAATTGATCGGGTCAAGTCGCTGTGTATACAACTGAGTTAAGCAATCATGAACAAATGCAGTACCAAGTGAGTGTGCAACAACAATGACACGTTGACCGTTAAGGTTGTTCACTGATGCTTCAATTTCATCACCGATCATTTTATGCAATTTTATTAATTGGTGACTGCGTAATCCTCCAGTTAAGTAAAAAAGAACATCGAGCACATGCGTATATAGAAAATCATCACCGTCTAATTCAGACGTCATATTGACAATTTTTTGGATAAGATTTGGAGTTAATGAAAGGGCATCTTTAATATCGCCTTCAAGATGTTCTGCAAAAGCTTTGCGCTTATCATCCCAATACTCTGAATAATTAAATGTTTTAATGGTAAATGCATCATTGGCATCAAAATCACTTTGACCCAAAAACTCCATGCATTGCTTTAGACCATCTTTGAACTCTTCTTTTACAGAAGCATCGGTATGGTTTCCCATTCCATGAACTAGAAGAACAACTGGTTTCGGTACCATAATTCATGTTTCCTTCGTTTAATGTGCTATCAAAGGAAAACGGCATCATATCCAAATGAAACATCAGCACGAATTGCAATCTATTAGGTATTAGGCATCGGTATACTTAATTCACTACTGTAAGTGGATAAAACTTCCTCACCTACCCAATCAGTGTAGTAACAATTTAACTAATGTAGTAATAATATCGACCAGAAGACAAAAAATTCTATGTATATACGCAAAATAGCCTAATACGGAGCCAAACCTCTAATGTGATTACTCGTCATTACCAGGCAAAGACATAACGTAGAAAGCCGGAATAACTTTACAAATCTTCGCTTAAACTCCCTTCCATAATCAACCGAGATTGGCAACGTTTAAACGTTTACAAAATAAGGGATCAACGATTTAAATCTCTTATCAGACGAGGAATGTAACTCTCTTCGTCTCCATTCAAGCTGTGATTATCGACAACATCAAATAAATTCGCCGTTTTCTCGACAAACTTTTCTAAAGCCATAATCCTTTGTTCAAACCAAGAACCTTTAGAGTCAACAATGCCAATTTCTTTTAAAATAATGCGAGAGCCTGGATGGCTGTAAAAAGGTTCAGGAGGAACATGAGGAACGATATCACCAGAGTTGACCACTCGATAATGCGGCCCAAATACATGACTATTTAGCTGCGCCTCAAAAGAGCCATTTCCTGGCCTAGGACTAGCAAAGGTGTAAATACCATGCACCGCATAGCCGTGCTCTATCAGCATACCCGCATACAATGAGGCAAGCGCTCCACCTAAACTATGGCCAGTGACCCACAATTTTTTTGAATATCGAATAGGTTGTTCAAGCATACGTGTAATAGCAATAACTGCGGGGAAAAGAGCATCTTGGAAACCTTCATGCGCTTTGGTTTTATTCAAAGGTCCAGGATCATAAACGGCTTGAAAATTACCAAGCCAGTCCTCTATTGAATCGGTGCCTCTAAATACCACCACCACATTGTCGGCATTTTCCATCACATAACACTGTGTATCTATGTCTTTACCTTTTATGGCACTTTCTACACCAATTAACTGATACTCCCAACGCTCTGTAACGTGCTTAACTTCAGATTCATCTGGTTGATACGCAAGTAAGCATGCAACGGCTAAGGATAGCGATGTTTCTTTATCGTACTCGATGCCAGACAAACGAGTAAAATGATCATAAACATCCATAATAAAGCTCCTATTGACCCAAATAAAACTCGTTTGGTTTGACTCAATTTAATAGGCTTTAGATAACATCATCAGCGTCAAATAGCAGCTGCATTACACTAGCGATACAAATGCCTAACCCAAGATAAAAGACACTTAAAAGACTAGTCATCACTCCAATAAATGGATAAGACATTCGTCACATAAAACATATTAAAAGAGGCTTACTTGGCAGGGTTATACACATTAAAATTACAGGTTCGGCAGGAATCTAATCGGTATCAATCAAATCAATTTATATTTAGATCAATAAGTAATTGATAAGATGTCATACTTTTTATCGTCACATTACCTTTTAAATAGAAGTACATAGATAACAAAAATAGTGACGACACGTTTGTTAATATTGGCCTTCATCACAATCTTTGTAAGAGTAACAACACTACTGTTGAGTATATTCCTGTGGCGTGCATCCGAATAAGTTTTTAAAAGAAGCAATAAAACTACTCACACTGCTATAGCCCAATTCGTGCGCCACTAAAGTCGTTTTTTTGCCTTGAATGATTTTCTCCAATGAATTCATCAATCGAAAACGACTTTTCCACTGACGAAACGTTAGTCCGGTCTCAGCTTTAAAGAGCCTCTCAATCGTACGCACACTTGCCCCAACCTCTTTTGCTAACGTATCAAGCAGCAACAGAGATGAGTCTGGGTGATTAATAATAATACTGATTAAATGCTGAAGACGAGGGTCATGTCCTGAAGGAATATAAAGTTCCAACGTCTCCAATGAATCAAGTTCATCTAAAGCCACTAAACCTAAATTTTGTACTCTTTTTTTATCAAGTTGTTCGGTATGTTCTGTAAGTTTGAGTATGACTTCACGCATTAAGGAGCTCATTTTCACCATTGTAACTTGGTTAGAGTTCTGACGAACACAATACGATGGATCAATATATAAATTCCGTATTTGCGTTGCGGTTTCACTACTCATTTGATGAAAGTGACCTCCAGGGATCCATACCGCGTGGGTCGAAGGAACTACCCAAATAGCTTTCTCACTGGTTACCCGCAATATTCCTTTCGCTCCCCATAGCAATTGTCCTCTAGGATGAGCATGAGGCTCAATAGCGGATTCAGAAACCATACTGCGACTGTGGGTTAGAACAGGCTGAGAGGGGTCTAAAATATAAGCAACCCCACTAGGTGATAATATCGACGTCTTATGCATATTTTTTGTCACAATGCCTCATTTAAACACCCGAAAAACGATAGGTTAGAAAACATAGCAGATCCATTTTAATAATGTTTTCCTTTACCAAACCACCCACCATGGCTAAAACCAAAAAAAGGGTTAACTATTCAATTAACCCTACAATATAACCAATGGTATTTAAGCAACTAGCATTGCTCTTAGCATCCAAGCTGTTTTTTCATGCTCACGCATACGATCAGAAATAAGTGCAGCAGAGGATTCATCATCAGCATCCTGAGCTAATTTTAATATTTCACGACAAGTTCGAATCACTTGTTCATGGCTTTGTGTCAAAATTTTCACCATTTCCATTGCTGGTGGAATGTCTTCTACCTCTTTAATCGAAGTTAAAGCGGCTAACGATTTATAAGTACCTGGAGCGACAATATTCAAAGCTCGAATACGTTCCGCAATATCGTCAACTGCGGTTGCAAGCTCTGTATAATGTTCTTCAAACATTAAGTGGAGATCACGAAATTGTCTCCCAGTGACGTTCCAGTGAAAATTATGAGTTTGCAGATAAAGAGTATAAGAATCGGCCAGCAAGCGCTTCAAGCCTTCTGCAATCGCAATACGATCGGATTCATTAATTCCAATATTGATAGTATCCATAGTTACTCCTAATTAAATCAAATATTTCTATATTTTAGTGTCGATCGGCTTGTCTGTTCTGTTCCTGATCTTTTCATTAAAAGATCGACGATTAACATTATTGGTACTCTACATTAGATAATTTTACAAAGAGATGATTTGTCGTATTGGAAATATATTCTGGCATATTGCCCACTTAAAACGCCAGCTCGATAGGAGTAGATTGGTTCTAAATCATGGCCACACTAAAAATAGGACAGAGGCGCGATATGAAAGATGTATCCATAAATCACCCAGAAGCAGCTAAAAATCATAGTCGACTAAAACACTTCCCTATTTCTATGTTTTCTATCGTAATGGGCTTGAGTGGACTATCGATTGCATGGCAAAAATCACTCAGCATGTCCTATCCTATAATCACAACGTTTGTCGCTATTCTAGCCAGTATCGCAATGATGTTGATCAGTGGTATTTATCTAATAAAATTAATTCGTTATCCGAATGCCGTTCTTGCAGAAACAAAACATCCAGTAAAAATTAATTTCTTTGCCGCGTTCTCGATTAGCCTTTTATTACTGTCGATTGTGTGGCATCGTTTAGAGTCACTTTCCTTTGTCTTATGGAGTCTTGGTGCGATCATTCAGCTCTCACTAACATTGCTGGTTATGCATAGTTGGATACACCATGATCACTACCGTCTTGAACACGCTAACCCAAGTTGGTTTATCCCTGTTGTCGGTAATATCATTGCACCGATCACCGCGGCTAAATTTGGCTTTATTGAAATAGGCTGGTTTTTTTTCAGCGTTGGAATTATTTTTTGGATGGTATTATTAACTATTGTTATCAATCGTTTAATTTTTCATGAAGCGCTACCAGACCATTTTAAACCTATGCTATTTATACTGTTAGCCCCGCCATCAATTGGATTTGTCTCTTATACCTCGCTGGTACCAGGGCTGACTGATTTCTCAAGAATTCTTGTGTACATCGCACTCTTCATCGCTGTGTTATTGATGCTTAATATCAATCAATTTAGGAAAAGCAAATTTTATCTTTCCTCCTGGGCTTTTTCATTCCCAGTTGCCGCCTTTAATGTTGCCTTGCTGAGATATGCAGAACTAACTCAATCCCCAACATGCTTATACATTAGTCTAGGGGTACTAGCCGGGCTGACCTTGCTCATTCTTTGGCTTTCATTAAATACAATTAAAGCTATAAAAACGGGCAAAATTTGTAAACCAGAATAATAAATGTAACCTAAATAAGGAAAACTAAGCGTTCTCGTGCCTCTTGTGCCTTATCATTGCATCATGACGTGTTTTATAAATTTGATTCTGATAATTTAGTTAAACCCAAGTCATCGAGAATGAGTAACACACAAGGGACAATGATAGATGCCAGAAGAGTTGCCGATATCAAGCCAAAAGCGATACTAGCAATCAGCGGGATCAGGAACTGCGCCTGAGTACTGCTCTCGGTTAGTAAAGGTAACAGTCCTACAAAGGTGGTTAGCGAGGTAATAAAGATCGCTCGGAATCTATCATGGACGGCCTCACGGCACGCATCCACCAAACTGACCCCTTTAGCGGTATTCTCTTTAATAAAGTTAACTAACAGAATATTGTCGTTTACTACAATACCAGCAAGAGTAGCAAAGCCCACAAGACTTGGGATCGTCAGGTCGATGCCCATTCCTAAGTGCCCCCATACAACACCTATCCACCCCATAGGAATAGCAAGTAAAACAGCAATCGGTTGAGTGTAACTTTGGAACAAAAAAGTCAGGATGAGATAAATACCGATTACGCCCATAACAAAGAAAGTTAGCAAAGATGAACCGGTAGCGGCGCTTTCTTTATCTTGTCCCTGAGAAATAAAACTCACAGCTGGAAAATCCTTTTTAGCATTTGGGACAAACGTAGTATAAAACTGCTGCATAATTTCTCTGGAATTGGCAATTTGAGCATTGATATTGCCTTGAACCAAGACTGTATTGATACCGTTTATTCGGTTGATTCTAGAGAATGTCTGCCGAACTTCAAAATCAGCTACAACAGACAGCGGAACGAGTATACTGTTTGAAGCGGTCACCATAAGGTCCTTTAGCTCCTGCAAACTGGCTTGGTGAGTAAACTCATCAAGACGCACCGTAATATCAATAATCTCACCGCTCTGGAAAGCGGTCAGATCCGTACTGCCTTTTACCGCGCTACGAAGTGTCTGGGCTAACTGCGCAGAGTTCACTCCCATAACACCAGCTTCGTCTTTAAGTTTTATGTGAATTTCAGATCGACCATAACGTAGGTCACTAGAAAGATTAAACACGCCATCAAAACCTTTCAGCCATTTGATAAGAGAGCGACTTGCCTTATCCAGCTCTTCAAGAGAGCTGCCCTGAACTCGTATATCAATACCATTACCTGCAAGCCCTCTTTCCTTATCGGTAAACTTAAGTGAAACGACATCGGCAGTAGGTCCGGTATTCTCTTTCCAGCTTTGCACCAGATATTTGATACTCTCTTGGCGAAACTGCGCCGGAAGTAAATCTGCACTAACTGTCGCCATATGAGGCCCAGATTCATTAGCGTCAATATTAGTGTTGTACATAATAGTTTCGCTTCTCACCAATGGCTCTGAATCAGGAAATTTATCCAAATAACCCTGATTTATCTTATTCAGAGCTTTAGATATTTTCGCAACTACTTCCTCTGTTTGAGAAAGTAAACTTCCCTGGGGCAGTAAAACGCGCGCTTGAAGTGTGTCACTTTCCAGTGATGGCATAGCTTTAAACTTTAGAAGCCCTGCTGAAAAAGTTGCGGTTGAAAGCAGCACGACCATAGTAAGCACGCCCAAGGTCAAGTAAGGTGCTTTCATTGCTCTTACAGACAGAGGTACAAAAAATTTGTCCCTTACTCTTTCAAAGTTGCGGATAAATCTGTCCCTCACAGAGTTTGAGCCTGACTCCAGACGACTGTGCGCAAGGTGTGCCGGAAGGATAAAAAAGGCTTCAATCAAGCTTACTAAAAGAGTAATGAGCAAGATTATTGGAATATAGCGTAGTACTTCACCCATATTTCCGCTCAGGAACATAAGCGGGCCAATGACCATCAACGTTGTGGCAAAGGAGGCTATCACGCCAGGGAATACCTGTGAGGTACCTTGAATTGCAGCTTCAAATGCTGGCATACCTGCCTGCCTTTTCGCGGCGATATTTTCTGCAATGATCAAGGAATCATCCATTAATAGGCCGATAGCAACGATAAGACCGACCATAGTCATCATATTCAGAGTGTAACCCAACATGTACATAATAAAGGTTGCGCCAAGGAATGAGACAGGAAGCCCTAACGCTACCCAGAAACTAAATCGAATATTAAAAAAAGCCCAGAGCATGAGAAAAGCCAATGCGAGCCCCTGAATACCATTGCTGGTGAGGATCCTCAGCCTCTCTTTAATATTAACGCTGACATCCTGGGTAATGGTAAATGCCACACCTTGTGGCGCATCCAGCTGCTCTTTTTCAACTAGATTAACAAGCGCATCTTTTACTTTCAGTGAGTCCTGGAAATAGGTTTTAGATATTTGCAGTAGAGCTGCTCGCTTGCCTTGGAAGATAATTTTATCCTCTTCATTAGCGAACTTCTGTTCAATTTCAGCAATATCACCAAGTCTAACTTGAGTACCTAGCTCGCTAGACTTCACTATGATGTTCTTAAAATCCTCTACGTTACTGCCCAATTGATTAAAGCGTACACTTACTGCTTCCAAATCATTGGTAAACACACCAGCAGGAGTAGTGATGCTCTGTTGCTGAACAAGGTTGGACAAGTCAGAAATGCTAAGACCGTATTGCTTAAGTTTCCATTGAGAAACACGGATTTCTATCTCCTGTTCAGAAAAGCCCCCGACGGAAACCTGTGCAATTAATGGGTGTGATTTTATCCTACGTTTAACATCCTGCGCATAGAGATAGAGATCGGTCGCAGACATATCTCCAGTTATTGCGACACTTGCTACTGTAGCGATCCTATCTAGTTTAGTAACCGTTATTTGCTCTACTCTGTCAGGAAAATCACTGATAGCATTTACTTGCTGCTGAATATCAGAGGTAAGAACGTCGATATTTTCACCGGCATCGATTTCCGCATTCCCGATGGCCATATTCTCTCGGGCATCACAGGTTAACTCTTTGATACCGTTAAGCTGGTCGATCGCCTCTTCCAACGGAGTACAAATTTCTTCAACCACTTCTAAAGGAGAAGCGCCCGGATACGTGACCCGAATTTCGATATCTTTGGTTTGGGTTAACGGAAACGTGTCTTTTTGCAGCTTAGGCAGCGCAAAAGCACCAAGTAACAGTATAGCTACCATCAGCACATTCGCACCGGTTGCGTGACGGGCGAAGAATGAAATCATGATTTGACCTCACTCATTAGTTTCCCTAATTTAAATCCAGTTTCTTTATCTAACCATTTATTGATATTCTTATCAGGTTGCGGTTTAAGTAGCATCCCCTCCACTGCCGGTGAAAGCTTGCTTAATACAACAGTATCACCCTTTTGAATACCTGACTTGATAACGGCAATCTGCCCTTGCACGAAATCCACCTTTACGGGCTGAATTTTCAGTTTCCCCTCCTGAACCAAGAATACCTGGTCGTTATGAATGGCATTCAATGGAAGTAGAATTTGATTGTTCATCGCTGGTGCTTTTAGGGTCACTTTAACAAAAGTATCTCTGATAAGGGGCGGTCTTTTACCCGGAGACGCTTGTTTGATAGGGTTATCAATTTTCACCACAATACTCTGACTTTGAGTCTGTGCGTCAATGTGCCCTCCCGAACGACTGACGTTCGCATCCCAAGAAATAAGATGCTCTCCGACGTTCAACTCGACGATTGCTTCAAGGTCTACATGCCCATGATTGTTTGTTTTACTTAGTCCTTCAGCTCTTCTCAGAGGACGCATTTTACCAAGTGGAAACTGAGCACTGATCTCAACTGCATCTATGCCATCAGCTTTTAACATGATCTCGCCTTTGTTGACGAATTCTGCCAGGCCTATCACTTTATCTGTGATTCGTATATCGAAAGGAGCTTTAATGATGGTTTGTTCCAGATCGCGTTTGGCTAAAGCCAGTTCTGTCAGAAGTACTTTTTGTGTCGCCTTATTAATGGCTAAGTTATTTTTTTGTACCTGAGACTGTTGCTGGCTATTGAGAAGATCTTTGGTGGCTTTATCTTTCTCTGTTTTGGATATATAGCCAGTTTTACTCAAACGTATCGCACGATCATATTCTGATTTCTGAACCTGATACTCTTGTTCAGCAATTTTCAATGTTTCCAAAATAGTTTGGTCGGTGAGTCTTGCTACTTCGAGTTGAGCTTCCAGACGGGCAATAGAAAGTTCATAAAAAGAAGGATCCAATCTAAGAATTTCGCTGTTTTGTTGGATGATGCTGCCATCATGGTAATTATTCGCAACCCAGACTACTGCACCTTCTAATTCAGCTTGAGCTTCCCAGTCTCTAGCAGGCTGGGTATGACCATAGCCAACTGCAGATGGTTGGATTTTTCGTGGCTCAACTTTAAGTACCCTAACCACTTTTTTTCCAGTACTGTCACTAGCCTTTGGCGGTTCGGCTTTCATTGCTGGTGCTAATATGAGTATTGCCACCCCAAGCAAAACGGGAGGAATAAATAACAATCTTTGCTTCCATTTAAATCGTGTCATGCAATACCTCATATAGATTAATGTGGTTTATATTAGCAACCACTAAATAAAGGTAGCATATTATTATCTTCAAATGTTTAGACTGTGTTCACTTTTACTAACATAGAATCCCTTGGGAGTAGTGTTTTCCTCTGAATTAGAGGATGGTTAGTCAGGAATCTAATCGGTATCAATCGAATCAATTTACATTCTGACCATAGATAATCGGCGCTGTTCAATTGTTATTTTTATACTTTCAAATCCCATAATCTCGCTCAACTTTTGAGATACGAACCTTAAAGGATTCATACCACAACTTACGGCCAGCCTTTTGAGCCTCTATATGATCATAATTCGCTTTCCATTGTTTGATTGAATCAAGATTTGACCAATATGAAACCGTAATTCCAATGTCTTCTCGTGCAGACTCTACACCTAGAAAGCCGGATTGTTGTCTTGCTAATTCGAGCATTCTAACTGACATTTCACCATAACCATTATCGCCTTCTGTCCGCGTAGAAGTAAAAATCACGGCATAATATGGTGGGTTTGGTGTATTTGCGATTGCTGACATTCCATCTCCTTAAAACAGGCAAGCTACACAAAGAGTTTAATTGAACAATTAACATAAAACCCTAAAAATTAATGCTTAGGTCATAAAAAAGCCGTCATTTAATAGCAATAAATGACGGCTTTTATTCAATGTTGTTAGCGGTTTTTATGCGTTTTGCATTTCGCTTTCTGTCGCTTTCTGATCCAATACTCGACTAGTAATGGTGCCTGCTGTCATCGCACCAGACACATTCAACGCCGTTCTTGCCATATCAATTAACGGCTCAATTGAAATCAATAACGCGACAATGGTAATAGGTAAGCCCATTGAAGGTAAAACAATTAAGGCCGCAAATGTTGCCCCGCCACCAACACCCGCTATACCAAATGAACTAATAGTGATCATGGCGATTAATGACACGATAAAATGTAAATCAGTTGGGTCAATCCCCACACTTGGCGCCACCATGACAGCCAACATAGCAGGATAAATCCCTGCACATCCGTTTTGCCCAATAGTTGCACCAAAAGAAGCCGACAAGTTTGCAATAGCAGGCGACACGTTCAATTTAGTGATTTGCGCTTCCACATTTAGCGGAATGGTTGCAGCCGAGCTTCGAGAAGTAAATGCAAAGGTAAGGACAGGCCAAATTTTCGTAAAGTACTCTTTCGGGCTCACACCAACTAAAGAAACAAGCAACCCATGGACAACAAACATCAATAATATCGCCAAATAAGAAGCCACAATAAAGCCTAATAAATTCAGAATATCTGACGCATTAGATGTGGCCACCACTTTGGTCATTAACGCCGCAATCCCGTATGGTGTCAGCGCCATTATCATTTTAACAAGACGCATCACAATCGATTGAATCGCGTTAACGCTACGACGAATCACGTCTTCGTATTCTACTTTTTCAGCCATAACTTTACGCGCAGCGATGCCAACTAAAACACCAAAAATAACAACCGCGATAATAGAAGTTGAACGCGCGCCCGTTAGATCTGCAAATGGGTTAGTCGGAATAAAGCTAATCAGCATTTGTGGAATGGTCAAATCACTCACGGCCTCAGAGCGAGTCTCTAAAATTGAAATTCGCGCCGTTTCGCGAGCACCTTCGGTAAGCCCTTCAGCAGACAGTCCAAAACCCTGTGCAACCAAAATACCAATTAATGCAGCAATCGCAGTGGTGAATAATAGGATTGAAATAGTTAAACCGGAAATTTTACCCAGTGAACCGCCTTTTTCAAGCTTCACTACTGCGGAGATCATAGACACTAAAACAAGTGGCATGATCACCATTTTCAACAATCCGACATAACCGTTACCCACTACTTTAACCCAATCAAGTATAAAGTTGATGGCAGGGTCACCTTCACCGAATATAAGTTGGATCGCGAGACCAAATAAGCTACCCAATATCAAACCAAAGAAAACAAGTCGTGATAAAGAGTACGCTTTTTGCTGCTGGCTAAATAGGAAGAATAAAATACCAACAAAAACCGCTAAGGCTGCCAATATTGAAACCGACATAGTGAGTTCCTTACAAAAAATAAATGTGTGAATACCTAAACAAGGCTTGGGGCCGGAAACATAACGCTTTATAACGGGAGGGAAAAGAACATTTATTTATTAAATAGAACCAAATAGTATTAAAAACAGAATTATGACCAAGAATAAAGCAAGAATACTGGAATATATAGTTACAAAACTATCAACTATCGCTATATTCATTTTCTGAACTGAGCTGGTATCAACACGCTTACACTATCAAATAATATGAAACTATATTATTTCCAGTAAAAATATTTATCGATAAATAAGATCCTTTATGCCGATTGTTATTTCAATGTTTTAACTTGAAGCTTAATGCGAACTCACTCAATTCATTTCTACTCATATGTCCAATATTCTCTGTTTATTAGTCACAAACTCAAGGCGTTTTTAACATTTCTTTAGCCTGCCTTTTATATCAGTACCGCTCGCGTATATTTCATACAATAACGTTTACCATCTCTTAAAAAAGAATAGGTTAATATTGATAACAAACATAACCTCTAATAACCTCTACTACTCACCATTTACATTTAAAACGTATCTTTTTATTTTATATAGAACATTGTTAAGTAAAACTGGATGGATTAACATCATGAAAAATAAAATAACATTAAATCAACAACATGGAGGGTTATGGACATAGAAGTAAACAAATACATCGAAATGAGGAAAGCGCTTCATCGCAATCCTGAACTGAAATATGAGGAATTCGACACAAGTAAATTAGTCGCTGAACATTTAACTAACCTAGGCTACCAAGTCACCACTGGAATAGGAAAAACGGGGGTGAAGGCAGTACTCAATACCAACAGACCAGGGCCAACGATTGCCTTTCGTGCCGATTTAGATGCGCTCCCAATTGAAGAACTGAATAACTTTGAGCATAAATGTCAAAATGAAGGAAAAATGCACGCTTGCCACGAATGTTAATATACATCTCTCCCATGAATCACGTATCACCACATCGACCGTGTTTTCTGAGACGCTTACGATAAATACGCCCGAATTTATTGCACCAATATCGAATAGTTTTGTAACTGGCGGTAATACCTCCGCTTTACTAGCAGAGCTTCACCATATCTCAAAATCAAGCTAAAACGGTAATACAATCAAACGAGATGTCGGATGATTTCCGGAGCAAATCAAGGTCTTTTATATCGGCTCATATGAAGAGACTGCCATAGCATTCGTTAACTTGGCAGTACTAATAATAAAGTACGACTTAGATGTAAAGTAAAAGATTAAAACTATCCACTGTATTACTATCTATATGTTAGTAATGTGAGATAGCATCAAATGCAATCAGATGGTCATCAGCTTGATATGTTGTCGCCTACTTACCCGTTGTCATTTTCAAACACACCTTCAACTCGCGATCCACGTAACTTACGTAAAAAATGAGTAATACGCCACACGTAACTTAATACAACCGCATAAAGAACAAAGCAGATCATAAACAGTGCAAACATCACTGATTCATCGATCGCGTTTATTTCACCATAAATACCAAAGCCAACATAGCCGATTGATATCAAACAGATGATAAGTAATGTTTCACGCGAAGAAAAACCCAAACGTTGGAAGATATGATGAAGGTGTTCTCGATCGGGTTTAAATGGTGACACGCCACGACGCATGCGGCGGATCATAATCGCCGCCATATCCATCAATGGTACGGCAATAATCCATAACGCCGTAATGGGTCGTATAATGGGTTCAACAGTACCTTGCTGAGTGTTTTGACTCGCTTCAAGTAATAACCAAATAACGGTAAAACCAATCACCATGCTACCAGCATCGCCCATAAACACTTTTCGTTGCCGTCCCAACACGCCAAGGTTCATGCAAACATATGGGATCATTGCAACTATAAAGGCAATAGAAAGGTAAGCTAAACCGGTTTGGTCTTTGTCAATCAGTAAAAAAGACAAGCCGCCGAACACCGTCATGGATAATCCGCCAAGCAAACCATCAATGCCATCAATCATATTAAATGCATTGATTGCACCAACCACAGCAACAATGGTCGCGATAGGAGCTAACAGGTTTAAATGAACGTTCCCTTCGCCAATGATATTACCAATATCTAGCAATTCGATACCAGCGAGGCTCAGCATGACAATCGCCAGCATCGTTTGAACAAACAATCGAATCTTAACGCTAATATCGAACATATCATCCAACGCGCCTATTACAGCCAGCGTAACGATACTACCGATAAAGATCTCACTGTGAGAGATCAGATCGGGTTTAAACACTAACAACTGCGTTATGCAAACACATATCGCCAGCCCACCAACCAAAGGCACAGCACCTTTATGGCGTTTTCTCGGGCTTGGCATATCAACCAGCCCAACTTTCCTAGCCGCTTTACGCAACATAAATAGCAATAAAAACGAATAGATAAACACAAAAAATAGTTCTAAAAACATAATATTATTTAACATCTGACGAAGTGTAATAGTTTTTTATTTATTATACATTCAGCACGGGGTGCCTAGTGATGCATATCATAACTTATAATTGCATTATTTAATAATTATAAATATCCACTTAACTACATCACTCAAACTAAAACCGGTAAAGGTCCTCCCTTTCACATCCATATCAGATCGTGCAAAACGATTACACGCCATCTCAATCTCTTCAATGGTATGTTGGCCTAAACGGTTGAATCACTTAATGTACAGATACAAATCGCGATATCGGTTTTCTTTTCTAGTAAATCAACAAAACCCTCCATTAGAAGTCCGCTCCAACTCAATATCAGGATAAGCTTGATTTAATGGCTGAACGAGTTGGACTAGCTGATGAAACACAAACGGACTAGCGGTATCAACACGCCATCGTCCTTGAGGTAATTCGCCATAGGACATGACCTCATCTCCCGCTTGCAGTAACGGTATCAGCCCTATTTGACATTATGACTAAACGTAAAATAAGGCTACTTAGTGCCCAATTTAAACTTGACGCTACCTAATTAGTTCTCGAGTTATGCAGTTTGAGTAGTATTTAATGTGATGTAAGGTTGATATGTGTACTAGAATTGTTAGAAAGTGAATTAAAACACTGGATATTGCATATTAATAAGCTGGTTATGAAAAATAGACATTCACTTTTTCGTGTAATAGAAGAACAAGTTTAAGGTGGGTATACGCAAGGAGGTTGTATAAGAAGCGTTACCATTCCATGGAGGGCGTCAGATGAATGGACTGAGTGAAGCAATTAGTTTACTAGACTCAAGCAATAATTTGCACTATCAAATATGGATGTTTTATGTAGTAGTAGTCATTGGATTACTTGGATTTCGGTTTTCAGAAACCTATGTCAATTTAGCTAAATATAAGAAAAATCTCATACTACTGGGTTTTATTGCTTTCTCGGTTTCAAATTTCATCGCAATGCACCAAAACATGATTCACTTCAATGTCGTTCTCGAAAATATACAGACTAGCACTTTTTCTAACACTGATATCAACTTCAAAAATATTTTTGACAGTTATCATCATAAAGTAGTTTGGCGCATACTCGGGTTTCATGTTTTAGTCACTGTTATGCTTTCTTATATTCTGCATCGAAAAAAAAACTGAAAAGCAGTTCTCTATAAACATTGTTCCATAGGGTCTACCTGAATTGACTGTAAACTTTGCTTAACATTTAGGTGGGTATTGCGTCCCATTACCGCTCATGGCAATTGGTCTTGATTTAATCCTACCTGTTCCCTTAGTCGCTGCTGTTCTGGGATCACTGGTAGGTAGTTCTCTAGCTCTTAGGTTTCTCAGTCATCTATATATTACTAACTTGAGATCCAGGGAGCGGATGTGGGTTATATTGTTCCTGAACTAGATACCCAATGATCTAGTTCAGGAACACCACACTGGGGCTCACTAATGTTGTGCTCAAGCATCAGCAATGTCGGTGCTGTGATACTTGAGCGCGTTATTCAAAACGAAACGACTGTAGCCAAACGACTGTGCTAATAGTTCGGCTTGCTGCTCGGTTGGGTAGAATCGTTCTTTAAATGCTCGTTTCATAGCGCAGAGTTTGCGGAAATTGCACCATTTTGTAAAGTTATCGCCAGCGCGATAATGGCTTATATCACCGCCAGCATTGAGTGATGCTTTTCGCTAAGAACGGTAAATAAATACGTCCTTTGTCACCAAGGCTCGAGTCCGTCTGCCCCAATAGGTCTTCCCTATTCGAACCTTTTTTTGTATCGGTATATTTCCAATACAAAACAACCCGTTAGACTTCCGCTAAAAAAGGCTGAGACAGTTTTAGACAATGCAAAGGGATTTTGAGACAGTTTCAGCCTAAAAAATATCGATAAAACACCTTAAAATTCAATGACTTGAATTAATCTTACAAGCATTGTATCTTGTTAGAGCACCCCATTTTACCCCCTAACGAGGACCTGTTATGACGGAAGACTCTTTATCACGCGATACGCTCAATGCCCGTTTATCAACACTGCATCACGACCGCGATCCCAAGTCGCCCCCTCACTTTGCCTGGTATGCGTATTATCGCATTGTCGCCCCTGAAAAAATAACGACCCCACGACGTGACACACTCACGGTGGAATGCATGCGACATCAATGTACGTTTGATTCCAAGTGGCGTTATCTTGCACACCAAGGTCAAGTCCGTCATACCCTGTGTAAAGAGTGTCACTATGAGTTTGATAAAAGTGAGAAAAACCGAAAATATCGATGGAAATACAAAGATTTGATTGCTGATTTTATCAACCGTCCCGAGCTTGGCTTTGTGCTCGCCCTGCCCCACGAACTCGCCCCTGAGGATTTTATTAACCATAATGCGTACGTTGAGGCCAAATGCACGCACTGCCACAAGTCGACCTCTCATAGCGTTAATAATATCAAGACCCATTTATCGCGTGGCGATCACCTTTTTTGTCAACATTGTGAGCGCAGACGCAAAGGAAAAACGAAACGAATCTCATGGGAGAAAGCGCAGCAACGTATCACCCGCTTTGATATTGATCCCAATCATTATCAAGGGATCTCAAAAACCAGTTTGTTAACCTGCCGCCAATGCGGCCAGCGCCATGAATGGATACCTCAAGTCGCCGAACACGGTCAATGTGTGCAATGTGGAACCAATGGCGCAAGACCTATCACCCTTATGCCCTCGCTTGACGACTTTGACATACTCATCCGCGCCACGACCACCTGGCAGTTAGCGACCGATCCCGCCCTTGTCAAACAAAATCAAGCGTGCTTTGCTCTGCGTCACGATTTACCGGCCGAGGCTAAAATGCACGTACAATGCCAGTACCACCCTGACCAAAGACGTGCACAACGAGTGAGTTCACTCCACGCCAAGTTAAGCAAGAGCTCATGTCGCGCGTGCTCAGCTGAGAAAAAAAGCAAGTACACCGCCGCGTATTTCGAAGGGTTATTTTCAGACAAAGGTATTGACCTGCGTGTCGATCTTCGCGCTTCTGGCCTCGCCACTGGCCAAACACTTATCCACAGTAATGTCGCCATTCATCTTCGCTGCCTCACTCATGGACCATTAACCAACACGTACACCAGTTATCAATTGATCCGATATGTTCGAGATAACCGACACGCTAATCCATGTGCCTATTGCGAGCCCAATTCGGGTTTGCCATTAACTGCGGCTCGTGTCCGTGCGTTCGTTGAGTCAGCCGAACGATGGCGCACCCACGGCGCCCTCTATGAACTGGTATCCACAGACGATGAGATCAATACACAGATAACCCAAATCCAAAAGACCCATCACACGCCTTATGATAACTTATCCATACGCGTGAACATCAAACAGACCGTCAACGCAGCGCTTGGCTTGCCCTTGCCCACCCCCACCACCATTTCCATCCTCTACAAAGCGTTTAAAAAAGGGAAAAGAGGGTTCATTAACCAAAATAATGTGTCTTTTCTGGCTAAATTCGTTGAATATTTTGGGCATCTATGGCAATTGGATCTGCGTTTGGAGCAAGAATTTGATGGGCTGAAAAGCGAACACACCACGCGCTCTTTGTCGATTGACTTTTATCAACCCACGCTAAAATGGGCCATCGAAATCGACGGTGTACAACATAAAAGTTTGAATCAACAAATCTTAAAAAAAGCGGATCGTCAACAAAAACTCACCAAACAACAACGTCGTGACGCTCTGGTCGATGCCTACTTTAAAAAGGACCCCGAGACTACGCTCATACGCATCCCGTGCTATACCATAACAGGACCGGATCAATATCAACCTTATACTTTTCCCCAGCAGTTTGATGCGGCGCTCGATATATGCCAGCGCATCTATGTTGCGCTCTATGGCGCCGACCCACGTGAAATAGATAAAGAGGCGCTCATGACTCAAAGTTGGCAACATAAGTCCAATAGTCAACGTATCTTGGAACGCTTAAACCAGCGCTATAAAGGCGAATTGATCGCACAACGGCACTCGTTAGTCAAAAGACGTCCTCGCATAACCATCTCATGTCGCCAACAACACGCCTTTCAAGTCTCCCTCTCCAAAGCCTATTTATTGGGTCCATTGGAACAAGAAAACGATGAGGCGCACTGCTGGGCATGTCAGCGTCAGGCGCAATTTAATGTGGCGAAAGACAAACTAAAACAAGCCGGGTGGGTTTGGAACAATGAAGCTGAGTTACGCGCTCAATTTCATGGGACGATTGACCAACCTTTAGTGAGCAAAGGATCCAAAAAGACAATCATGTTGCAATGTACTCATCAACATAATGTCAACCGAGTTAAAACCGTATCATTGGATCACGTATTAACGCCTCCCAGGGATCAGAAAAAAGCGAAATAATGACACATGCCATGCCATCAATCCGTTTGTGTAAAAATGATGGCTTGACATCCTCCCCTAGCTAAATCGCTAGGGGATTCCCATTACTGGGCGATCACCAAATTGCTTTGGTGACAGGTTCCTGTTGCTGGCGGCATTATTGCACCACTCACTTCATCTGGCAGTATTTATTGTAAGCTTAATTCTCGACATCATTCCCATTTAAACCCAAGCCCTAATAATGACAACAGTCATTACCTATGTATGGAGGCTTTTATGTCATCTCTACAGCAAACTTGGCAGCGTCATGTCGACGTTTGACAAACCACCAAACTATCTCGAGCCCAATACCACCGAACCTACGACCTAGATCAATCTCAGTTCAGTTATTAGATTCGGTTATTGGAAGCGCAAAAAGCTCAGCCAAAAAGGTAAAAACGTTCAGGTAAGTAAAGCCGATATCGCGCTTAACACCATCAACTAGCTCTACCGTGTTGAGAGGCACTTGGCTGACCTAAAGAAAAAGCAGCCCAAGATAACGGCTGAAGAAATCGTGGCCTACCGCCAAGAGCTTAGTGTTCCACTCTTAGATAAGTTGAAAGCATTCTTGGAGAAGAATATCAACAAGTGCCCCAAAGATAGCTTAATCTACAAAGCCATAAACTCTACGCTCAACCAATGGTCGAAACTGGCCATTTACTCCGGTCATCCCGAGCTGTGTATAAGTAACATCATGGCTGAAACGGCTAAGTTGAACGGACTGGAACCATACAACTACCTCCATACTCTTCTTACTCGGCTACCCTACGCTGAAAATCTTGAGCAAATAGAAGTGCGACTACCTTGGAACTTGGCTAGAGACTAGATCGTTGTGGTTGGCGATCAATTATGCTGAGTAATGAGCGCTGACTCTTTAGTTCCTTTCTGGCTTACATAAAAAGCGCAATATTTGGACTTGTGTAGCGTCAAATGCCTGAATTAGTATTTTTATAGAGAATAAATGCGGAGCGTTTATACTTACCTCTTCGCGGCGTGCACAAATAAGCGTACCAATGCTTTAAGAATTTTTCATAAGAAACTGAATACTTACCACCACCAGCCCTCGCAGGATCAGTGATATAAATATTTTCGTTATCATAACCAGTAACAACTACAGCATGAGATGACTCCATAAAAAAGTTTCTGATATTTACGACAACAGGAGTATCATTTGAAACGAAGTACTTTAGCTCATCTATTGATAACCCATTGACAAACTCATAGCTTGTATAACCATATGCTTCAGCAGCCCTCTCTAAACCGTTCATGTCATTTCCGCATCGTTGAGTCACATCATAAACAGATGACTTGGAGGCATCCCATACATCCTGCTTTCTGATAACTTTGTTTTTATCATAGTAGGAAATCACCATTGCCAAAGACGTAGTAGCACAAGAATAGCTATCATACTGCCCGATCCTATTCACATCTAAGGTTGCGCTTTCTGGAAGATTTTCCTGATAGTTTTCAGGAATATTTACCGTAGACATACAACCGCCCAATACTAAAGAATACACCGCTACAATTACTGAAGGTATGACTTTCATTCCCAATCCTAATGAAATATTTAAAATTGAAAAAGTATAGCTTATTTAAAGTGATGATAAATGTAATCTTAATAACACTTTTTAAGCATTAAGCTTGCGCAAAACGTCTCTATTAACTGATTTGGGTCATGAGGATCAATCAGCTCAACATCATCCAAAGTCGATGTTATTTTACTTACTTTTCTTACAAATTTTGAACAACAATTAAAAAGTTGAGGGTCATATCAACGCCAAAATAAGGTATGAGCCACGCTACCACTACACTCAATTTGGACACCGTAAATACTGAGCTAAACTCAAACCAAAAATACCAAGCGTGGTGAATCACTCTTAAATTTATTGCATGGTTTGAATAAATACAAATTCAATGGAAAGTGTGATTTTGCTAAGGCGCTTTTTGGATATTGTCAACTTATCCAAGGAGAAGGATTAAAAGTAATAGCCATCAATGTGACTACTCACCGCCCGTTGGGCGATGCTTCTTATTTCGTTAGCCAGTGCTCGATAGTATCGAGTCTTATGCGGCTTCCATAAGCAGAAACGACTGTCCAGCCGCTTTTAATTCTAGAATACCTTTATCACGAATATTAAGAGCGGCATTGAGATCCCGATCTATATCTGTCGTACCACAAGAGGGGCAATCCCACTTGCGAACCGATAAGGGCATGTCTTCCATTTTATGGCCGCAACAGTGGCATGTTTTAGAGCTGGCGTACCATTGGTCGAGCTTAACAAAATGTTTGCCTTGCTCTTTCAATTTGTACTCCAACTTAACAACAAAGCGATGCCATGAAGCATCTGCTATGTGTTTCGCTAGTTTGCGGTTTTTCATCATATTGGTTGATTTTAATGTCTCTAGAATCACAGCGTGGTTTTTGTCTACGAGTGTTCGAGATAGTTTTTGTTGAAAATCAGCGCGAGCGTTCGCCGTCTTTTCGTGGCACTTTGTGACAAGCAAACGAGCTTTCGCTCTGTTTGCGCTGCCTTTTTCCTTACGCGAAAGCTGCTTCTGTTTGCGTCTGAGATCCTTCTCCGCACGTTTTACAAATCGTGGCCAATTATTCTTGACCACTTCAGTTCGCTTCTTTCTTGCCATTCGACTGAATAGCAAAGTGTGACAATCCCAAATCAACACCCGTCACTTTATCGATTGAGTGAATCAAGCTAGGGGCTTCAATACCATCATCCACAAGGATGGACGCATAGAACTTACCCGTTTGACTCAAACTGAGAGTCATACTTTTAACCTTACCTGTGATCTCACGATGAATGTTGGCATCAATAGGACTCATCTTGGGCAGCTTGATGGCGCCATCAAGAACCTTAACACCAACACAATGGTAGCGAGATTGCTTGCCGTGTCTACGTTTGAAGTTTGGGTATTTAGCGCTTAATTTGGGATGAAAGAAGTTATCAAAAGCAGTGTGTAGGTTAATGACAGATTGCTGTAAAGCAATCGAGTCATATTGTTTAAGCCAGTGGTATTTTCGTGACTTCTTGGCAACGGCAAGCAGTGGTTTTATGTCCTTTTTAGGGTTCAGTGTTACGCCATGTTTCCGGTACATATGAGACTTTAAATGTAGAGCTTTGTTATACGCAAAACGCACCGCGCCAAACTGAGCGATTAAATACTCTGCTTGTTCTTGCGTTGGGTAAATACGTACTTTGGTTGCTCTTAACATTAAACTTATTAACTGTATAAATAACCAGTATTATACATCTCAGATATGCCCTGTCTGTATAAACATCAGCTTGTTCTATGCCAAAGTTCAGTAACGTGTATTCAAAAATCTGCTCAAAGTCCTCTGCGGCAAGGTTGGACAGTTTATACATTGTGTTTTTGCTTTACTTTGGCCGCGATGTCATAAAGTAATAATGAGCACTCGCCACTTTGTTCACCAGCTTCAATTGCCATTTTTAAAGCAGTAGTTTGTTTCTCCTGCCTTTCGAGTAACCGTAATGCAGAACGAACTACTTCACTTGTTGAACCATAGCGACCACTCGCTATGAGTTGACCGACAAACTCATCTAACTGAGAGCCAATCGTAACACTAGTTGTGCGTGACATATTTTCACCTATGTGTGTTAATATTTAACACAGCAAAAATAGATGAACTAAAAATCAAAATCAAATCAGAGTTGTCTATGATAG
Organism: Vibrio sp. TH_r3; assembly: GCF_033101115.1. Lineage (NCBI taxonomy): Bacteria > Pseudomonadati > Pseudomonadota > Gammaproteobacteria > Vibrionales > Vibrionaceae > Vibrio > Vibrio sp. TH_r3. The sequence goes on along the minus strand of NZ_JAWMPW010000008.1, from coordinate 37,376 downwards.
TGAACTACTCAGCGACAGAGCCTGATCACCGAGTTTTCTCGCCCAAAACACTATAAAGCATACCCCACGGCAAGATCATTATAAATTGAACTTTTAAAACAAATAGCGATCAGAGCAAGGCATAACAATTACCTTGGTTACTCAATATGTACACTACTTTTCTGAAACACTTTAATTCCGGGAATTGATGTGACATGACTTTTCTCCTTTTTATCTGTCTCATTTAGACTGTTGCAAATGATAACTATTTTTAATGAGGATATCATGACCAACTCTATAAAGCCGATTTCCGTTGTAAACGAGAATAGCTTTAATTAACATATATTAATTAGTCAAGACGGATAACTTTGGGCATGCAGTCAGAATCGGTATCTAAAGTAAAAAAAACGTTTCTAGCAGGTATATGGGCAACACTGATAAGTATCTGTATTGGGTTTACTTTTAAAATCTGGCTGGCAGGTTGGGTCGCGAAAAGTGATCTGGCTCTGTTTCATACCGTTGTTGATATCATATCCCTTTCAATGATACTGATGACCGGATTTCGCTCTTCTATGGTGGTTACCTTCTCGCAAACCCAAAACGACAAAGACATTATTAACATTTTCAGAATAACTCTTGCCCTGGTGGTACTAGTGACCTGGGGCGGTGCCATTCCATACATAAAACACAACCTGCATATTGGGGTAGACTATCTACAGTTAGTTGGGATTATCTTGGCTCTGGGATTAAAACTCTATTTCACTAACCTGATCGCCATGTATCGTCTTTATGATACTACTAACCGTGTTACCTGGTTGGACCCGGCACTGAATGCCACCCTATTTTTGTTGTTCTGTTTTGTGGCTGAATACGACACCATGAACGCTCTCTTTTACGGGTTGACCCTTTCTTCGCTTATCATCGCACTCTACATGTACATATGCCGCCGGAAAGTCATTTCCACTCAGCCACTATCGTCCGTCTGTTTAGACTCGAATATGGTTGGCTACGTTAAGAAGAGCTTTACCGCTACTCTGGAGGCGGGTGCCAGTATCTTAATGATCTACATTGCAGTACTGCTGACAATCCGCTATTTCAGTATCAACGAACTGGGGGATTTTCAGGTTGTCGTACGCCCTGTTTTTACCTATATGACAATGCTGTTTGTTTTTCCTATATATCGATTCGTGTTACCAGAACTCTCTGTAAAAGTGAGAAACGGCGAATACGATCAGATCAAAATTATTCGAAGCTGGATTTACAAGCTTTCATTTATAGTCAGCGGTATATTTTTTCTGACCATGCTACTGTTCGGATCACAGATCATTGGCTGGCTTTATCCGCAAGAGTACAGTGGATCTATTCCAGTACTGTTCCACTTCTCCATATTCTTTATTTTTATGATGCTTAACGCTTATCAACTCGCATATATAAAAGCACACGGATACTTTAAGGCTAGCCTGCTAATTCGCTTAACAGGCATAGCAACGCTTATCGTGATGTTCTACCTAATTTCTGCTTTTACAGACAACGTGGTTGCTATCATCATCGCTCTTTGTTTGGGATATACAGTGATGTTCGCCTTATCCAGCCTCAAAGAAAAACAGATAAACAGAAGCGTACTTATATCGTCACCTACATTTTATAAATAAACTATCTGAAGATCTGAGTGATAAGCCGTATCCGCTCCTATCCCTATAAGTAAACGAGAGGTGGTGAGAGTCTTTCAAATAATTCCAATTACCGCTCGCCGAAACCGATCACAAATTTAGCTCTGTCACTCGAGCAATTTTATAACCGAAGCTAAGACTCCGCCGCTAGTTCGTTTGCAAGCCGATGTGATGCAGCACCTGGCATGCTGCCCCAATTGGCAACCCAGCGATAGAAAATTGGCGTTAGAAACAATGTGAAAACTGTAGCAAATCCCAAACCGCCAACAATGACCCAACCGACTTCCCGACGCGCCTCAGCGCCGGCACCTGATGTCAGCACAAGCGGCAAACCACCCAGTACAGTGGAAACCATCGTCATCATGACGGGTCGAATGCGCAAGCGCAGTGCGTTACGAATAGCCGCATCAATGTCTTGGCCGGCTTCGCGAAGCTGGTTTGCAAATTCGACAATCAGAATGCCATTTTTGGCCATCACGCCGATCAGCATCACAAGACCGATCTGACTGTAATAGTTCAAAGACCCTCCGCTGAGCGAAATCGCTAACAGTGCCGCTGCAAGTCCGAAGGGCACAGTCAGCATGATCACAACCGCGCTCGCGAAACTTTCAAACTGCGCTGCCAGAACCAACATGATAATCAGCAAGGCGGTTCCGAAAACAATATACATGGCTTGGGTGCTGTCATTTAGCGTTGAAGCTTCTCCTGTGAACGTCAAACCAACGCCATCTGGTAGCACGTCTGCTGCCAAGTCGCGTGCCGCGTTTATCCCATCAGAGAGGCTTAGACCCTCAGCAAGATTTGCTTGCAAGGCGACCGACAACGCGCCACCCAGACGGGCCACCTGAGCGTCGGTGACAACAGTGTGCAACGTCGCGACAGCGGAGAGTGGCACATATGAGCCATCATCCAGTCTGATTGAGATCGATGAAATATCAGAAGGGTCATCTATTTTCGGGCCACCCGGTATAACGTTCACGTCAACCTCGATGTCATTTTCAAAGACGCTGACTGCGACTTCACCACGAACCAGAGCGCTGATTAGGCTGGTCACAGACGCAGGCGTAAGGCCCATGTCGCGAGCGGCGGCTTGATCGACGCGTACCTTCAATTCCGCATTGAGAAGGGCTGATGAAAGTTGCGGGTTCACGAATGCAGCATTTTCAGACATGGCTGCAACCAATGTTTCTGCAGCGATGGTTAGATCTTCAAGGTTATTCCCAGTTACCGCAAGGCCAAGCCCGCTACCGGCGCCACGAATGTTCAAGCTGTTGGAAGAGCGCACACTGATCTGCACACCGGGAATTTTTGCAAGTTGTCCGCTTAATTCTTTAACTAACTCAGCCTGTGAGAAATCACGGTCTTCCCAATCTGGCAGCCGTACAATGATCTGAGCGCTTGTACCACCGCTCACACCGACGATACTTTGGATCGTTTCAATTTCACCGCTTCGCAGATAAGGAGTAAGGATCTTTTCGGCCAAGATCACCTGCGTATCCAAGTATTCCGGCGTTGTGTCAGAGGCACCGCTTGCCTGTATAACAAAGAAACCGCGATCCTCAGTTGGCGTCACGCTTGATGGTAAGGTGATTGCAGCACTGATCGCGTAGATGACAATGGCCCCGGCGATAGACATAACCAAAACAGGTGTGCGAATTGACCAGTCCATCACCGCATCAAAACCGCGGGCCAACACGCCTTGTGTTGCAGCGTCACTGTCTGGTGATGCCTTGGATTTCCCAGGATCCAACAATGCCGATAGCACTGGCACTAGGGTTAATGCCGTAATGGACGACAACGTAACAGCGAATGCCAAAACGAACCCGAATTCAGAAAAAACGCCGCCCGCCTGACCCGGTAGAAAGGAAATAGGGATAAAAACTGCCGCAAGCGTTGCGGTGGTTGAAATGACGGCAAAGAACACCTCGTTTGTGCCCGCAGCCGCCGAAGCGAAAGCCCCCATGCCTTCTGCACGCTTGCGCACGATATTTTCAACGACAACAATCGCATCATCAACGACCATGCCCGTGGCCAATACCAACGCCAACAAGCTGATGGTATTCACCGAAAATCCTGTCAGCCAAATGGCCGCTAAGGTACCGATTAAGGCCACTGGGATTGTGATAGCAGGGATCAATGTGGCACGGGGCGAGCGCAAAAACAGAAAAATCACGGCAATTACTATCAGCGTTGCCAGTAAGATTGAGGTCACGACTTCTTGAATGGATGATTCGATGAACACACCATCGTCTGATGCGATGACAAGCTCAACACCCTCTGGCATCTGTTGCCGCAGTTCTGTGACCGCTACGTTTACGGCTTTTGATATTTCTAACGTATTCCCAACGGATTGCCGTGTGATGTCCACACTGATGGCAGCTTGACCATTCACGCGGGTAAAGACAGTGCTTTCTTCGGGCAACAGTTGGACCAAAGCGACGTCTGCCACTTGAGTCGTGTTATCTATCTGGATCGCTTCAATAGCTTCAACGGTGACCTCTTGATTGTCAACGCTTAGGGCCAAGGTCTGGCTGGCCCCTTCCAGTGACCCAAGGGCCGTGTCATCGCGCAATGTGGCTAGCGCGGAACTTACATCAAACACTGTCAATCCACGACTGAGCAGCGATGGCATGTTCAGTTGAACTTGAAATTCATTCGAGCGGCTGCCCTGCACGATGACTTCGGCGATACCGTCAATTGTTGATAGCCGCTCATAGATTATGCCTTCGGCAATTTGGGTCAGCTCATCCAGACTGGCGTCTCCTAACAAGGCAAGTCGGACAATCGCGTCCGCGTTGCTGTCACTTTTTGAGACAGTCGGTTCTTCGGCATCATCAGGCAAAGAGCTCGTAGTGGCTGATACGATTTCCCGGGCTTCATTGGCCGCGATATCCACATCCGTTCCGTCAGACAGATCAATGGTAATCCGGCTAGCCCCTGAGCTGGAGGTAGACTCCATGAACGATAGCCCTTCAAGACCGCTGAGCGCATCTTCAAGTGGTTGCGTGATTTCGCTGTCGACAGTGGCCGGAACCGCGCCGTCATAGCTGGTGCTAACCGACAAAACTGGGCTGTCAACATCCGGCATTTCGCGGACATCAATGTTGCTAAGCGCAGCCAGTCCCGCGATGATAATCAAAAGGTTCAGAACAAGTCCAAGGATCGGACGTCCTACAAAAAGGCTGGCCAACCCTGTCGCTTGCAACCTGCGTTCTACACTCATCTTGCGGCACCTTCGGCATCAGTTACTACGGTACCTGCCCGCAACTTTGCGGCCCCCTCCGTGATGACCGTCGCACCAAGTGGCAGGTCTGTTTCCAACCAAACGCGTGTGCCACTGCGGTAACGGATAGCGGCGGAATGCGGTGCTGCGACGCCATCTTCAACCGTCCAGATATTGGCTCCTTCCCGACTCCAAGTGACAGCCGTGGCGGGCACTACCGGAAGGGGTTCTGTCTGCTCAACGATACGAACAGAAAATGTCATGCCAGCAATCAAGGCTCCATCCGGATTATCAATCTGCGCACGCACTGTTGCACTACGCGACGCTGGGTCGAGCTCGCTATCAAAGGCTATAATCGTGCCATCAAAAAAACGCCCGTCGTAGGTGGGTGTACTAATCTGGACCGGCTTTCCCACTTCCAGAAATGCAATCGAGCGCTCTGGGATCTCAAATTCTGCGACGATAGCCGAGGAATCGTTGATTGTAACAATTGTGTCGCCAACATTAATATAGGCACCAACCTGCGCATCACTTAGGCCAAGCGTACCGCCAATCTCTGCTCTGATTGTGCGTTCATCCAACGCATTCTGCGCGAGATCGACATTGTATTGCGCCAGTTTCAAAGCGGCTTCTGTTTCGACGAAAGTAAGATCGGTGATCGTCGTGTTGCCGTTGCTGCCAAGCACCTTGTAGCGATCATACAGGCCTTGCACCTGTTCCAGCTCCGTCACTGCGACGTTCAATGCGAGTTGTTCGGACCGGCTATCTAGCTGGACAAGAACATCGCCTGCCTCGACCACATTGTTACCATCAATTGATACGTCTGTGATTTTACCGGCCACGCTCGACACAACCTTGATGCTGCGCAAAGACGTCGCCGTCCCAATGGTGGTTAAGAACAAATTGTAATGTCTCTCGGCCAAGGGTTGCATTACGACGATTGTTTCCTGTGCCCCTCTTTCAGAACGCTCGGCACTGTTTGATTTTTGCTCCTCGGTTTGGGCTGAATCCAGACCGACCACATTTTTAAGCGCATTCGGCACCCCAAACGAAAAGAGATACGCGGTACAAAGAATGCCGGCTGAGGCAAGAAAGATGAGGAATTGTCGCAATGTTTGTTCCCTTCTCAGTTAAAATTCGGTTTCGTGTATAGGTAAAATAAAACGTTATTTTTCATAAAATGAAAATACATTTTGCCTCATATTTGCCATATTTACCTCTATTTTATATCCTTGAGGGAGTGAAAATCGGTTGTTTTTAGTCTTTTATTCAACCGTTTTTACGTATTTCAGAACTCAAAACAAACGCCTCCCATTGTTGCGCAAAGGTATTGTCAACTTATCTGAGGTGGGCGATTAAAGGCTCTAAAATTAGCCTTAATCTAAATTTGAGACACAACTTCAGCCTGGTTCAAAGTTCGGGATTTAGTGTTGGCAGCACAATACCTTAATCCTTATTTATTATATTCGTAATCGATTGACTAAAAAGCTTCTCTACTGTTTTCGTTAGTAAGATCAATCCATAAAGATACAACGTTACGGACATGCAATTAAATTAGATCCAAAAGCAAAAGCACATTGTTATTACAGCCGTGCTTGGTCAGCACATGTATCCGGCCAATCACTTTTCACAACTATCTTAATCATTAGGCGAATTTAAGGACTACTCTGCCTCGCCGATCTTACGTAACCCTCATGACCCCAGGGCGAAAGAGAGTTTCTCGCCCTTATGTTATTCTTAGTCCAACATGCTAATACTATCCTTTACTTGCCCGTTTCAAATACAATCAGGCAAACAGCTCAGACAGATCCATGTTAAAAAACGGATTGTCAAAACAAGACGCCTCCATTCGCTGTTTTAAACGCTCCTGTATTTGCTTAACCGTTTTGATCTCTTGGGATTGGGCGAGGAGCTCTTGTGACGCTTTTTGCAAATTATCGCGATACTCGCGTAACCCTTTTTCGCGTGATGCTTTGTTCCCCCCACCAAATCGTTGCCAAATGATACTTTTGATATCACCACTATACTTAAGATCTTGATAATCGATATTTAATTGCTCAATTTTTTCAGTCAGCGTCACCTTTAAGCGTTCAAGCATACCGTCATCGATCACCATCTCATGCTCAGGAAGATGTTGCTGAGCCAACATGAATAAGGCCACGACATCTTTGTCTTTCTTCGCTTGTGATAGCTGCTGCATGAGCGCGCTTTTCGCAGACTTCTTCTCTTCATCCGTTTCTTTGTCTGGGTGTAACTGTTTGGCCAGTTGACGATACAACTTGGTTATCTGTTTATCGCTGTAAAGCACGTCGCTCACTTGATGATGTGACGGCTCGATGTGCGCTTGGTCATCGGTTTGAGAGAAAAAATCCTCACCTCCCCAATCAGTGTCATCCTCTTCAACGTGTTCCTTTTCCATTTTTTCATCCATCACGCTTTGCAGATAATCGTGAAACTTCTGAGGATCCTTGAACATGGCCATTAATTCGTCATCGCTGACATCAAGCTCATAGCCCAGCATCATGGATATCTCTTCGCGAAACGCCTCGATTTGGTCTTCGGTTATCATGTCTATATCAGCTTGATTTGATGGCTGTGCCAAAAGCGCTTGATTGAACGCCTCACGTAACACTCTCGAGTCGACAGGGTTAAAGGGATTTGATTCTAAAATGGTTAACTCTTCTTGTATCCAGTCGTACAGGGCTTCACGTTGTGACCCTTTAATCGTTTTGCGCGGGATAAAAGAAATTAAGCAATGGATCCATTTCTCTGTCGCTCGGCATACTGCGTGCTCTTGCTTTTCAGTCGACGCTTTAAATTCATGATAAAAATCATCCAACTTGGCTTGATAACGCTCGATACGGCGTTGTTTTTTCTCGACGTCCTCCCATAACTGATTAAGTTTATTCTTTTGTTTCGGAGAAGATGAGGTGGTCGTTAGAAAAGAAAGAGGGACAGTTGTCATAGCACTTGAGAAGTTGAGAATGATGAACACAGTTTATCGCATATTCATGGTTCGAAAAAGTAAGACGCGTCATTTTGAAAACATTGGTGTGTGACTTGTCCCTGCCCTTTTCGGGCGAGGGTTCTCATATCGCTACGAGAACACATTCCTAGTTCACCACACTTTCACTAGACTAGATTGCTCCAATTCCCCGATCCAGTCGCTCCCTAGACTAACCCCGCCAGTCCGACGGTTTCTATATTCTGTGCTGCGTTAATATCGCGGTCATTGGTACGCCCACAATCAGGACAGAACCACTCACGAATATCTAACGGTATTGACTCATGTACAAAACCGCAACCATTGCAACGCTTTGACTAAGTGGGGTGAGTTTACGAACGTCCACTAGGGGCATTTGTTAAAGGATTTTATAATAAACTTCATTTCAGCAACATTCTTTTGCCCCAGATTTTACGGCGACTAGCTTTTCTTCTGCGGCGTTCATATTTGGAACAAACACCAAGCGGTCGGCAGACATCTTATTACCACTTGGCATTTTAATGTGCGTGACTACCCAAACAATACAACCTGATGTCAAATTGAATAATACGCGAGCCTGATTAAACAATGTACCATCGTTATAGGCAGGGCTAACCGAAAACGCTTCTCCTATCCAACTTTGTTCTAGATCGCTTTTTTTAATATTATTTAGATTGCACACCAATATCTCAGGCTCAATGTCTTTTACTATTTTCATGACAATACGACAGCCAGAGTGAAGTTGTTCTATGTATATTTGATGAGGAATCTGTTCATCATTCCAATTCAATATCGTGCTGGTTTCTACTTTCATTGGTTCACCAAATCAGCGGCTTCGCGAGTTAGGCGTGCAAGTTCTTCCCAGTTACCTTCTTCAATCAGCTTCTTGTCTACCATCCACGTACCACCACATGCCAGTACGCGTGGGATAGCTAAGTAATCTTTTATGTTCGCAGGGTTAATGCCACCAGTAGGCATCAGTTCGATGTCGGTGTATGGCGCGAGCAGTGATTTCACCATGTTGATGCCGCCAGAGGCTTCCGCAGGGAAGAACTTCAGGGTGGTTAATCCCATTTCCAGTGCGGCTTCAACTGTGCTTGGGTTGTTTACACCCGGTACGATATCAATTCCGATTTCTTGGCATGCTTTAACGGTATTTGGATTAAAGCCAGGCGAAACGATAAAGGTTGCGCCTGCTTCTTTTGCTGCAATTGCTTGCTCGCGGCTGAGTACCGTGCCTGCGCCAATCAGCATGTCTGGCTGGGTTTCACGTAGTAGGCGGATTGCTTCTATAGCTGCTGATGAACGGAAGGTAATTTCAGCCGCTGGAAGTCCGTTTTCTGCCAGTACTTTACCCAATGGGATAATGTCTTCTGCTTTATCAATGGCGATAACAGGGATGACTTTCAGAGCTTTCAATTGTTCTTTAATGCTAGACATGAGTGTTCCTTAAACGACGCCGAGCGCCGGTTGTGTGAATGTTTTGGGAATGATGGCACCGCGATGTTGAATCACAGCCCCTGCCAGTGCGTGGCCTCTTTGACATGAGGTCGCTAAATCTTCGCCAGCAAGGTATGCCGATAAAAAGCCACCATTGAATGAGTCGCCCGCCGATGTGGTGTCGACCACTTGAGCGACAGGTTGGGTTGGCACGGCTTGTCTAGCCTGAGCCGCGATCGATCCCTGATTTGTTGAGTCTTGAACCAAACAGCCATCTGCGCCGAGCTTGACGATGCATTTACCCACGCCAAGAGAGGTCAGGCGTTCAATGGTTTGCTCTGGTGTTTCGTCACCCCAGATCAATTGCTCGTCGTCAAAAGTCACTAAGGCAACAAGGGGCAGGCAGTGGTATAAAGTTCGGTGTCATAGCCTGCTCGACTAAAAACTGTTTACGCCAGGTATTGAGTTGAGTGGAGCAGCTCCGTAATGCCTTGGTGATCTGACTTTTCAAGTAGCTTAACCGCTTGCTGACGAAGTTCATCAGGGATATTGACGTGTTTACTGGCGCGGGTTTGTCGCCAGTGCTCAAAGTCAGCAATGGCCTGATTCAGCTTTTCTTGGTTTTGCATGATGCATTCCTTATGTTGGATATGCACTCAGTAAATTCGAATTGGTTGATTAAGTTGAGCTATGCTGTCGTGAGCTCACATGCATTTTTACCTCTACAATTCCACGAATAATATACTGTAACTTTAAAAAAGACTTGTCATAACAATAGAAGTACTCCAAAATTATACTCCTGCAGACTACAAAAATTTATGGATAACTGTCTTTTGAGACAATTTTTATGTGAAAATCGTAAATTTCTTACAGACCAACACTTTATTTTTAAAAATTGCTTTGTCACTTAAACCTTAAATAGACAATAAAAATCAGTTACTAGAGTAATATATCAATGAATATAAATGTAAAAAATAATATTTGGATGATATACATCATGGTTTTTATTTCTTCATTGATATTTTTTTTGGGAGTTAACTATTATAGTTGGACATCAATTAATAAAGTTGTGTTAAACAAACAACAAACACACGTTGAATTACTTAGTAATTCAGTTCAAGCTTATTTGAAATCTCAAGATTCATTACTTGAAGTGCTCGGTATTCATCTCATTATGCAACATCAAATTCCTAACAAACCAATTCACGATACAGTGCTAGATCACATGATGAGTACTTATCCTGATTTTTTGGGGTTGGGGTTAGCCGCGTATGACGGGCGAGCTCTTGTAGTAAGTTCTAACTTTGACCTTAATAAAGTGCCTAACTTGATGGAACTTGATCAAACCAAAAAATCGTTTAGTGAAGCCAGAGAAAGCCGAAAAATCCATACTGGGCCCACTTATATAATTAAGGCTCTTGAAAAGAAAAGTTACGCTATGCCGATTCGTAGAGCCATTTATATACCGAATGATGCGTCTCAAGCCATAGCCGTAATGACCGCTGGAATTAAGCTAGACTATACACCTATTTTTAGCGGTCACGAAACCGAAAGCTACCATCAGATTGAAATCATCCGAGGTGATAAATATCCTGTTTTTAGCACTGATGACAATATTGAATATACAAAACCTATACCAGAGGATTACTATAACGCTTTAAAAAACCATATTATGGGTGAGCAACCTTTCAGTATATTTTATTTTTCCCCACGTAGTTCGAATGACACCTTTCAAATTGTTTCACATTATGATTCCTATCTCAATTTCTGGTTTATCTCTAAAATAAGTAAACACTATATTTTCGATTCTTTTATCAATCAATTTTGGTTTATTTTTTTGACCTTTATTGGATACAATATTGTTCTATTATCTCTGACACGTTCTATTGCTAATTCACAAAAAGAAAGACGACAAGATTTATTTAAAATGGCTCATCACGATATCCTTACGGGTCTGCCAAATCGTTCGTTATTATTAATAAAACTTCAAAAAATTCTTTCAGATAATAGTAGCAGTAATAATTATCATGCCATATTATTTCTAGACATTGATAACTTCAAAGCGATCAATGATACATATGGTCATGAATATGGGGATGATCTACTCAAACAAGCCACATCGCGCATCCAACGTTGCATCAAGACTCACAATACAGTAGCTCGATTTGGTGGTGATGAATTTGTTGTGCTATTGCCTCAATTAACAAACTCTTATAAAGAAGCGACCGCGCAAGCGGAACAGATGGCAGCGAAATTACTATCCGTACTTTCCAATACCTATGGACTCGGAAAATATCAATATACATGCAGTGCCAGTATTGGCGTCGTATTATTTAATGACTCTTCACGAGAAAAATCAGACCTATTGAAACAAGCCGACATTGCAATGTACAAAGCCAAGCGCTCAGGTAAAAACTCAATATGCTTTTTTGACCCTAATATGCAAGAGAAAGTAACCGCTATATTTGAACTAGAAAGCGAATTGCGCCTAGCTATTACCGAAGAGCAGTTAGAGCTTTTTTACCAACCGCAAGTCAATCAGTTAAACAAAGTTGTAGCAGCAGAAGCTTTAGTTCGTTGGCGACACCCTCAAAAAGGGGTAATTACGCCTAACTCCTTCATTTCAATTGCAGAGAAAACTGGATTAATTCTGCCTCTTGGCAAGTGGGTCCTGAAAGCTGCTTGCCAGCAATTATGTGAGTGGCAGATGCAGCCCGATAAAAATCATCTATCGCTTTCTGTCAATGTCAGTTACAAACAATTTCGAGAACCCAATTTTGTGTCTTCTGTTAGCGATTTAGTTAAACGCTATAAAATTCAACCAGGAAAACTTCATTTAGAACTGACCGAAACCATGCTGGTAGAAGAGATGGATATGACCATTAGACGTATGAATGAGCTTCGAAAGCTAAACATTCACTTTTCTCTTGATGATTTTGGTACCGGTTATTCTTCTTTAAGGTACTTGAAAAAATTACCACTTAGTCAATTAAAAATAGATAAGTCGTTTATCGATGATTTAGAATCAAATACAAGTGACCAGTCCATTGTAAAAACTATCATTTCTATGTCTAAATCATTAAATTTATCAACGATAGCAGAAGGAGTTGAAACCGCGCAACAAAGAGCTTTCCTAGAAACAGAAGGGTGTTTATTGTATCAAGGTTATTTTTACAGTGAACCACTACCCATTAACGAGTTTGATCAGTTTTTAATGAAACACTGAATCGGGTTCATTGGTGCCACAGATGAAATGCAAATGCGTTACTTAAAGCGATATTACAAGTAAGTTCTACATTGCGTGGACACATCCTAAGCATATCGCAAGCTCTATTTTTAATAATACTCTGTAAATTATCAAGAAGATCCAGTTCAAAACTAGCGCCAGGCGATGAGTAGTGACTTCCCTTTTATTTTTATTCCGAGTTCAGGTTATTTTATTAAGCGCTCAAAATCACTTGCAAACTAACGGCTAGGTGGTTCCATATATGACGTTTTACCGTTTCTTATAATAAATACACATCAACTTCCACCCAGAAAATAGAAGTTGATGTGTAAGCTAAAACCCAGAATACATCCGTTGTCAGTTATTTTTACAACGAGTATGTAACCTAGATATAAATGTTATAGCAGTGTTATTTTGATTTTTAATAATAATAATCAATAAGTTGAAGGTTTTTATTATATGTTAAAACCTGTTAAAACCTTATACAAGGTATGTTAAATTTATGTCAGTTATTTTTACACTGGTTAGTTTTTATAACTTAACTTATTGATTATAATGGTAATATTTATTGGTCTGATTTTTGCTTGGTATAATGTATTCAAAAAATTAGGTATGGTCATATGAACAAGTATTTGAAATCGTTTGGAGCAATATCGTTGGTTTTAACAGCGACTTCTGTAAACGCAGCATTAATCGATCTATCAACATGGACTTCTGAAGGAAATGGTACTTGGTATCTTGCCGCTGATAACAACAGTGTCACTCAAACACAAAATGGGAATCCTACGGTCTTTATTAACGGCGAAGACTCTCAAGGTCAACAATTATCAGGACAAATTACAGTTGAAACGACTTCTGATGATGACTTTATAGGATTTGTGTTGGGTTATAATGCTGGAGACTTGACAAATAGTTCGGCGAATTATTTGTTGATTGATTGGAAGCAAAGTAATCAAAATTATAGTGGCACCACAGGGGAAGCTGGGCTCGCTATATCTCAAGTGACAGGCGCGTTTTCTTCACTCGCTGATTTTTGGGGACATACTGGTGTTGTTACGGAATTGGCGGAAGCGACGATGCTTGGTAATACTGGGTGGGGAGACGGTGTAACCTATGACTTCGATTTGGTTTTTACTAGCGAGCTAGTTGAAGTTTACGTTAATGATATATTGGAATTGAGTGCTACTGGTACTTTTAGTAATGGCTCTTTTGGTTTCTACAATTATAGTCAATCTGATGTTCAATACGCAAGCATTAACCAAACAACAGCAGTGATTCCTGAACCTTCTACTTTAGCTATTTTTTCGGTGGCCTTACTAGGTTTTGCTGGTTATCGTCGTCGATTTCAACAAAAAGGCTAACATAAGCTTTTGTTGTTTAAGATGTAAGTGTTAAAACCCGAAAATGAAGTGTACAACCGTCTCGTTTATACACTTCATTTTTGTCTGTTTTCTAGAATGAGTTGATTGATATCGTTCTTTAAACGACATTGACTCCATAACTTGCTATATAAGGTGACTACTCACCGCCCGTTGGGCGATGCTTCTTATTTCGTTAGCCAGTGCTCGATAGTATCGAGTCTTATGCGGCTTCCATAAGCAGAAAAGACTGTCCAGCCGCTTTTAATTCTAGAATACCTTTATCACGAATATTAAGAGCGGCATTGAGATCCCGATCTATATCTGTCGTACCACAAGAGGGACAATCCCACTTGCGAACCGATAAGGGCATGTCTTCCATTTTATGGCCGCAACAGTGGCATGTTTTAGAGCTGGCGTACCATTGGTCGAGTTTAACAAAATGTTTGCCTTGCTCTTTCAACTTGTACTCCAACTTAACAACAAAGCGATGCCATGAAGCATCTGCTATGTGTTTCGCTAGTTTGCGGTTTTTCATCATATTGGCCGATTTCAATGTCTCTACAATCACAGCGTGGTTTTTGTCTACGAGTGTTCGAGATAGTTTATGTTGAAAATCAGCGCGAGCGTTCGCCGTCTTTTCGTGGCACTTTGCCACAAGCAAACGAGCTTTCGCTCTGTTTGCGCTGCCTTTTTCCTTACGCGAAAGCTGCTTCTGTTTGCGTCTGAGATCCTTCTCCGCACGTTTTACAAATCGTGGGTTGGCTTCTTTCTTGCCATTCGACTGAATAGCAAAGTGTGACAATCCCAAATCAACACCCGTCACTTTATCGATTGAGTGAATCAAGCTAGGGGCTTCAATACCATCACCCACAAGGATGGACGCATAGAACTTACCCGTTTGACTCAAACTGAGAGTCATACTTTTAACCTTACCTGTGATCTCACGATGAATGTTGGCATCAAACAATTATCTTCAGATGGAATGTCAGCAATGCGCCTCCACCTGCCCACAGCATGCCATCTCGATTCAAGATGATGAACTGCCACGCCTAAACAACGAGCTCTGCAATGGCTGCGGACAATGTCGCTCCAGTTGTTATTCAAACGCAATTTTAATGAAGCTGTATAATAAACACTATTAATAAAATGCATTACGTGATTTCCATCCTAGATCGGTACGGTTTAAACTCAGTGGACTTTCAACATTATCAATAAACTGTTTTGATTTTTTACTCACTAGTGTAATGAAGCCTAATGTCTATAATTGGTTGCATTACTAACGGTCAGATAAAGAGTTCAGTTATGCAGAAAATTATATTAGTCACGGGGTCAACTGATGGCATTGGTTTAGAAACCGCGAAAGCATTAGCCCATCAAGGTCATCATGTCATTATCCATGGTCGCAACAACCAAAAAGTTCAGAATGTAAAAAAATCTTTAGACATGATTGGCACTGGTAAAATTGACACCATAGTCGCAGACCTTTCATCTTTTGATGCTCTCAACAGTATGATTAGAGAAATTGCTGAACGCTTTGGTAAACTGGATATACTCATCAATAACGCAGGGGTGTACTCAACTCAACAAACCCAAACAAAAGAAAATCTTGATATTCGATTTATGGTAAATACTATTGCTCCATACCTTCTCGTTAAATCACTCTTGGCGCTTTTTGATGAGTCTGGTCGTATTATTAACCTTTCTTCGGCTGCACAATCTTCCGTTGATTTACTAGCTCTCCAGGGAACTAAGGTGCTTAGTGATGGAGAAGCTTACGCTCAAAGCAAACTGGCGCTAACAATGTGGTCACGAGTATTGGGACTGAAATTAAAAGATAAAGGGCCATTAGTGGTTTCTGTAAATCCTAAATCATTTCTTGGCAGCAAAATGGTTCGCGACGCATACAACATTCCTGGTCACGATATTCAACTAGGAGCCGATATTTTGGTCAAAGCAGCACTTTCACAAGAATTTTCTGAAGCACATGGTGCTTACTTTGATAACGATATTACAGCTTTCGCGTCCCCGCATACTGATGCGCTTAACGATAAAAAGAGCAATGAAGTTTTAACAACGATCGAAACATTGATAACAAAATACACCACTCATTGAGTTCTAGGTATTTATTACACTCTGGAAACTATGATTTTGCAGGTAACTTCTCATATTGAAAAATTGGGAAGTACCTGTATATTTAATTCAAACGATCGTAAAACCGCCCACTAATTTTGGCGCAGCTTTGCTGTTCAACTACCAGTTTTACGTTCTATGAGACAGCTGTTTCCCATTCTGTAAGTAGTTGCATGATACGATGCGAATCTCCCCATGTTGTACATGGACTTTCTAGTTCTTTGTACCCCTTCTCTACCGCGTCACGAATGTTACGAACCTGGTAGAAAAAAGCATCGCCTTCTGCAAAAACTGAAACCGTACGTTTTGAGTCTTCGTAGATTTCGACACTGAATTGGTTTTCTTGCGTGGGTAACCACGGATTGGAATCCAGAGTAATACAACCTTTGCTACCAAGAATAGTGAATTGATGCTTTAGACCATGATCCTCTGCTGTGTGAACATTTGCCGTCTGTTGTTTACCAAATTGCATTAACAGGCTCGATTCGTGGATGTTACCATCTTCCCCTCTACGACCAATAGCGGTAATTGTGCGATCTTCTAATGCTTGTTCACCAAGCATCGCTTTCACTACAAGATTCAGAAGTGACATTGGGTAACAGCCTAGGTTGTATAATGCGCCTTTACTATCTGGGTTGACGAACTGAGCAATCGACGCAATGTATGAAGTATGAATCGAACGCAACTCGCCAATTTCTCCTAATTTTAGTACCGAAACCAACTCTCTAACCAACGGGTGGTGCAGATACATCAAACCTTCTGCAAAGAACACCCCGTGCGATTCAACAGCTTTTAGTGCCAATTCGGTTTTTTCCATATCAACAGAGAGCGACTTCTCACACAGAATGGCTTTACCCTTCTCTGCCGCTTTAATTATTAAATCATGATGAAGATGGTTTGGGAGCGCAATATAAATGATTTCAACCTGCTCATCCTCAATTAAAGTACTATAATCGGTGAAGGTCTTTTCGATACTATATTGTTCGGAAAACGTTTTTAAGTTTTGTTTAGACCGCCCAGCAACGGCATAGAGTTCACTCTTATCATCACTTTTGATCGCTTCTGCCATGACGCCAGAAATAAAGCTGGTTCCTAAAATTCCCCACTTCATGATTTCGCCTCCTGTTGAGCTTGGGTTTCAAAGGTTTGAACCAATTCTGCCATTTCAGTCGCGATGAATAACTCGGTGTGAGACATTGTAAAATGAGCTTCGATTGCGGTACGGTCCTTGTATCGCTCCCACAAAATGACTCGTTGTGGTTCTTTCTCATCATAAGTGGCAATGGCTTGTAAACAACCTGTTTCACTTTGCATATCAAGGCAGAATTGCTCAATAGCTTGAACTACTTGCTCTCTCGGTTTACCTGAATTCATTTTAAGCTCGGCTGTGACAAAAATAGTCTGGTTCATGATAGATCTCTTTCTTCATACTTAATCATGCAAACCAATATAATTAACCTCTATTGATTGATAAACTCTACTTTAGTTATTTATTTATAAACCTTGAGTGCATAATGGACAAACTAACCAGCATGAAAGTCTTCACTTATGTGGTAGAACATGGCAGCTTTCGCAACGCTGCCCATCATTTTGATATTTCACCGACGATGGTTAGCAAACATATAAGCTTTTTAGAACAAAGCTTAGGTACACAACTCATTCACCGAACGACTCGTAAGCAATCGCTTACTGAAGCTGGCACACTCTACTACCAAGAATGCTTGCGTATCATTGAAGACATTACCAACGCTGAAAACATGATTCAAACGCTAGTCAATCGACCGACGGGTACAGTGAAGATCAACTGCCCAGTAACTTACGGAAAGATGATACTGGCACCAATCGTAGCGGAGTTTCTCGCAGAATATCCAGATTTGAATGTGGAGTTACAGCTAGATAATAATCTAATTGACCCTTATCTCAGCGATGCGGACATCATTATTCGCATCGGGGATTTAGTCGACTCCTCCCTTGTTGTACGAAAGCTTGGTGATTACGAGATGACTTACTGCGCCGCACCTTCCTATTTGATGAAACATAGCGAAATCAGTTGTATAGAAGATCTCGACCAACACCATTGCTTAGGATTTCAATACCACCAAGGAGAGAGCCAACAAGTGATAAACATGCCATCGAATACCTTTGATCTCAATAATACTCGTCTCACCTCAAATAATGGAGATGTCCTTAAGTTTGCGGCAATAAATGGGGCAGGCATTTTATTGCAACCTAGAATTCTGGTTGAAGAAGAAATCCAATCCGAGACGCTAATAGAGTTGCTTCAAACGTACACACCAAGACCTAAACCGATCCATCTACTCTATCGCTCTAAACAATTGTCATTAAAAAATCGTACTTTTGTCGACTTCGTTTTACGAAAAGTGAATTAGCCACTTTTTTCATCTGAATATAGTGTTCGTACCGAGTAATATTGTCTCGCCCTGAAATTTTCACACATGTTGCTTGTATCGATTTTATTCAGCCGAAACTGGATCTGTAAAGCGTTCCAAGCGAGGTAACTTCGTACCTCGCTTAGTCTATTGAATTTTTGACAATTATCTGTCTTTGTTACTATGAAAGGCGGCTAAAAGTCGTATAGAAAGCGTTAGCCGTCATGGCGCTTGCTATGAATAAAGTGATAGAATAGTATCACTTTAGTATTCCTTTGGAACCGGTCCCATGAAAGTAGAATTAGTCACATCACTCAAGCGTCAAGCAACTAAGATCCTCGCTGAACTCCACGATACTAAAGAACCAGTATTAATTACAGAGCACGGTAAACCATCTGCATATTTGATCGATGTGGATGATTACGAGTTTATGCAAAACCGTTTATCAATTCTTGAGGGTATTGCACGAGGTGAACGTGCACTAGCTGATGGTAAAGCGGTGAGTCACGAAGAAGCCAAGGACAAAATGTCAAAATGGCTGAAATAATCTGGACGGAACCAGCATTATCCGACCTTAATGATATTGCTGAATATATCGCACTTGAACATCTCGTTGCAGCAAAGCAATTAGTTCACACGGTTTTCTCTAAAGTTGAACGTCTAGAGCGTTTTTCGCAATCAGGGCGTATTCCACCGGAACTAGAACATTTAAGTTACCGTGAGGTTGTTGTTGCTCCATGTCGTGTATTCTATAAACAAGACGCAGACAAAGTATTCATTTTGTTTGTCATGCGTGTTGAAAGAGATTTGCGTAAATTCCTGTTGAATAAGTAATAACCTTTGAGACTGATCGACCCCACTGATACTGGACATCCGTATAATCGAGTTTCAATACCTGTAATTATTAATGAAATGGTGACTACTCACAACTGTTTCGCTGTATCATTTGTCCCAGTTCTCCAAAGACGAGCTAGCACGATCACATGTCAGCTGTGATTTTTGCTTTTGGCACTTTCTCAATTTATACTTGCATTGAAATATCCTTAGGTCGAAGATTATGGTTAATACAAAGGGGATGGTTATCACAGAAATCTGGAAGAGTGCTCAGGAATTACAGCAAGACATCGATCTTGTAAAAAGGTCTTTTGACTTGTGGCACTCTCAAAACCAAACAGATGAAATAGAGACAACACCAGAAGATCAAGCATTTGAAGCCCTTCGTGAGCTGTATGAGGCTGAGTTAGCTTATAAGAAATTAAGTCTCATTTTAGATAACTGTTTTGAAAAGTCCGCTTACGAAGAAGGTGGTTGGGTAAGAAGTTGAATATAAGTTTTGAATATCACAAAAACGCACTTCTGGAATGATCAGTAGCAGGATTTACTTGTCGAGTTCATTGGCTATCTCTTTCGCTCGAATCATATGTTTTTGAGGCGACATGTCAGATGATATAACGCCTACGAAAATGATCGTATCTTCTCTTTTTGTATAATAGATAACATGATTTTTTATTGGGAATCGAAAGGCGTTACTGGAAACTTCTTCAATATTAGCTTCCATATGTGGGTTATTAGCTAGTGATTGAAGTTTTTTAAACAAGGCGACTTTATATTTGTCCCACTGATTATGCCCCCACTCTTTTATCGTATACTGTCTGATTTTTGCTATGTCAGTACTGGCGTGTCCTCTGAGGTAGAATTTCACATTTTTCATCATTTTGCGGCATGGATACCCGTTGCTTTAGCTGTGGGAGGAATTGCCGCCTCCATTCGTTCAATTAATACGGATGATCTGGCCGATAGCCTGATCACGTTCTTTTTTACATTCGCACTCGCGTGAACCTTCTCACCCAAAATGGTCTCTAAGGCAAAATAACCACTACTGCGTTTACCTTTAAAGAACCCACTGCCTTGAGGGGTTTGCACGTAATCGTGTTTCTTTAGTCCGAACAGCTTACCGACAGGAATACGCTTTTCTGAGCGTGCGCCTTTGGTTTGCTGGTAGTCACCTTTTGCTACATGGCGCTTAAAGTACACCGCCTTGTTTGGCTTGACGACTTCGCCCTCTTCACAATCAATAGCGACTGCATCGTAATAATGCGTTTTGGGTAAAGATAGAATAGCTTCACGCTTGAATTTTGTCTCATAACCAAAGGTTTCCTCAAAATTCCAATCGGACTTTTTCAACAAGGATTTAAGGATACCCATTTCCGTTGCGTGTTTGGTTTTCGACCTTTTGGCTTTAAGCTCAAACTGACCGATATGCAGTGCATCATGGCATGTCTTACACAAAGTAATCAGGTTATCTGGTGCATCCGTGCCGCCGTTCGAACGAAACACTTTATGGTGAACATGCAATGCCTTTGAATGCTTAGTTTTCTGTCCTGACTGGCAGCGGTAGTTATCCCGATGAAGCACACAAGCTTTCACATTGTAAAAGTCTTTTTGCTGGCCTTGTTGATAGCCTGAACCACTCACATCAGGTAAGTTTTGTTTGTGAATATCAAAACTGGCAAGCTCCACCTTCCAGCGTGCAACAGGCAGTATGGATCCGACAAATCGTCTTTCTTTTAAATGTGCGTCCAGTTTGCTTTTAATGCTTGATGCAATCCGACCTTCTTTACGCATAGAAGCGCGATTACGCCATCTGGCGGGTCGATAGCGGCACTTACGCCCTCTACGGCTTCTGCGATACATGGCGCGTTGCTGCATCTTTTTAGACACGTCTTGGCGCAAGGCAATTTGGCTTTGGTAAATCACTTTACCAAGTCCGATAATGGCGCAGCCGACATGCTGACTGCCTGTATCCATACCATTCTGGTCAACCAGAGCTCTTTACAAGCTCGCCCCTTTAGGGGTGAGTAGTTGACTAATCGTACTTACCTGATTCTAGCTCTTCAAAAAAGGTATCACCATCGACCAAATCATCTTCATCGATATTAGCAAAACGGAGTTTAACAAGTTCCATTTTTAGTTCTTCAATTACCTTGTAATCTTTAGAAGACATAACTACAGCGACAGACGTACCATTTTTCAAAATTTCAACAGGTTCGCTCTGAATATTAATAAGCATTGTTCCAAATTTGTTTTTTGCTTCATTGGCGTTTAAAGTTTGCATAGGTTTCACTCAATCTAACCGTTAACATGCATTTTAAAATTAACGAATCGAACGATTCGGTCAAGTTTAACTATAGAGTTTCATCTAACGTTAACATAGCCATGAAAAACGTTATTTTGAAAACACAAAATCCGGATAGTTTCCGTGTAGAAAGCTGCACATGAGTAAAACAGCATCATAATAAAATTCGGCTAACTCATTGATTTTTTTGTTAATGAAAAGCGCCTCAGAAAAATAAACTATCATACTGAAACTGTCATCCCTGCCAAAAACAGATCAAGTAGAGTAATAAAGTTTCATACTACCTCAGCATCTACAAGTGAAAGGCGGCAGTTAACCGTTCCTACAATCTTCAACAAATGCACAACTTACCAATTAGTATAATTTTTACTCATGAAGCATCGGAAGTGGCTAATACACTGTGGCCAAAATTGCAATGAGAGTTGGAAAGGGGTTGGACATTGTCCTTTCGTGATCAAAATACTCTTCGCACTATAGTAGGCATTTTATGTGGGCTCCCGATTGTCAACAGTAATCCTCAGTAAATCAAAAATAAAAAAGCCCAGACGAATCTAGGCAGGGTTTAAACGAATCGTTATTCATTCCTTGAATTAATCCGGCAGTGGATCATCCTTCGGTAGAAGGTTTGATTCGGTAGAAGATAGCAAACAACACCGGTACAATTATAAGTGTAAGAACCGTAGCAAAGCCAAGCCCAGCCATAATTGTTATTGCCATCGACCCAAAAAAAGCATCGAATACAAGTGGGATCATACCAAGTATGGTCGTGACAGCAGCCATACTCACAGGACGTACCCTTGAGATTGCACTATCAAACACCGCTTGATATTTATCCTTACCTGATGCGAGCTCAATATTAATCTGATCAAGCAGAACAATACCGTTCTTCAATATCATACCGCTTAGGCTCAACAGACCTAAAAAAGCGGTAAAACTAAATGGCATATCGGTTGCCAACAAACCAACCGAAACACCAATAATAGACAATGGTACAGTGAACCAGATAATTAAAGGCTTACGAACGGAATTAAACAACAGCATTGTGATGATAAACATAAACAAGTAGCCCATTGGCAGCGACGCGAACAACATTGCTTGAGCATCTTTCGACGATTCATACTCACCCCCCCAAGATATACGATAACCTTCGGGTAACTCAATCGCGTCAATTTTAGGCTGCACACGACTGAATAGGCTAGCTGGTGTTTCATTACTTAAAATGTCGTGGTCGGCCAAAACGGTTAACGTGCGTTTTCTGTCACGACGCTGTATCAATGGTTCTTGCCAATCCAACGCAACACCATCAATAACTTGATCTACTGGAATATATGTCTGTAAAGATGGACTCCAAATTTTTACATTGGCTAATGACTCAAAATCAACACGCTCTTGCTCTGGAAGGCGTGCAATAATAGGCAACATGTGTGTACCATCACGCAACAAACCAATTGATGTACCACCAAAAGCCATTTGAAGCGTATTCGCCACATCAGCCTTAGAAATACCTAAACGACGAGCTTTTGATTCATTGAATTGAGGAATGAGCTCTTTAGTTCGCTCACGCCAATCATGACGAACATTACGAGCGCCCAGATCTTGAAGTAGAACATCTTCTACTTCAATCGCAATATCACGTAAAACTTGTGGATCTGGCCCCATAATTCGCGCTTCAATTTTCGATGCCGGGGACGGACCAAACTCTATCAATTTGAACTGGAATGTTGGTTTGTTAAACTGAACCGCAAGCGTACGATCAAGCTCTTCCAGCAAGGCAAACATTGTCTCACGACTTTCAGTTCGAACCTGAAGTTGTGAATAAGCCTCGTAACTCTTCTCGGGTTGGTAGGTTAAAGCAAAACGCTGAAGCCCTTGACCTGTTGTGGTAGAAACAAACTCGACGTTGTCCTTAGAGCGGATGTATTTCTCTACCTTCTTAGTCTCTTGTAAGGTCTCACGTATATCCGTTCCCTCCGGCATCCACATATCGATATAGAACATGGGTGTATTTGATGGTGGAAAGAACTGCTGTTTAACCATTCCAAAACCTGCCACAGCAACCACTAATAACCCCACCATGCTTGCTATAGTTAACCAGCGAAAACGCAGAGCAAATTTGAGACTTGCACCAAATACCGAAAATAGCATACCTTTATATGGATCAATTTCTTGCTGTCCTTCGGTTTTCGTTTCTTCTTTCAACAGCAGTTCTGAAAGGAAAGGCGTTAAAGTTAATGCGGTGACCCAACTTAAAAACAAGGAATAACACAGTACCCAGAACAACGAGCCCATAAATTCACCCGTTGCATCTTTCGATAAACCAATAGGTGCAAATGCAGTGATTGCAATAACGGTCGCGCCCAATAGAGGCCATTGTGTCTGCTTGGTAATATCTAAAGCTGCCTGCATTTTTGTTTTACCACGCTTCAAACCAACCAAGATCCCTTCAACGACAACAATAGCATTATCAACTAACATACCAAGTGCAATGATCAAGGCACCCAACGAGATTCGATGTAACTCGATACCGTTTCTCTGCATCAAAATAAACGTACCAAAAACGGTCAGCAATAAAACCGCACCAATGATAATGCCGCTACGTAAACCCATAGTAAATAGAAGCACAATGATAACAATCGCGACTGCTTGGCCTAAGCTGACAATAAAATCATTCACCGATTTTTCAACTTCCGCAGATTGATTATAGAAGTAGTTGATATTGATACCGGCTGGTTTGATACGCTCTAATGCCTCAAGTTCGGCGTCAAGTGCTTTACCAACTTCAACTACGTTCACACCAGAGCTAAATGAAATCGCTAAGTTAATGGCGGGCTCACCATTAAACATAAGCACATTAGATGGTTTTTCTTGAATACCACGGCTAATCGTCGCCACATCTTTAAGGCGAATAAGATTACCTGTATCACGGCCATGAATAATCAACTCTTCCAATTCTTGCTCAGAACTCATTGTTCCGTTAGGACGAATCATTAAGGATTGTCCATTAACCATCACCTCTCCTGACGACTGAACGCTGTTTTGCTGACTAAGCAAGCCGACAACGGTGTTCATGTCTAGATTCAGTGCGGCTAAACGCTCAAGCGAGACTTCAACAAACAGTTGCTCTTGCTGGTCTCCAGAAATGGCGACTTTACCGACGCCATCGATAAGCTCTAACTCACGACTCAAGTAATCTGCGTAACGTTTTAGTTCAACAAAATCAAAACCTTCTCCAGTGATCATAAGCATGATGCCGTATACATCACCAAAATCATCAATGATTTGAATAGAACTTACACCGCTAGGTAGGTTTGGTTGCAGATCATTGATCTTACGGCGCATTTCATCCCAAATTTGCGGCAATTCATCAGGCCCATAGATCATGTCCATACTCACCATAATTTGAGACATACCATCAGAAGAGGTTGAGGTGATCTTATCTAAATAAGGCAGCTTACGTATCTCTTTTTCTAATGGGTAAGTGACCTCCTCTTCTACCTCTTGTGACGTTGCACCTGGGTAGGTTGAGATAATCATTGCATCTTTGATGGTAAAAGCAGGATCCTCCAAGCGACCGAGATCCATAAAAGAAGTGAAACCACCAACAGCCAGTATAATTAAAAATAACCAACTAATGACTTTGTTTTTCATTGAGTATTCAGCAATATTCACAGCTCCGCTCCTTTAATATTCATGCCATCACGAAGCTTGCGTAAGTTCGAATTGATCAATACATCACCCTCTTTTATTCCACTGACAACTAATACGCCATTACCTGTTACTTGATCGATGTTCACTGGGTAGCGATTAGCGCTACCATTTTCGAGCTTCCATACATAGAAACCTTGGCGATGCTTACCCGCATCAATCGCAGTCATAGGCAATTGATACGCTTTTAATGAGTGGAGCCCTGCTTTAACAAGGTCAACCGATACCTTTGCACTTGTACCAGGTAATACTCTAGGTTCAATTTGAGCCATCTCTAACCAAAATTCATAAGTTTGGCTTTGTGGGTGAAGTTCACTCGTATGTTCCAAGTAAGTAAGAGGGTAGCTCCCTACGTGACCAGAAAACGTGGCCTGCGGTGAGTAATCAGCAGAGCCTGATTCTGGATTAAGCATCGCAAGTACCGAATCTGACAATTCGATCTTTACATATACTTGATCATCTTGATATATACTGAGTACTTCCTCTCCGGGTGTAACATTCTCATATTTTTTCTTATTTACCGATGAGATAACGCCATCGAATGGCGCTTTAAGCCGTGTATAACGCATACGGGCCTGTGCTGCCCCCAAAGTCGCTTGTGCAAGTTCAAAGTTAGCAGTCAATTCATCAAATTCTGCATTAGAAACCATTTTTCTATTACGTAAGTCTTTACCACGTTGCACTTGTTTCAATGCTAATTCATATTTCGCTTGCGCATCAGCTAAATTTTGTTTTACTTTAGTTTCATCCAACAAAGCTAATGTTTCACCTTTAGAGACAGAATCACCTTCCTTGACCAACACTGCTGAAAGTTCACCATCTAGACGAAATGAAAGCATTGTGAGTTCGGCGGGGATGACTTGTCCGTTAAACGTGCGAAATTGAGTGTCAGCAGCAGATTGAACCGTAAATGTATCAACCATCAAAGAGTTTTGTTGACGATATGTCGCTTCAGGGAGACACGCTGTAAGTGTGGCAGTCAAAAGTACCGCGATTGTTAAATGTTGAAACCGCATGTTAGATACCCCCCTCTTTCGTCCATGCTTTTACGTGTTGGCCCGGAACTAACTGCTCAACTCCGGCTTCTACAATAAGATCACCATAAGCAATGCCTGATATGATTCGCCCTTGCTCATTGAGCTCAACATCCACTAATGAAATGGTTTGTGTTGCAGCATCAAATCGAAATAACTGACCTTTATTCTGTTCTTTTGTTACCCATGCTGTAGTCATGATGGATACAGAATCACCGTTGACGGGATTGTGCAAGCGTACCTGACCCGTCATCCCCGGAAGTAAATTCACTAGAGTAGGACGCACAATGGTAAGACTTGCCGAATAACTATTGGTGTCAGTATTAGGAGAGGTTGAGATCTCCTTAAACTCAGCAGGAATACTCATCTCACGATGATTATCCATAACAACAGAAAACTCTGAATTCTCTATATGGTCGAGTCCATAACGTTCAGCGTAGCTGACAGGGATAGTAAGCTGCACATCTAAAATATGATTATTAATAACGTTCAACACCGGTTGGTTGGCACCAATAAATTGATTTTCTTTACTAAAAGTAAGGGATACTACCCCGTCAAACGGTGCCTTAATATGTGTGTAACGAAGATCGGCCTTCGCTTGTTCTAATGCTGCTTCAGTGGCTTTATACTGAGTTTCTGTTTGATCAAATGTATCCACACTAATCAACTTCTTGTTGTTGAGTTGCTTAGCACGTGTGTATGCCGTTTTCGCCAAATTATATTCAGCAAGTCTTGCCTCATAAGCCAGTTGGTAGTCTGTAGGATCTAGCGAAGCAATAACCTCCCCCTGCTTCACCATACTGCCCATTTTCACGCTAATGGTTTCAATCTCTCCTGCTACTTGGAATGAGAGCGTTGCTCTATCAGTGGCATCAATATTCGCAATGAAGGAGTCGTATTGACTAGAAGCGGAATTTGATATTTCGAATAGCTTCACGGGTTTAATAACCGTTTCTACTATCTCTGAATTGGCTTTATCGCAACCAGAGACAGTCAATACCATTGCGATAATTGCTAATGCCCTTGAAACTAATTTTATTCTGACGAGAGATACATTCATATTCTTCACATTTTACTATATTATCCATTCGTGCAGTATAATGAAAAAAAAATTGAACGCAATATTTATTTTCCACTTGTACAATAACTTTATATCAACTCTAATCTACTGAAAAATAATGAAAAATTCAGAATTATTGCCATCGTAAATCTACAGTGAAATGCACCAATTCTAGCCAAAGAGGAAAATATCGCCTTAAAAGCCGCGAAATTTAAACGACAATTGACCAACCAAACAAGCTGAAGAACTAAATATCGTAATAAACCCACTATAGAAAAAATTTTGACAAATATTGGAATCAAGCTTGGGTCGTATTTGAAAAAAGTAGTTGGTGTTTCTGATGGGGGTAAGGGGTCCGTCAAAGAGCAACGACCGAACCGTTACCGGACGATTTCGTTACAGGGGAATGGAAGTTTCGTTTGAGGAGTACTGTGGCTATACGTAACGACTTTAGGTTTCTACATAAACGTTACGTAGTAAAAAACTACTTGCAGTAGCAGGTAGCTTTGACACTGCCTCTAAAAGAGGGCTACTACTAGTTTTCTAACCCAAGTTACATCTGATGCTCTGCATCTTCCTTTACCACACGTTCTTGATGCCTGGCATACCTGCAGGTTATTCCCTCATTCGCTCCTACTCCTACCGAATCAACGAAATAACCTCGTTTTGGTCTCGTCGTATTGATGACACTAATAGGCTTGTTTACGCAGTCGATGATCAAGCGATAACGATAATTTCGTGTCGTTATCACTACTAAATCAGATTCAGCGATCTAGCATTTAATTGGGTGTTAGCTGGCCACATGAGTTCAGCTTTAAGTCAATTTGGAGCTTATCCGTTAGCCGACTTAGGCATTTACCTTGCATCTGAATCGACATTTTATAGGATTTTAAAAGAGAAAAATTTGTTAATTCATCGGAATGCCGATAAGCCACGTAGAAAAGTTGCTCGTCCGCAACCTTTGGTTGCCACAGGTCCTAATCAAGTGTACACCTGGGATATAACGTATCTTCCCACACGTATAAAAGGACTCTTTTTTTACCTTTACATGGTAATGGATATTTACAGTAGAAAAATCGTTGGGTGGCAAGTACATGACAATGAATCCAGTGCCCTAGCGGCCGATTTGATGACAGATATCTGCCAACGAGAGGGTATCGAGTATGGGCAAGTTGTCCTTCATTCAGATAACGGCAGTCCAATGAAAGGGGCGACTATGTTGGCGACACTACAGGAGTTAGGGATAATGCCTTCGTTAAGTCGTCCTTCTGTAAGCAACGATAACCCGTATTCAGAGTCGCTATTTAAAACTTTAAAATATCGACCAGAATACCCAGAAAGAGCGTTTGAAAATATCACCGCAGCGCGGTGCTGGGTAGAAGGATTTGTGAGTTGGTATAATACTGAACACAGACATAGCGGTATAAAGTTAGTGACGCCAGAAGAACGTCATACAGGCAAAGATATTGAGATTTTATCCGCCCGAGTTATCGTCTATAAAAAGGCACAAAAACGACATCCAGAACGCTGGAGTGGCGACATAAAGAATATGGAACCGGTGGGTTCAGTTTACTTAAATCCATCGAACGTAAAAGCTGAGGATAAAGGTTTTATAGCAGCTTAAAAATTAACTAACAGGCGACAAGTAGCTTGAAAATCACCGCTATGTAATCATCGTCATTGTTTCCTGTAAACTCTTTATTCTTGTACAGCTCCCCCAACTCACCAACTCCATCAACTTTTTCTTTTAGATAGACTTCTACCATCTGTGCTTTGCTAGCAACGTACTCTTTCGTTGAAGTAGTAATGATGTCCTTGATGGCAACTTCTTCTTCAACATAAGATATGTAGCTTGAGATAGAGACTGAAAAACCGACCAGTAAAACCACTGAAATAAGGAGTAATCTCTTCAGCCCTAGTTGTTTCATATAAAAAGTCCTTCATAATATTAAAATTTTGATTTTGGGGGGGTTACATTTTAATTAACGAGGTGAAGCATGACAAACAAGAGTTAATCGCGCTGACATTAAAAAAAGGAGCCCGATATAGGTTAAATTTCACAGTGTTTTGATGTTTGATTGTCATATGTAACATATTTCTGAAGAGGCTGAAACTTAATTAAAAAAACATGGTTTTATAGATTTGATCCAGATCAAGAAGGGTCAAGAAATAACTATATAGTGTGACAAATCACCGTGAAACAAGCTATATGGTAATACCTAAAATCTTTAGTAGTGAAAATTCGCAAAACAATGCCAATTTGTCTGTCAGAAACTCAGGAAATAATTTCAGATTAGGGGCTACGTCTTTGCAAGAAAATAGGAGAAACCTTCTCCATCGCATCTCGGCTTACTTTCAGGCTAGGATGGTCGAGAAGGTAGGGACGAAATTTATCAGCGAAAAATCTCGCTGAATTGGAATGGGGCATAAACGTGCCAGCGCCTTTACTAAATTAGGATTTTTCATTCTGCCTAATAGCTATTCTTTATAACCTAATGAAAATTATAAATTTTCCTTAATTATAATTTGCTTAGCAATATCAGCCATGCTGTTGCTTAATATATCAGGCATCAAATAATGCGCGTTGTATTGCCCACTAGAACGATCAATATGAGCAGCTTTCAGACCAGAACTAAGCGCACCATGAGTATCCCAGTCATGAGTAGCAACGAGTCGAGCTTGAATCGGTGAAATTTGAAGTTGCTGCAATGCGTATTGATATGCAACCTTAGCAGGCTTAAAGGTACTCGCCTCTTCGACAGAAATTGCAGCATCAAAATAATCATCTAAACCAGCAAAAGACAACTGAGATTTGAGAAGCTCAGATGAAGAATTTGATAACGCAACCACTTTACAACCAGCCTGCTTTAGCATTTTCAGTGCAGGCTTAATATCATCATGGGCAGGTAAATGTGCAAATGTACTTAAAATATCTTGGAAACCTTCATCTGTAATAGTTTTATCAAGGCGACCAGCTAACGTTTTCAATGCAGCTAAAGCAAGGCTTTTAAACTCACTGTTTGTTTCAGTAATCAAACAAACAGTAGATGAATGCAATAGAATTGAGAATCAAGTGCTCGTATGAATTTCGTTGCCAAAATATTGTAGGAACTTAGGTTTAAGCGGACTCAAATCAAGTACTGTTTCGTTAATATCAAATAAAATAGTTTGAGTAGTCATAATATTTTCCTATTAATTATTCACAAGGCGATGGTAATCGATTTTATTAACGCAATTAAATAAGCGAGACCAACTTGAACAGTCGTTCAATTATAGGTCATGATTTGTTTGTGTAAAGTGAATAGTAAATACAAACAATAAATCAGTGTTCCTTATTCTATTATGTAAAACCTGAGGTTGAGCTATCAAAAACAGCTCCTACCGCCCCTCAAACGCCCTTAGCTTAAACATCACTAGTGTGTTGACGTTGGATCATTTCGAAACTGCCGAGGGCTTACTCCTGTTTTTGATTTAAAAAGCTTTGAAAAGTGTTGTGGGTATTCAAAACCCAGGTCATAAGCTATCTCAGTAATGCTGTCATTCGTTTGTAAAATCTGACGCTTTGCTCGCTCTATTAAAAATAGATGAATATGCTCTAATGCATTTTTTCCTGTCTCTTTCTTCAGTAGATCACTTAAGTAATAAGGCGATAAACCAACCTCTTTACCACAGTATTGAACCGTAGGTATTCCTTCTTCAAAAGGCTTGTCGCTTTGGTAATATGAGTATAAGAACTGATTAAAACGTCTCATGTAATCGTGGTTTAAATCAGAGCGCACAATAAATTGACGATCATAAAATCGAGTACAATACTTCAACAACAACTCAATGCTTGAGCAGATTAACGATTGAGTATGTTTATCCATATTCATTTCTGTCTCATTTCCAACACTAGAAGCGATATCAGTGACCATCACACGCTCACGCTCTGAAAGGTGTAAACCCTCATTTGTCTGATATTCGAAGAAAGAATAATCAGACATCTTGTGACTAAGGTCGCTCTTTGCTATCAGTTGAGGGTGAAAAGCAATGGTCCACCCCAACGAATCTTCCAATGGCTCCGTTGCTTCAATCATCAATTCTTGACCGGGAGCGATAAAGGTCATCGTTCCTTCATCAAAATCATAGGTCGTGTGACCATATCCAACCTTACAATGAACAGAATCCTTCAAAGAAATAAGAAAGAGGTCAAAACAGATTTTGATATCTTCCTTAACTCCCTGTTTAACCTTAGATGGTTTGAAAAAACTCACTAGTGGATGAGTTGGGGCACCCAGCCCTAACGCAGTATGTAGGTCCGAAATAGAATTTATGTGCAGTGTGTTGGTCATTTTCTACTCTCAAATAATTTATCTAATTGGCCTATAGGGCGATAGCTTTCATCGTTTTTTCCAATTCGGCATAATATGGGTTCCAAGTAAGTCGAGCGTGAATGCGATCGACTTCAGTGTAACCCCATGCTGAAAACCAAATTTCCTCACCCTGATTGCATGCCTCGACAGCAGAAGAGCTCAGGCTGTTTTCACAGATTATTTTGTCTCCACCCTGTCCATAGTAGCTATTATCAGGTGCAAATAAAGGGCTCATGTGAGAAGCTGTGCTAATTCTAAGATCGTCTATTTTCATCGAGTAACGCTCTACTTTGCCAGGAAGTTTAAATTCTGTTTTCTCCCCGTACCACACCAACCTACTTTTGGGATGAGTAAAATGTTGCTCAAAGTATTTATTTAGAGCATGCGCATCAATCACGCTATCAGCCTCGGAAACAACTAACATAACAGGAATGTCCAGTTTTTGATCTGCGATT
This sequence comes from Vibrio sp. TH_r3, assembly GCF_033101115.1. Lineage (NCBI taxonomy): Bacteria > Pseudomonadati > Pseudomonadota > Gammaproteobacteria > Vibrionales > Vibrionaceae > Vibrio > Vibrio sp. TH_r3. The sequence goes on along the minus strand of NZ_JAWMPW010000008.1, from coordinate 5,232 downwards.
TTATTGCGAAAAACCTTAGCACTTTCTGAATAGGCTAATGCACTAACTAGAAGCCCAGAGTTATATTTGGCAAGGTTGTTCTCTTCTGTAAACCACCCTTCAGTAAAGATTGCTGCTAACGGCGTTAATTTTTCTAGTACTGGCGTCCTGGTTTGAAAACCTGGTGAAAATAACATTAAGCCATCCACACCCTGATTATCTAATGCATGAATAGAAACCAAGTTGCCGCCCGTCGAAAAGCCTCCTAGCCAAACTTCATCGTATTGCTGTTTTAGCTGCTGGGCATAGTGATCAATCATTATTTGCCAATCCTGATAGTTCACCATTTTCATATGTCTAGGGTTACTGCCGTGACCAGGCAAAAGTACCACCTGCACATAAAAGCCCTGCTCAGCAAGAGAGTCTGAGATATCACTGAAACTGAAAGGTGAGTCGCCAAGACCATGTGCGAGTAAGATCGCTTTTTCTGAGCTAAGATCTCCCTTACTGTAAGGTGCATTCATCGCTAACTCTATTTCATGCTGGTCATGTTCAGTAATAAAAGATCGATTCTCCCGTAACCATTCTGTTGTCGTTTCCACATATTGGTCAAAAGTAAGCTGTAAATAATTGTAGTACTGCTCTGATTCATACATTGGCACACGAGATATATCGTTGTTGGCACAGCCACTGATAATCATGATTAAGGTCGATAATAATAACGTCAATGAAGATTTTATGGCTTTCAATGCTAGGGATTCCTTTGCTGGTCTTGTTTACTACGCTTAAAGGAATTCTAAGTAAAACAGCCAAGAAAAACTTATTCATATCTCAAAAAATAATGAGCGTTGAAATAGAGAAAACCCCAATAAGCCATTGATTAAATTAAATTTACACGTCCATATTAACAATTATAGAAATGTATAAGTTTATCTGAAGCCGACCAATTAAACTTATCCCATCTTTACAGCCGCTTGAAGTATAAAGTTGATACTCAAGGAGTAATTAATGAAACAGTACATATTATCCATAGGAGTCTGCATGATTGTTGCAACAGCTTCATTAGCGAGCGACGTTAATAGAGAGTTATACCAACTTGAAGAGATGGTGCAAGATGTCGAAGGGAATATCTACCGTACCGTCACAATAGGCGAACAAACTTGGTTAGCTGAGGGGCTTAGAAGTACTGCATTTCAAGACGGCTCTGCTGTAAGGACAGGGGTAATCCCTGAAGATGAACCAGATAACTTATTGAAGTATGGCAGGCTATACGATTGGCATGATGTTTCTGATGAGCGAAAACTCTGCCCTGTGGGTTGGCGTATGGCAACCGATGATGATTGGAAACAGTTAGAGCGTAATATAGGTATGCCAGAAGAGGAAGTTGACCAAGATGGTTGGCGAGGTGGTGAGCAAAACCTTGGCGCTCAACTCAAAGAGTCCCAAAGCAATGGCTTGTTTAAGAAATTTGAACCATCAATCGTCAATAAACATCGCTTTTTTGCTCGCCCTGCTGGAGTGAAGTGGAATGGATTTTACATCACTCAAGGTGCTTACACTGAGTTTTGGACCGCAACCGCTTCGACTGATAAAAAGGCCATTATTCGAACTCTTGCTTATTCTTGGTGGAATGCTCATAAAGGTGAGATCCGACGAGCTACAAGCACTAAGGATTATATGTTTTCTGTTCGTTGCGTAAAAATTGAAGACTGATTTTTAGAGCGTTGTAACGATTAATTCATGGCCTTGCGCCACCTTTACACTTTTTAATAATGGTAAACACTATGAACTATTCATCAGTTTTAATTACAGGTGCAAACTCGGGACTTGGGTTTGAAGCAGCACGACAATTCGCTGAAAAAGACGGCATTTCGAGAATCGTATTGGCATGCCGTGATAAAAAACGTGCTGAAGAGGCGCGCCACCAATTAGAAGATTCAACAGGTCAGGACATTTTTGAGATTTTACTTGTTGATGTTGGCGACGTTGAATCATGCCGTCAAGCTGCCGACAACCTTGATACGCCAGTGGATGCGGTCATTTTAAACGCCGGAGGGGGCGGAGGAACAACGCCAACTCAACTGACTAAAGATGGGGTCATGTTTATCTTTGCGGTCAATGTGTTGGGACATGTCCAATTTACTAATCACCTGATTAAAAACAATAAACTCTCTACTGATGGCTCAATTATGTATGTCGCAAGCTTTGCGGCAAGGGGGGCATCAGAAGTGGGAGCAGGCCGCCCTCCTATTGAACAGGGTTCAATTGAAGAGTGGATCAGCGTAGTTAATGGTGAAAAGTTTGCTGAAAACAAAAACTATACGGATATTTATGGCTCGGTGAAGCTCATGGGCGCATTATGGACAATGAGCATGGCGCGACAGCATACAGATAAAAGATTTATCACGGTTGATCCTGGTATGGCGCGTGGCACTTCCGGTACAGCGTCACTACCTTGGCATCAAAGATGGGTCATGGAATCTGCAATGTGGGTAATGCAAAAGCTTGGAAAGGCGCACTCTGTAGATGTCGGTGCTAAGCGTTATGTTGATGTGCTACTAAACAGCGATGAATTTAAGACAGGTGCTTGGTGGGGAAGTAAGAAAGGGTTGACTGGTACATTGGCGAATCAGGTAAACCACTGGCCTGAAATTATAGGTAGCCAATCCGCCCAAAACAACGCTAACACTGTCATCAATCAATTTCTAACAGACTAGTAATGTTGTTCTCTTTGTTTTTCTCATAACACATACACCAAAGGTACAAAACCAAATAAATACATTTGAATAGCTACATTGAGTTTAACAAATGTCTAGAAAAAAGAGCCTAAACAACAATTGAGAGTATTGCAAAAACCTCTAGTGACGTGGCCAAATTAGTTCCCCTACTACGCTTGCTCTCAATTAAAAATATCTGATCAATTTCCCCACGTATTCCCAAAAAAAGAGGCAGACTGCTAAGAGCCTGCCTCAATCTTAGTCTGCATCGCGCACAAGCATAGCGTGATTGAACAGAACAGTATAATCAGCGGCATTCTCTGATGCGCTTAAATCAAAGATAGTCGTTGTATCATTTACGTCGAACTCGTAAGGGAATTCTTGACCATTAATACGAGCCCAAAGTTCACGGGCAAGTTTAGGTGTTTGGGTCGCGACGCCAGTCAAGTCTTTGTAATCGTTACGCATGGCACCTGGACCGTGAGTGTCGACGAAATCATCAACCGTTGCAGTAGCGGCTGCTAATGACGATGTGCTTTCAGATTTTTCACCGTCTGAATCAGCGCCAACAGGACCATCAGACATTAAATTAATTCCCCAGGCTTTACCAAATGCCAGATACAGCGCTGTATCCGGGAAATCACCGCAGGTTGTACTAGTCCACATATAGACATCTTTACGGCTTAGGTCGAAGGTATTAGCATCAGTTGCAGGCAACATAGTTTTACCGTATTGAACAATACTTTGTAGTTCTTTTGCATCAGGTAAACGCCAATCACTATACCCTAAGTAATTGGCTTTGTTCATTTTTTGAACCCAAGCTAACGTATCGACCCAGGTTCGACCGAAGCCAAAGTTTTTGTCATCTGGCAGTCGAACTGAAGCATCATCGTTGATGTAACCACTGTCTTGCTTAGACCACATAAATCCGGTTGCTCGGTCGGTGACGGTTCCGTCTGCGTTATCGACGTAGTCGTTAACGCCGTAAACGCCTTCCTCTCCGCGAACAGCACGTACACCTGCCGGAATGGAGTTGTTCATAGAAGTACCATCGCGATAATAGCCGTCACCGTACGCTTTTAGGTGACCATCGGCCCAGTTAAAGCCGTAATTCAGTTCTTGTTTTTCATATTCGTTCTGTGGCAGCATTTTTGTAACCGTACTCGTCCAGTAAGAACCAGTATAAGGTTTTTTTTCATCATAGAAAAAATCGAAATACTCAGTGTCGAGATAAGGGACAGCTTTTGTAATATCGGCTACGTTTAAGCTCCCTCCCAGATTGGCAATAGAGAAAGACTCTTTAATAGTTGGCAGGCGCCAATCGGTATAACCACCAATATTAAGACTTTCAACATAGGCTTTGGCTTCATCATATGACATTTTGCCTGAAGGGGGTGTTTGTTGCCACATAAGGCCAGTGTTATTATCTGTTACTGTACCGTCGCCATTATCGGTATAAGACGGTTGAAGGCCCTGATATTGCGCATCCTGACCATAGAGCGTATCACCTAGTTCAGGCGCATCAATTACGTTGCCATTAACGTCATAAAATTTCGTCTGCATGGCATCAGTAACAGCAAAACGTACCTTAGGAGTTTCAACAGTAGCCTCAGTAACAGTGCTCTGACAACCAGTCGTGATGGCAATAACTCCGATAGGTATTACCAATAAAGCTAAGTGATTTTTAATCATGTTTTCTCCTGTGAGGTGGATGTTAGGCATTTAATGTAGTGCGCAACATTATTCGCTTTAACATTTTTTTTAGGCTTTCGTAGATGTTAACGCGACGAATCCTAGCAGGAAATAGGGCTTCGACTTGTGATATTTACCACAGAGTTATCACCCCTGCCTGTATCCCAACACGTAGTCGTTAAGCATCCATGATTATTTGATGCGATTTTTGAACATCAGGTTCTAAATGGGAATACCCTAAAACTAACTACATAAGACAAATTGTTCTTGTTGAGTTAAAGAGCGGGGTGAAGTTTCCGTTGCTTCTGGCTAAATTGAACAAACAATTTTCATAAACTTTAGCAGGAAAACAAACAACACACGATAAAGCAACCCATTCAATGTGTGCAGTGCTCAAGACCAAAGAGCTGGTATCAAAGTAACCAACTTGGGTGGAAGAAGTCTTGGGTTGATAGCCACTCCAAATTCGCTTTTGTTCTATCCCGAGCTATGCTTTTCAGAAAAAGGGCATAAATGATGCAATCTGCATTTACTGGTTAGGGAGCCTGTTTTTAAAGGAAATTGGGAGTTTCCGAGCACCACGATTTAACTTGCTGCCATGTAGGAAAGTTAGGAAGGTTGATGACGAAATGTATCTGCTAAAAATATCACCAAAACACAAAGGGGCAACAGCTTGTCAGAATAGTAGCTAGGGCCTGTTGATCTTTGCTGTACATTTCGCGTTCAACAATACATCGGTAGCCACATCAACATGAATGCCAGCGATAACATGCTGGCATAGTTCCTTTCTAATTTGTCATATCTACTTGAAATAGCTCGATAATGCTTAATTCTCGCAAAGGTA